>NZ_CP109434.1:7680891-7983956 GCF_036227105.1 Amycolatopsis sp. NBC_01488 | reverse complement strand
GAGGCGGCGCGGCTGCTGCGGACGTCGGCCGACCTCTTCGCCGAGCTCGGGTTCCCGCTGTGGGAGCTGCTCGCGCTGCGGGGCCTCACCGCCGTCACCAGCGAATCCCCGGCACGGGACCGGACTCGTGAAGTCTTGACGAAGATCAGGACCTGACGCGGCCGCAGCGCACCCGGCGGCCGCGTCGTTTGGCGAAGTTATGGCCGTGCCCAGTTGGCTGCCGCCGTTCGGATCGTCGTACCCGAGGAGGCAAGGCATGCCGGGACAACGGATGCTCACGCGCGTGGCGGCAGGACTGACCGCTTCGGCCGCGACGGTGGCGTTCGCCACCATCGGCACCGCGTCGGCGAGCGTCGAGGTCACCAAGCTCACCCAGGCGCAGGCGGCGTCGCAGCTGTCCGCCGCCGGGGTCACGCACTCGTCGAGCGGGAACTGCACCACGCGGTCCAACTCGACGTGCACGTCCTACGAGCAGATCAACCAGACGACGGTCACCGGCGTGATCACGCTGAAGCGGGCCAGCGGCTGCGCGATCAACATCACCGGCGGGACCGAGGTCGGCCACGCGTCGGGCACCTACAGCCACTACAACGGCTACAAGGTCGACATCGCGCACAACAGCTGCATCGACAGCTACATCAAGAACACCTTCAGCTACATCGGGCTGCGCGGCGACGGCTACCCGCAGTGGAAGGCCGGCTCCGGCAACCTCTACTGCGACGAGGGCAACCACTGGGACATCACGTACTACACCTGCGGCTGCTGAGCCGGCGTCCGGGGCCTGCCCGCCTCGAGGGCTGCGGGCAGGCCCCGGTTACCGGCCGCTACCGCGGGGTACCTCTCCGGGGTGGAGGTGAGGAGATGACTTCGCACAGCACCCCGGCCGGCGGGCAGCGGACCGCCGTGCTCGGCGCGGCCGCGGGCCTCGTCCTGCTCGCCGGTCTCTACCTCGTGCTCGCCCCCTGGGTCACCGGGTTCGGCGGCGCGGGCGTGCTCGCGTTCAGCAACACCGCCGTCGGCGTGGTCCTGATCGCGCTGGCGATCGCGATGCGGCGGCTGCGCTTCCTCGGCTGGGTCGTCCCGGTCCTCGGCGCGTGGGCCGCGCTTTCGCCGTGGCTGCTGCGGCACGCGGCCGAGACGCAGCCATCGACGGCCGCGCTCGTCGGCAACGTGGTCGCCGGCGCGGTGGTCGTCGTGGCCGGCGTGGTCGTGCTCGCCCGCGGCGACTGAGGGACAGGTCAGGCCTCGATCCGGAGCCAGTCGCCGTCCGCCTCGCCGGGGCGGTAGGGGCTGTCGGCGCGCTTGGCGTGGATCCCGCCAAGGCCGTGCTGGCGCGCCGCGGCCAGGACGGCCTCGCCGTTGCCCAGGAAGTACTGGGGCGCCTGCCAGTTGCTGCCGGACAGGCCGAGATCGGCCAGCATCTCCCGGCGCTGCAGGTACGGGAGCTCCAGCGTCGGGCGGCCCTCGTGGTGCAGGAGGTCGAAGGCGAAGAAGAACGCCGGGCAGTGCCGCATCATCTGCTTGGCGGCGGTCCCGTCCACCCGGCGGCGTTCGTCGAGGCCGCCGGGATCCGGGCGGCCGTCGCGGACGATCACCATCTCGCCGTCCAGCAGCACTTCGGTCGAGCCGAGGGTTTCGCCGACCTTGTGCAGCTCCGGGTACCGGCCGGTGACGTCGGCGCCCGTATCGTCGTGGGCGGTGAGCCGGCCGCCGGAGACGCACACCATCGTGCGGTCGCCGCCCCAGGCGAACTCGTACGCCCACTCGTCGTCGTCGGCGGGCAGGGTGCCCGCGACGGCGGTCATCGGCTCGAGGAACTCCGGCGCGTCCTCGTGCCCCGGCTCGGCCGGGTCGAGGCGCCGCAGCATCCAGTCGCGGTCGTCGTCGGCGTTGTGCCGGTTGAGGAACACGTACTTGCCGCGCGCCCGCTCGCCGTGGAAGACGACCTCGACCTTGTGGTCGTTCCAGTGCAGGGTTTCGTACTTCCCGGTGTCCCACACGGTCATCCGGCCACCGCCGTACTCGCCGGCCGGGATCTCGCCGGAGAACGTGAGGTACTCCATCGGGTGGTCCTCGGTGTGCACCGCGAGCCGGTTCACGCCGGGTGCGAGCGGCAGCCCCCGCGGCACGGCCCACGACACGAGCACGCCGGCGCGCTCCAGCCGGAAGTCCCAGTGCAGCCGGGAGGCGTGGTGCTCCTGGATGACGAAGAGGTCGTCGCCCCCGGGCTCCGGCGGACCGTCGGGCCAGGGTTCGGGGGTGCGGTCCTTCCCGCGCTTGCCGCGGTACTCCTCGAGCCGGTCGGCCATCGGTGCCCGGTACCCCTTCCGCTCGAAGGCTTTCAGGGTACCGGGACCGACGGCCGGATCGGCCGGAGCCCGCGTCAGTCCGTCTCCGCCATCGCTTCGGCGAACTGGGCCGCGTACAGCCGGGCATAGGCGCCGCCGCTGCTCAGGAGCGTTTCGTGGTCGCCGTGCTCGACGATCTGGCCGTGCTCCATCACCAGGATCACGTCCGCGTCGCGGATCGTCGAAAGCCGATGGGCGATGACGAAGCTCGTGCGGCCGCTGCGCAGCGAGTTCATCGCCCGCTGGATGAGCACCTCGGTGCGGGTGTCGACCGAGCTGGTCGCCTCGTCCAGGATGAGGATGACCGGCTTGGCCAGGAACGCCCGCGCCACCGTGATCAGCTGCTTCTCGCCCGCGCTGACCGTGCCGCCCTCGTCGTCGAGCACCGTGTCGTAGCCGTCCGGCAGCGTCCGGACGAACCGGTCGACGTACGTCGCCGTCGCCGCTTCGATGATCTCCTCGCGGGTCGGGTCGTCCGCGCCGTAGGCGATGTTCTCCGCGATCGTGCCGCCGAACAGCCACGCGTCCTGCAGCACCATGCCGGTCTGGTCGCGCAGCTCCTCGCGGTTCATCTTCGCGATGTCCACGCCGTCCAGGGTGATGCGGCCGCCGTCCAGCTCGTAGAACCGCATGAGCAGGTTGACCAGCGTGGTCTTGCCCGCGCCGGTCGGGCCGACGATCGCCACCGTCTGCCCGGGCTCCACCGACAGCGACAGGTCGTCGATCAACGGCTCGTCCGGCAGGTAGCGGAACGAGACGTCCTGGAACTCGACCCGCCCGCGGATCACCGACGGCCGCTCCGGGTGCTCGGGCTCCGGTGCCTGCTCTCCGGCGTCGAGGAGCGCGAACACCCGCTCGGCCGAGGCGACGCCGGACTGCAGCAGGTTCGCCATGCTGGCGATCTGCGTCACCGGCTGGCTGAACTGGCGCGAGTACTGGATGAACGCCTGCACCTCGCCGAGCGTCAGGCTGCCCGACGCGACGCGCAGCGCGCCGATCACCGCGACCAGGACGTAGCTCAGGTTGCCGATGAACATCATCGCCGGCTGGATCATCCCGGAGATGAACTGCGCCCGGAAGCTCGCCTCGTACAGCGTCTCGTTCTGCTTGTCGAAGATCGCCGCGGACTCGTCGCGGCGGCCGAACACCTTGACCAGCGAGTGCCCGGTGTACATCTCCTCGATGTGCGCGTTGAGCTTCCCGGTCGTGGACCACTGCTTGATGAAGTTCGGCTGCGCCCGCTTGCCGATCTTCGCCGCCACGACGGCCGACAGCGGTACCGTGACCAGCGCGATCACCGCGAGCAGCGGCGAGATCAGGAACATCATGATCAGCACGCCGATCACCGTCAGCAGCGACGAGACGATCTGCGACAGCGTCTGCTGCAGCGACATCGCCAGGTTGTCGATGTCGTTGGTGACGCGGGAAAGCACCTCGCCGCGCGGCTGGCGGTCGAAGTACTTCAGCGGCAGCCGCGCGAACTTCTCCTCGACGTCCTGGCGCAGCCGGTAGACCGCGTGCTGCACCAGCGTCGTCGTCAGCCGGGCCTGGATCAGCCCGAAGAACGACGCGATGACGAACAGCGCCAGCACGGTCAGCAGGATCTGCCCGACCTTGTCGAAGTCGATGCCGACGCCGGGTACGAGGTCGACGCGGTTGTAGATGTCGGCGAGCGTGCCGTCGCCGCGGGCGCGCAGCCCGGCGACGATCTGCTCCTTGGTGACCCCCGGCGGCACCTGCTTGCCGAGCACGCCGGCGAGGATCGCGTCGGTGGCCTGGCCGAGGATCTTCGGGCCGATCACCGTCAGCGCGACGCTCGCCGCGCCCAGCACGAGCACCCCGACCAGCTGGAGCCGCTGCGGGGCGAGCAGCTGCAGGAGGCGCTTGAGCGACCCCTTGAAGTCGAGGGCCTTCTCCGGCGGCGCGCCGCCGGCCATCCACCGGCCGGGACCGGCCGTCGCGGCCCCGGTGTTCTTGTGCCGCTGCGCGGTCGGGCGTTCCCCCGCCTCGGTGACGGCGGACTGTTCCGTGGTACTCACGCCGCCTCCTGCTCGGTCAGCTGGGACAGCACGATCTCGCGGTAGGTCTCGTTGCCGTCGAACAGCTCGTGGTGGGTTCCGGTGCCGACGACGCGGCCCTCGTCGAGGACGATGATGCGGTCGGCGCCCCGGATGGTGCTGACGCGCTGGGCGACGATGATCACCGTCGCGTCGGCGGTTTCCGACACCAGCGCCCGGCGCAGGGCCGCGTCGGTCGCGTAGTCCAGCGCCGAGAACGAGTCGTCGAACAGGTAGATCTCCGGCTTGTGCACCAGCATCCGCGCGATCGCGATCCGCTGCCGCTGGCCGCCCGAGACGTTCGTGCCGCCCTGGGCGATCGGTGCGTCGAGGCCTTCGGGCATCGCTGCGACGAAGTCCTTGCCCTGCGCGACTTCCAGCGCGTGCCACAGCTCTTCGTCGGTGGCGTCGGGATCGCCGTAGCGCAGGTTGCTCGCCACCGTCCCGGCGAACAGGTACGGCTTCTGCGGCACCAGCCCGACCGCGCGGGCGAGCACCGCCGGGTCGAGGTCGCGCACGTCGACGCCGTCGACCTTCACCGTGCCCTTCGTGGCGTCCATGAGCCGCGGGATCAGGTTGAGCAGCGTGGTCTTGCCGGTACCCGTCGACCCGATCACGGCGGTGGTCTCACCCGGCCGCCCGATCAGCGAGATGTCGCACAGCACCGGCTTTTCCGCGCCGGGGTAGCGGAACTCGACCCCGGACAGCTCCAGGTGCCCGTGCACCGCGCCGGGGCGGATCGGCGACACCGGCAGGCGGACGCTCGACTCGGTGTCGAGCACCTCGCTGATCCGCTCGGCGCTGACCTCCGCGCGCGGCACCATCATGAACATGAACGTGGCCATCATGACCGACATCAGGATCTGCAGCAGGTAGGCCAGGAACGCCGTCAGGGCCCCGATCTGCATGCTGCCGGAGTCGATGCGCTGCCCGCCGAACCACAGCACCGCGACGCTGGAGGTGTTCATCACCAGCATGACGATCGGGAACATCAGCGCCATCAGCCTGCCGACGCGCAGCGAAACCGTGAGCAGCTGGTCGTTCGCGGCGTCGAAGCGCTCCCGCTCGTGCTTGTCGCGGACGAACGCGCGGATGACGCGGATGCCCATGATCTGCTCGCGCAGCACCTGGTTGATCTTGTCGATGCGTTCCTGCATCAGCCGGAACGCCGGGCGCATCTTCGTGATGATCGTGCCGACCGCGACCGCCAGCACCGGCACGATCACCAGCAGCAGCGAGGAGAGCGGCACGTCGAGGTTGAGCGCCAGGATGATCCCGCCGATGCACATGATCGGCGCCGACACCATCAGCGTCAGCGTCATCACGACCAGCATCTGGATCTGCTGGACGTCGTTGGTGGTGCGGGTGATCAGCGACGGCGTGCCGAACTGGCCGACCTCGCGGGCGGAGAAGTCCTGCACGCGGTGGAAGACGCCGGAGCGGATGTCGCGCCCGACCGCCATCGCGGTGCGGGCGCCGTAGTACACCGCGCCGATCGACCCGGCGATCTGGGCCAGCGTCACGGCCAGCATCACGGCGCCGACGCGCAGGATGTACCCCAGGTCGCCCTTGATCAGCCCGTTGTCGACGATGTCGGCGTTGAGCGTCGGCAGGTAGAGCATGGCGATCGTCTGCACGAGCTGCAGCAGCACGATCACCCACAACGTCGTCTTGTAGGGGCGCAGGTGACTGCGCAGGAGCTTGACTAGCACAACGGTTCCCCCAGTGTGGTGGTGGTGTTCGGTCCGGTGCCGGCGGTCAGGGTGGGCATCCCGGTGGCCAGCTCGTCCAGCAGCCGTTCCAGGGTCGGGAGGAACGGCTCGCCCTCGGTCATGAACCAGTTGACGAAGGCGACGCGGACAGCGCTTTCCACCGTGGAGGCCATCAGCCGGCACAGGAGGTGGTCCGCCCCGCCCGCCCGCTTCGCGATGGTCTCGGCAAGGACGCGTTCGACCGCCGCGTGGGCGTTGAGGAACTCGCCGCGCAGCATCAGCTGGCCCATCAGCTCCCGGATACGCGCAACATACGCGCGATCCGGCTCGCCCTCACGCGAATATTGGTGGATCACCGCCTGCTTGACCGACTCCCAGAGCGGCTCGCCCTCGGGCCGGGCGAGCAGGGCTTCGCGCATTCCCTCGTGGCGGTCGACGACCACCGAGCAGACCGCCTGTTCCTTGCTGGAGAAGTAGTTGTTGAATGTGCGGGGCGAGACACCGACCTCGGCGGCGATGTCCTCGACCCGCACGTTCTCCAGCCCGCGGTCCATCGAGAGCCGCAACGCGGCCTGCGCGAGTGCCCGGCGGGCTTCGCGCTTCTTGCGTTCCCGCAGCGTCAGCTTCGGTGGTTCGTCCGGCGGCATGAACGGAGTGTAGCGAAAAACTTGCGCGCCCCGCAAAAAATTGCGTGGCGCGCAAAATTGGGGCGAACCGGACACGAGTCGGCTTCCGTCGTGCGCGGTCGCGCGGTCTGCGGTATCGAGCCCGTGTGCGGACTGTTGCATCCGGCAAAGTGCAAAATTGAGCCGAATGGCCTAGCGCACTGCGCTCACCAGGAGCTACGCCCGCGATCCACACTCACGCGGCGCGATCGCGCGGGGACTGGTTGTGGACACGTCACGAGGCTTTCTGCTTGCATGTCGGTCGTCGCCGCCGGGGGTCGGCACAGCGCACCGCGTCCGAACCTGAGCAAGGAAGAAGTGGGACCACATGGCCAGCCGGGCCCGGGAACTCCTGGATCGATCACGCGTCCTGCTGGACCGTTCGCGGGTCGCCGCCGCGCAGTTCCTCACCGCGCCGCCGAAGCACCCCGGGTACGCGCCCGCGGCCGGCCCGGCGCTCGCGCAGCTGACCCCGCCCGTCGCGGTACCGGAGGCGCCCGCGGACGACGCGGTGCTGGCCGAGATCTGCGCCAGCGTCGCCCTGCGTGACCTCAACCTCCTCGACCAGCTCCTCGCGCGGCTCGAAGAGCTGGAGGCGGGGGAGGAGGACCACCACCGCCTCGCCGAGCTCTACCAGCTCGACCACCTCGCGACCCGGCTGCGGCGCAACGCCGAGAACCTGCGCGTCCTGGCCGGCCAGGAGACCGCCGACGACGCCGCCCGCGCGACCTCGGTGCTCGACGTCATGCGCGCGGCGATGTCCTCGATCGACCACTACGCCCGGATCACCATCGGCCGCGTCGTGAACCTCGGCGTCGTCGGCTTCGCCGCCGAGGACCTGGGCCGGGTGCTGGCGGAGCTGTTCGACAACGCCGCCAACCAGTCCTCGCCGAGCTCGCCGGTGCACATCAGCGCGCACCTGACCGAGCAGGGCAGCGTGCTCGTCCGGATCGAGGACGAGGGCATCGGCATCCCCGCCGACCGGATCGACGGCCTGAACGCGCGGCTGGCCGCCGGCGGTGACCTCGACGACGCCGCCGCGCGCCACATGGGCCTCGCGGTGGTCTCCCGGCTCGCCGCCCGCCACGACGTCACCGTGCGGCTGGACCGGCGCAGCCCGCACGGCACGGTGGCCACCGTGCTGCTGCCGACCGGGATCGTCACCGAGCTGGCCGAGAACGCGTGGTCCGGCACCCGGACCGTGACCGCGGAGCCGGTCAAGGCCCCGGCCGGCGAGCCGGCCGGCGTCGGCGGGCTCCCGCGCCGCCGCCCGGGTGCCTTCCCGCGGGAGGAGCCGGTCACGCCGATGCCGCGCAAGCCGAGCCCCCGCCCGCGGCCGGTCGAGCAGACCGGCGGGACCACGGCCAACGGCCTGCCGCGCCGGGTGCCCGGCAGCATCCGCGGTGCGGCGCCCGAACCACCGCCGCCACCGCCGCCCCCGGACCACCACCAGGGCACGCTCGGTGCCGGCCACGACCAGCTGCTCGCCGACCTCGGCGCCTTCGCCGACGGCGAGCGGGCGGCGCTCGCCGAGAACCACCGTTCCCAGCAGGACGAGACGCCCGGAGGAACCGCCTCGTGAGCGCCCCCCACCCGGCCCCGGCGAACTTCGCCTGGCTGCTCGACGACTTCGTGCGCAAGGTCCACGGCGTCAGCCACGCGCTGATCATGAGCGTGGACGGCTTTCCCCTCACCGCGTCCGACTCGGTCGGCGAAGCCGAAGCCGAGCAGCTGGCGGCGATCGCCAGCGGCCTGCTTTCGCTGGCGGGCAACAGCGCGGCGCTGTTCGGGAAGGGCGCCTGCGAGCAGATCATCATCCGGCTCACCCACGGCTACTTCCTGTTCATGGGCATCGGGTCCGGTGCCGGGCTCGCGGTGCTGACCTCGGGCGAGGCGGACATGAAGGTGGTCGCCTACGAGATGACCCAGTTCATCACCAACGCCGGCCACGCGCTCACCCCCGAGGTGCGCGCCGAACTGCGCCAGGTGCTCACCGCGCGCCGGCCCAGGGCGTGATGGGAGTGGCCGACAAGGATGTGATCTCCGTGTCCGAGAAGGACACCCCCTTGCCGCGGCGAAGCCGCCGGATCCGGGCGTACGCGCTCACCGGCGGCCGCACCAGCACCCGCCACCAGCTGCTGGTGGAGACGCTGGTCTCGGTCCCGCGGTACGACCCGGCGCTGAGCGGCACGCTGATGCCCGAGTCGCGCTCGCTCTACGAACGCGCCCGCGCGCGGTGCTCGATCGCCGAGCTGTCGGTCGGGCTGGACCTGCCGCTGGGCGTGGTGCGGGTGCTGATCGGCGACCTCGCCACCCAGGGCGCGGTGTTCGTCCACCCCACGGCGCACGCCTACCACCACGACACCAACGTGCTCGAGAGGATCCTTGATGGGCTCAAGCGGCTCCCCGCCTGAGGGCGATCTGCTGACGATCTCCGCGAAGATCGTCGTCGCCGGGGGCTTCGGTGTCGGCAAGACCACGTTCGTCGGGGCGGTCTCCGAGGTGCCGCCGATGAGCAACGAGGCGTGGATGACCGAGGCGGGCCAAGGCGTCGACGACATCCCGCCGGGCGGCAAGTCGACCACGACCGTCGCGATGGACTTCGGCCGCATCACGCTGCGCCCGGACCTGCTGCTGTACCTGTTCGGCACGCCCGGGCAGGCGCGGTTCTGGTTCCTGTGGGACGACCTGAGCCGCGGCGCGCTCGGCGCGGTCGTGCTGGTCGACACCAGCCGGATCGACGAGTCGTTCGCGGCGATCAACTACTTCGAGAACGACTCGGAGCTGCCGTTCGTCGTGGCGGTCAACCAGTTCGAGGGCAAGCCGGTGCACGACCTCGACGAGGTGCGTGACGCGCTCGCGCTCGACCCGAGCGTCCCGCTGGTCACCTGCGACGCCCGCGACCGGGCGTCGACGATCGCCACCCTGACCGAGCTGGTCGGCCACACGCTGTCGCTCGCCGTGCTGTCCGGCCCGCGAGAGCTGGCCGGCAGCGTCCCGCAGCCCTGAACGAGGAGAGAAGAGCTTCATGCGCAAGGTCCTGATCGTGGGCGCCGGGCAGTCCGGGCTGCAGCTGGCCCTCGGGCTGCTGGCGAAGGACTACGACGTCACGGTGATGTCCGCGCGGACGCCGGAGGAGATCCGGGCCGGGCGCGTGATGTCGACGCAGTGCATGTTCCACGACGCGCTGCAGCACGAGCGGGACCTCGGCATCGACCTGTGGGAAGCCGACACGGTGAACGTCGAGGGACTCGGCGTCTCGGTGGCCGCCCCGGACGGCGGCCGCGCGCTCGATTGGTTCGCCGAGCTGGACCACGTCGCGCAGTCGGTCGACCAGCGGGTGAAGATGGCCGGCTGGCTGGAGCTGTTCGAGGACCGCGGCGGCAAGCTCGTCATCCACGGCGTGATGACGTCCGAACTGGACGCGCTGGCCCGGCTCTACGACCTGGTCATCATCTCGGCCGGCAAGGGCGAGCTGGTCCAGCTGTTCGACCGCGTGCCCGAGCGGTCGCCGTACACGAAGCCGATGCGCGCGCTCTCGCTGGCCTACGCCCACGGCGTGCGCCCGCGGCCGGAGCACCCGGACAAGATGGCGGTGCGGTTCAACATCGTCCCCGGTGTCGGCGAGCTGTTCATGATCCCCGCGTACACGCTGAGCGGGAACTGCGACATCCTCTTCTTCGAAGGCGTCCCCGGCGGCCCGCTGGACTGCTTCGACGACCGCCCGGGCCCGGCCGAGCACTTCGCGCGGATCCTCGACCTGATGAAGCAGTTCGTGCCGTGGGAGTACGACCGCTGCCGCGACGCCGAACTCACCGACGCGAAGGCGACGCTGGCCGGCGGCTACACCCCGGTGGTCCGCAAGCCGGTCGGCACACTGCCGGGCGGGGCGATCGTGCTGGGCATGGCCGACGTCGTCGTCGCGAACGACCCGATCACCGGCCAGGGTTCGAACAACGCGAGCCACTGCGCCGCGACCTACCTGGACGCGATCGTCGAGCGCGGCGACCGGCCGTTCGACGCGGGGTGGATGGACGCGACGTTCGAGCGCTACTGGGAGTACGCCCGGCACGTGACCGAATGGACCAACGCGCTGCTCATGCCGCCGCCCCCGCACGTGCTCCAGATCCTCGGGGTGGCCGGCCAGAACCCCGCCGTGGCGCGCCGGTTCGCGAACGGTTTCACCGATCCGACGGACTTCCAGCACTGGTTCATGGACCCCGCACTCTGGGAGAAGTACCTGGCAGAGGTCTAGATCGCACTGTCGCCGGAGGACGATCCGGGCTACGGTGGTCACGTAGCGTGAAGGCGACCCGGTGGTCTATCGGAGGTGCGTGGCATGCGGGCGATGTGGAAGGGCTCGGTGTCGTTCGGGCTGGTGAGCATCCCGATCCAGCTGTACGCGGCCACCGAGAACAAGAACGTCTCGCTCCGCCAGGTGCACGAGGCCGACGGCGGCCGCATCCAGTACAAGCGGTTCTGCACGATCGACGGCGCCGAGGTGCCCTACGCCGAGATCGCGAAGGGCTACGAGCTGCCCGACGGCGAGATGGTCGTGATCACCGACGCCGAGATGGCCGAGCTGCCGCTGTCCTCGCAGCGCACGATCGACGTCCTGGAGTTCGTGCCGCTCGAGTCGATCGACCCGATCCAGTACGACCGGACGTACTACCTGGAGCCGCAGAAGAACGCGGTGAAGCCGTACGTCGTGCTGCGGGACGCGCTGCACAAGTCGAGCCAGGTGGCGATCGCCAAGGTCGCCGTGCGGCAGCGGGAGAGCATGGCGGTGCTGCGGGTGCACGCCGACGTGCTGGTGATGACGACGATGCTGTGGCCGGACGAGGTTCGCGAGCCCGACTTCCCCTTCCTGCGCGACGACCCGCCGCAGATCCGGCCCCAGGAGCTGACCATGGCCGGGTCGCTGATCGACTCGCTCGCCGAGCCGGTGTTCGAGCCGGAGAAGTACCACGACCACTACCGCGAGGCCCTCGAGGAGATGATCGAGGCCAAGGTGGCGGGGGAGGAGACCACCAAGCCGGCGGCGGTGACCGCGAAGGCCGACGTGGTCGACCTGATGGCGGCGCTGCAGGCCAGCGTGGACGCGGCGAAGAAGTCCCGCGGGGCGAAGTCCACTTCGGAGGAGTCCGCTGAGGACGCGGAGCCGACCGCCGCGAAGAAGAAGCCCGCGGCGCGCAAGCGGGCGCCCAAGTCCGGCTGACCCCGGACGGGTGGTCGCGGCGACACGCCGCCGCCCTTCCGCGTCCGCGTGCTTTCCGGTGGTACCAAGAGGTGCGAGCACACCGGGCACGAACGCGGAAGGGCGGGCCGGTCATGGAGTGCGCTTCTTGTGACGCGGGGATCGATCACTGTCACGGCACCCTGGTGGTGCACCCCGAAGGCGGGTTCGCCGAGTGCACCGATCCGTCCTGCCGGGACGGTGACCGGGTCCGGCACGGGCTGATCGTCGACTGCCAGGCCCTCGGCGCCGGGTGCGCGTGTGCCGCGGCGCCGGGAAAACCGCTGCTGCGCCAAGCTTCCTGAGCCTCCCGCCAGGATCCGCGAAGGCCTTCCCGCCGGCCTCACCGCCGGCCGGGGAGGCCTTCGCGGCGTGAAGAAGGCGTCAACCGCGTAACACGATCGTGTATGCAGATGTGTACACGGGCGTGGCGATGTGCTAACACTAACGGGGTCCTTCGGCTCTCCCTCCCCCTCGGAGCCGGAGGACCCTTATCTTCCGCATCGCTCGCGTGGCGGGAAAAAGAAAGCCGAACGGCCTGGCGCGGCCAGCATTGCTGCTGACGCGCGCCAGGCCGGCGGGGGTCACGGGATCAGTACCAGTGCGCCCGGCCGCCGATCCGGCGGCCGGTGCCGCCGAGGATGGCCAGCGCCACGCCGGCCACGGCCAGCACGATGCCGATGGTGTACAGCACCGGGATACCGACGATGAACCCGATGACCAGTAGAATTACACCGAGGACGATCACTTGACACTCTCCTTCGCACGAGACCCGGCCCGGCTCCGTGCCGTCCGGGCGGATGCGCTCTCGTCGTGAGGATGGCCATTTTCCCGAGCTGCCAAACTGCGGCAAATGGAGCAACTTCGAATCAGTACCGATAGTGGTCGAGCTTGTACGGACCTTCGACGTCCACGCCGATGTATTCCGCCTGGGCCTTCGACAACTTGGTTAGTTTCACACCAAGTGCGTCGAGGTGGAGCCGGGCCACCTTTTCGTCGAGGTGCTTGGGCAGCCGGTGGACGTCGGTGGCGTACTCGCCGGGCTTGGCGAACAGCTCGATCTGCGCGATGGCCTGGTTGGTGAAGGAGTTCGACATCACGAACGACGGGTGGCCGGTCGCGTTGCCGAGGTTCATCAGGCGCCCTTCGGACAGCACGATGATCGCGTGGCCGTCCGGGAACGTCCACTCGTGCACCTGCGGCTTGATCTCCTTCTTGGTGATGCCGGGCCGCTTCGCCAGCCCGGCCATGTCGATCTCGTTGTCGAAGTGCCCGACGTTCGCGACGATCGCGTTGTGCTTCATCCGGCTCATCTGCTCCGCCGAGATGATGCCGAAGTTGCCGGTGGTGGTGATGAAGATGTCGGCCGTCGCGACGACGTCGTCCAGCTCCACCACGTCGAGCCCGTCCATCGCCGCCTGCAGTGCGCAGATCGGGTCGATCTCGGTGACCGCCACCCGGGCGCCCTGCCCGCGCAGCGCCTCGACCGCGCCCTTGCCGACGTCGCCGTAGCCGCAGACGACGACGCGCTTGCCGCCGATCATCACGTCGGTGGCCCGGTTCAGGCCGTCCACCAGGGAGTGCCGGATGCCGTACTTGTTGTCGAACTTGGACTTCGTCACCGAGTCGTTGACGTTCATCGCGGGGAAGAGCAGCTCGCCGTCCTTGGCGAGCTTGTAGAGCCGCTTGACGCCGTTGGTCGTCTCCTCGGTGACGCCGCGGATCTCCTTGGCCATGCGGGTGAAGCGGTCGCCGTCGGCCGCGAGGCTCGCGCGCAGGGTCTCCAGGACGATCCGGTACTCCTCGGGGTCCTCTTCGGACGGTTGCGGCACCGCGCCCGCCGCCTCGAACTCGACTCCCTTGTGGACGAGCAGGGTGGCGTCGCCGCCGTCGTCCAGGATCATGTTCGGCGCCCGGCCGCCGGCGAACGCGAAGAGCCGGTCGGTGCACCACCAGTACTCTTCGAGCGTCTCGCCCTTCCACGCGAACACCGGCGTCCCGGCCGGGGCGTCGAGGGTGCCCTCCGGGCCGACGACGACCGCGGCGGCGGCCTCGTCCTGGGTGGAGAAGATGTTGCAGGACACCCAGCGCACCTCGGCGCCGAGCGCGACCAGGGTCTCGATGAGCACGGCGGTCTGCACGGTCATGTGCAGCGACCCGGCGATCCGGGCGCCCTTCAGCGGCTGCGCGGCGGCGTACTCGCGGCGGATCGCCATCAGGCCGGGCATCTCGTGCTCGGCCAGCCGCAGCTGCGTGCGGCCGGCGTCGGCCAGGGACAGGTCGGCGACGGCGAAGTCGACCCCGTTGCGGCGTGTGAGTTTCTCGCTCATTTCTCTTTCCTGACGGCCGGTTGCGGAACCGCGCGGGAGACGTGAGCGGGAAAGCTCTTGCGTGCCACCAAAAAAGGACACCTCCCGTGCGGGAGGCGCCCTTGGAGTCGGTCCGGGCCGAGCGTGGCGGAAGGAGTTCCGTCGCAGCGCCTCTCGGCCCGGAACCAGGATGGCAAAGCCGCCGGGAAGCTGTCAAGCGAGCGCGCGCGCCAGGAGAACGTCGTCGACGTCCGTGCCGTCGAGGTTGAATTCCGCTCGCAGCAGGACTTCCACGATGAACCCGCAGGCGTCGTAGACGCGGCGGGCGGCGGTGTGGTGACCCAGGACGCGCGCTTCGTCGTCGGCGCGGGCCGTCCGGATGGGTGCTCACGAAACGACCTCGCGCCACGCCTGCTCGACGATCCCGGCCAGCTCCTGGGGGTCGTGGTTGCCCTCGGTGCCCATGCTCCGCACCGTGACGGTCAGTCCCGGCCGGTGCGCTGGCAGTTCAGCACGAACGAGCGGTCCGGGTCCGGGGTGGCGCCGGGCGCGACCGGGTCGTTGTGCAGGAGGCACTGCACGGCACCGACGCGCACCAGCTCGGTACCCGGCTTGGCCTCGCCGAGGGCCTGGACGTCTTCGTAGGGCGCGAACAGCTCCGGCGACGGCGCGCGCACGGCGATCAGCTGCACGGACCGCAGCAACCCCTCGTCCTGGTAGTCCTGGACCACCGCGCCGGCGCCGCCGTAGGCCGCCGACACGCGCGCGGCCGTCTCCTGGTCGGTCTTGCCGACGCGGTCGATCTGGGCCTTGCCGCGCACCGCGTCGACCTTCGCGATCGCGTCCTGGGCCCTGCTGAGCCCGCCCAGGTTCGCCGGCGCGGTCGGGGCCTGCCCGCTCGGCCCGCCGAGCAGGCTCAGCACCAGCCACGGCACGCCGACCAGGACCGCGCCGACGAGGACGCCGATCAGGCCGGTGGCGACGGGCCGGGTCAGTCGCGAGCGCGGCGCGGGCGCCGTCGGCTGCGGCGGTGCGGGTTCGATCGGGAATCCCTCGGTCACCGGGGAATCCTGGCGTAGTCCGGTGCCTCCCGGGAAGGGAATTCTGCCGGGCGGGGTCAGATCAGGTGCGCGCGCCGCCAAATGCCCTCGGACCGGCCGCCGATCAGCCCCGCCTCGCGGAGGAACGGCACGATCTTCTCGGCCATCCAGCGGCGCGTCTCGTGGAAGTGCGGGTTGGCGAGCGCCGCGGCCCGGCCTTCCCGCGCGTCGATCCCGACGCTGCGGTAGATGCGCGGGTCGACCATGCTGTCGATCACGCCGAACGCGACGAGCGCGGTCCGCAGCCGATGCCGCTGCAGCGCCGCCTTCGACAGCTTCGGCGTCTCCCGCAGCACCTCCTCCTTGGCGAACCGGACGTGCCGGGCCTCCTCGACGACGTGGATGCGGTTGACCGAGCGGATCAGCGGCTGGATGCCGTCGTCGTCCATCATCGACCGCTGCAGCCGGTCGGTGGTCTCCTCGGCGACCAGCACGCTGGCGAACATCGACGGCCCGGCGGCGGTCGCGCCGAACACCTTCGCCGCGCGGTGCACGACCTTGGGGACGCCGTAGCGCGGCACGCCGAGCCGTTCGGCGGTGCGGGCGAACATCACCGAGTGCCGGGTTTCGTCGCCGATCTCGGTCATCGCGTACTGCGCGTGCTCGGTGCGCGCGTCAAGGTCGAAGACGTACCGGGCGAGCAGCTGCATCAGCACGATTTCGAACCACAGGCCGACGCTCATGATGCTGGCGATCTCGTGCTTGGACAGCTCGATCCGCTGCTCCGGCGTCAGCTTCGCCCAGAGGTCGGTGCCGTAGAGCGAGACGCGCTCCAGCGGCATGTACGCCTTGCCTTCGGCGAGCGGCGCGGTCCAGTCGATGTCGACGTGCGGGTCGTAGGAGTTCTTCGCGGAGCTCATGAGCAGGCGAGCCGCGGTGACGTCCCGGTCCTGGGCCTCGACGCCCATGGCGACCTCCGGAAGTAGGGGGTACACGCCGTACTAGCTACTTCGGTGACCGTACACCCTCCGGCGGGCCCTGAGTAGGCTTCCGCCGTGACCAAGGTCGACGGGCGGGCGGCGCGCTGGGCGGGCCAGCAGGAGCGGCGGCGTGCCGAGTTCGTCGACGCCGCGCTCGAAGCCATCGCCGAGCACGGCCCGGACGTCTCGACCGAGCAGATCGCCGAGCGCGCCGGCGTCGCGAGGACCCGCCTGTACAAGCACTTCGACGGCGCGGCCGACCTCCAGCGCGCGATCGCCGAGCGCGCGGCCGAGCTGGTGACGGCCGAGCTCCAGCCGCTGTGGCACCCGTCGGGTTCGCCGCGCGAGATGATCGCGGCGGCGATCTCGACGCACCTGCGCTGGCTGACCGAGCACGCCCAGCTGCACCGGTACCTCGTCCGCACGCTGCCGGGCCCGCCGGAGGGCGCCGCGGACGTCCGCGGCACGATCGCCCGCCACCTCAGCGCCCTGTTCACCGGCTACCTGACGGCGTTCGGCCTGGACCCGGCGCCGGGGGACACGATCGCGTTCGGCCTGGTCGGCTACGTCGAGTCGGCGACGACCCGCTGGCTCGACCACCCGGGGACGCTCAGCCTGGACCAGCTGACCGCCCAGCTGAGCGGCACGATCTGGGCGATGCTCGACCACACGCTCCGGGCGGGCGGGGTGGACCTGGACCCGGACCGGCCGTTGCCGCTGCCGGACGGGCTCTAGTCCGCCCTGAGGAACTCCGCCCGTACCCCCAGCAGCCGCACCGCGCGGGTCAGCGTGAACATCGCCAGCACCTCCTGCGCCGCGCGGTCGATCTCGGCCGCGTCCGACGTCGGCTCGGGCAGGGTGATGCTGTGCGTGTGGGTCAGGAACGGCACGAACCGCACTTTCACCGCGACCCGCGCGGCCGGGCGGCCTTCCTCGAGGACGTCCTGCGCCACGCGCTTCGCCAGCGTCGACACCTCCGCGGCCATCTCCGCCGGGTCCGTGAGGTCGCGCTGGAACGTCGTCTCGCGGCTGCGTGAGCGGGCCACGTACGGCGTCGCGCTCACCTCCGCGTCGCTGATGCCGCCGCCGAGCAGGCGCAGCCACGGGCCGGTCTTCGGGCCGAACCGCGCGGCCAGCGCCGCGACGTCCGCGCCGGCGAGGTCCAGGACGGTGTGGATGCCCAGCTCGGCGAGCTTCTTCGTCGTCTTGCCGCCGATGCCCCACAACGCGTCGGTCGGGCGCGCGGCCATCACGTCCCACCAGTTCGCCTGGGTCAGCCGGAAGATCCCGCCCGGCTTGCCGAACCCGGTGGCGAGCTTGGCCCGCAGCTTGTTGTCGCCGATGCCGACCGCGCACGACAGCCCGGTCTCGCGCGCCACCGCCTCCTTGATCGACGTCGCCAGCGCCTCCGGGTCGTCCGTCTCGGCGCCGACGAACGCCTCGTCCCAGCCGAGCACCTCCACCACGACCGGGAACTCCCGCACCGCGGTCATCACGTGCTCGGACACCTCGAGGTAGGCAGGCGGGTCACTGGGCAGGAAGACGGCGTCCGGGCAGCGCTTGGCGGCGATCCGCAGCGGCATGCCGGACCGGATCCCGAACTCGCGGGCTTCGTAGGACGCCGTCGCGACGACGGCGCGTTCGGCCGGGTCGCCGTTGCCGCCGACGACCACGGGCTTCCCGCGCAGCTCCGGTCGGCGGGCGATCTCGACCGCGGCGATGAACTGGTCGAGGTCGACGTGCAGGACCCACTTCACGGGCCCAGTCTGCCTCAGATGCGGTGCCGCGCCACGTGGGTCCAGACCGTGCCGGTCAGGGCGAGGATCCCGCAGAGCGTGACGCCGGGATCGGGCAGGACCAGCCCGAGGACCAGCAGGGTCACGGCGACGACGTCGACGGCGATCAGGAAGGCGCTGCGGAGCGCGCGCGACTTCGGGCGCTTGCCGTCGCGCAGGGCGGTGGCTAGGTCGGGATCACTGAGCTCGAGGTTCCGCTCGATCTTCTCCAGCTCGGTGCGATCGTGGTGACTGAGCATCGGGGTACTCCTTCGGCGCCGAACCCGCCGTCATCGCCAGAGCGAATACCCAATAGTCCTCCTGGTTAACCGCCGAATGCCTGCTCAATTCGTGCTTTTTGCTGCGCCGACCGGGTGATCCGCGCTCCGTGACCGGTCCCGATCACGCTACGTTCGCCAGGCACGAGGCCGGTCAGGCCGGCTTCGCGCCGGGTCGAGGCCGGTCAGGACCGTCAAGCAGCGGAGGACGCCATGACCCTGCCCACCGAACCGATCGGCAGCATCCCGCGCCCGGACTACCTGATCGAGGGGCTCGGCGCGTTCGCCGCCGGACGGATCGAGGCCGCCGCGCTCGCCGAGCTGGAGAGCCGGGCGCTGGCCGACACGCTCAGGCGGTTCGAAGAGACCGGCTCGCCGGTCGTGTCCGACGGCGAACAGGGCAAGCCGAGCTTCGCGACGTACCCGCTGGCCGGGCTGACCGCGCTGGCGCCGGACGGCGTCGTCATCCCGTTCGCCGACGGGCACACCCGGCAGCTGCCGCGGCTGACCGCCGGCCCGTTCCGGTACGCGACGCACGCCGACGAGTACCTGACGCGGGCGAAGACACTCACCGACAAACCGGTCAAGCAGGCGGCGATCGCCGCGTCGGCGATCTCGCTGATCTACCCGGGCGACGGCATCGAGGGGTACCCGCGGGAGCAGTTCGTCGCCGACCTGGTGAACGAGGCCGAAGCGGACATCCGGCGCAGCCTCGACGCCGGGGCGCACGCCGTCCAGATCGACTTCACCGAGGGACGGCTGTCGCTGAAGCTCGACCCGTCCGGCGGGCTGCTGCGGCAGTTCGTCGACCTCAACAACGCGGTGCTGGAGCGGTTCACGGCGCAGGAGCGCGCGAAGATCGGCGTCCACACCTGCCCCGGCGGCGACCAGGACTCGGTGCACAGCCTCGACGTCGACTACGCGGGCCTGCTGCCGGCGTTGTTCTCGCTCGACGCGGGGAACTTCTACGTCCAGCTGGCGAGCGAGGCCGAGCCAGCCGCCGCACTGGAGGTGATCCGGGACAACCTGCGGGCCGGCCAGCGGATCTTCGTCGGCGTGATCGACCCGATCGACCCGCGGGTGGAGACGGCCGAGGAGGTCCGCGACCGCGTGCTGGCGGCGGCGAAGTACCTGCCGGCCGACCGCCTCGGCACCTGCGACGACTGCGGGTTCTCCCCGTTCGCCGACGACACGTCGACCTCGCGCGACATCGCGTTCGCGAAGATCCGGGCGCGCGTCGAGGGAACTTCGCTGGCGGCCGATCGGCTCTGACGGTCCCTGAGGGCTCGCTTCGGCGGGCCCTCAGCGGGCTCTTCCTCCCTCGATCGGGAAGATCCCGCGAGCCGGCGGTGTTGGCCCCAGTGATGTTCCGCGCGATCTTGATGTTCGAATTTGAACTTCCGGTAGGGTCGATCACGTGGGCGATCCGAGGGGAGCAGGCATGACGGCCGAGGTGCGGACGCGGGTGCGGATCCCGCTGCGGCTCGACGGCGGGATCGCGGTCGACGCCGAAGCCGTCACCTTCCGGGGGCTGGCCGACGGGGGTGAGCACCTCGCTTTCGTGCTCGGCACACCCGGGGCCGTGCCGCTGGTGCGGCCGCACTCCGAATGCCTCACCGGGGACGTCTTCGGGTCCGCGCGCTGCGACTGCGGGCCGCAGCTGGCCGAGGCCGTCGAACGGATCTCCGCGGCCGGCGGCTACCTGCTCTACCTGCGTCAGGAAGGCCGGGGGATCGGCCTCTACAACAAGCTCGACGCCTACGCGCTGCAAGACCAAGGCCTCGACACCTACGCCGCCAACGCCGCGCTCGGGCTGCCCGAGGATGCCCGCGACTACACGGTCGCCGCGCAGATGCTGCAGGCGCTCGGCGTCGCAGAAATCGGTCTGCTGTCGAACAATCCCGACAAAGCCGCGCAGCTCGAGGCCGCCGGGATCGCGGTGCGCGAGCGCGTGCCGACCGGGGTCTTCGCCACCGAGAACAACGTCCGGTACCTGCGTGCGAAGGCCGAGCAGACCGGGCACACCCTGCCCGGGCTGGCCAGCTAAGCCAGCCGCTGCGCCGCCGCGGCGGCCGGGCTCGTCGTCAGCTTCTCCAGCAGTCCGATGAGGACCGTCTGCTCGGACGCCGTCAGCGACGCCGCCCACGCCTGCTCGCGCGCGTTGTGCGCCTGGTAGGCGTCCGTCACCGACGTGTGGCCGGCCTCCGTCAGCGCGAGCCGGACGGCCCGTCGGTCGCGAGGGACCTGCGTGCGCGTCACCAGGCCGTCCCGCTCCAGGGTCTTGACCAGCGCCGACACCGCCGCGCGGCTCATCCCGGCCAGGCGCGCCGCGTGGCGGGATTCCAGCGGGCCGGCCAGCCACAGCACGAACAGCACCCGGAACCCGCCCCAGCTCAGCCCGCGCGGCCGGTGCACCGTCGACTCCCAGTCGTAGACCAGCGCGCCCGCCAGCCGGTGCAGCGTGAGGCCGAGGCGCATCGCGACGGGGTCGGTGTCCGGCAGCTCCGCCTTCGTCTTCCCGATCGCGTAGTCGACGAACGAAAGGTAGTCGAGGTCTTCGGCCGGTCGGTCGGTCATGCGGCCCAGATTAGGCGCAAGGGTTCCGCGCGCCGCCGTGGCGGGCTACTGTGACCGGCGAGATAGTCAAACCTTTGATCAAAGGAGCGCTCGCCGTGACGAAGAAAGCGTTCGCCTCTTCGGCCGACCTGGCGGAGAAAGCGCAGACCCTCGAAGTCCTGGACGACGGCGTCTACGCGCTGACCGCGGAGGGCGACCCCAACATCGGCGCCATCGAAGGCGAGGACTTCCTCGTCTGCTTCGAAGCGCTGGCCACCCCGGTCGCGGCGGGCGAGTGGCTCGCGAAACTGCGTGAGCACACCGACAAACCCGTGCGGTACCTGGTGTTGAGCCACTACCACGCGGTGCGCGTGCTGGGCGCGTCCGCGTTCGACGCCGACGTGATCGTCGCGCACGAGAACACCCGGGCGCTGGTCGCCGAGCGCGGCAAGGAGGACTGGGAAAGCGAGTTCGGCCGGATGCCGCGGCTGGCGAAGGCCGCGGACTCGGTGCCCGGCCTGACCTGGCCGACGCTGACCTTCTCCGACCGGCTCACCATCGACCTCGGCGGCGACCGCGGCGACCTGGTCCTGCAGTACTGCGGGCGCGGCCACACCGAAGGCGACATCGTGGCGTGGTTGCCACGCCAGAAGATCCTGTACGCGGGCGACCTCGTGGAGGCCGAGGCCGCGCTCTACACCGGTGACGCGTTCCACCGCGAGTGGGCGTCGTCCACTTTGGACCGAGTCGGTGCGTTCGGCGCCGAGACGCTGATCGGCGGCCGCGGCGGGGTCAGCCGTGGGGCGGAGGCCGTCCAGGCCGCCATCGCGCAGACCCGGCACTTCCTGGACGCGATGATCCGCGAGGTCGGCGCGGTCCGCGACGCCGGCGGCACGCTCAAGGAAGCCTTCGAAAACACCCACGCGGCCCTCGCCGGCCAGTACGGCCAGTGGCCGATCTTCGAGCACTGCCTGCCCTTCGACGTCTCGAGGCTGTGGGACGAGCTCGGCGGCGTCGAACGGCCGGTGATCTGGACCGCCGAACGCGACCGCGAAGTCTGGGACCAGCTCCAAGGCTAGCTCGATGACCGTCGCCGTCCTCGGCAGCGGCCCGGTCGGCCAGACGGCCGCGCTGCTGCTCGCGCGCTGGGGCGTACCCGTGGTGCTCGTCGACGAGCACGAGGTGCGCGACCCCGTGGGGTCCAAGGCCATCTGCCAGCAACGGGACACGTTGGACGTCTGGGCGTCGCTCGGGGCGGGCTGCCTCGCCGAGGAGGGCCTCACCTGGACGATCGCGCGGACGTTCCACCGCGACACCGAGCTGTTCTCGCTGAAGCTGCCCGACGGCGGCTCGGCCCTGCCGCCGTTCGTCAACCTCTCGCAAGCCCGCGTCGAGGAAGTGCTGGACGAGCTGATCGCCGGGCAGCCGCTGATCGACGTCCGCCGCGGCCACCGCGTCACCGGGCTGATCCAGCCCGGCCGGGTGGTGGTCGAGTGCGAGACCGCGGGCGGGACGCGCCGGATCGAGGCCGACTACGCCATCGCCTGCACCGGGGCGCGCGGCGACGTCGTGCGGCGGGAGCTCGGGCAGCGTCTGGCCGGGGTGTCCTTCCGGGACCTGTTCCTGATCTGCGACATCCGCGCCGACCTGCCGGGCTGGGCCGCCGAACGGCGGTTCTACTTCGACCCGCCGTGGAACCCCGGGCGGCAAGTGCTGATCCACCCGTGCCCGGACTCGGAGTTCCGCATCGACTGGCAGGTCCCCGAGGACTACGACCTCGCGGCCGAGGAGACGGGCGGGGCCCTCGACCACCGGATCCGCGCGATCATCGGCTCGGTGCCCTACGAAGTCGTGTGGCGATCGGTATACCGCTTCCACACGCGCCTGGTCCCGCGGATGCGGGTCGGCCGGGTGCTGCTCGCCGGGGACTGCGCGCACCTCGTCGCGCCGTTCGGGGCGCGCGGCCTCAACTCCGGGGTGGCCGACGCGGAAAACGCGGCGTGGAAGCTGGCCTGGGTCCTGCGCGGGGACGCGGGGGAGGAACTGCTGGAGAGCTACCACAGCGAGCGGCACGCGGCGGCGGTGGAGAACGCGGCCGTCACCACGGCCACGATGGACTTCCTGGTGCCCCAGGACGACGGTCAGCGGGCGCGCCGCCTGGACGTCCTCACGCGCGCGGCGCACGATCCGGCCGCGTGCGAGCAGGTGGATTCGGGGCGTCTGGCCGAGCCTTACTGGTACCCGGATTCGCCCTTGACGACGCCGGACCCGTCGCGTCCGTTCGCCGGACGGCCGCCACGCGGAGCGTTGCCCCCGCCGGGGCCGGGGGTGCTGCTGCCGGACGTCACCGTCGCGAGTGGACGGTTGCGCGACCTGGCCCGGCAGGGGTTCCTGCTGCTGACGACGCCGGGGGTCGCCGCCGCCGGGCTGCGTTCGGCGGAGATCCCGGTAGGTGGCGCGCTGGGTGCGCGTCCGGGCGAAGCCTGGCTGGTCCGCCCGGACGCGCACGTCGCCGCGGTGCTGCAGGACCCGGCCGAGGCAAGCCGGGCCCTGCAGCGGTGCCGGGGTCGTGAGTGAGAAACCGGGTTAGCACCCTGTTTCTCACTCACGACCGGGTCACGGGTAGCTGACCAGCGGGCTCACCTGGTGGGCCGTGTTCGCCGGGTCACCGGTGTCGTTGATGACGTGGGCGATCGTGCCCACGCCGCCGAGCGACACCGAGACCAGGTCGTGGAACCGGACCCCGCCGTTGTTCGGCACTTCGAAGGAGTGACTGGCCACAATGGACGGATTCGTGTTGAAGAAGCAGTAGCTGCCCAGGCCCCAGCCTTCGTGGCT
This sequence comes from Amycolatopsis sp. NBC_01488, assembly GCF_036227105.1. Taxonomy (NCBI): domain Bacteria; kingdom Bacillati; phylum Actinomycetota; class Actinomycetes; order Pseudonocardiales; family Pseudonocardiaceae; genus Amycolatopsis; species Amycolatopsis sp. NBC_01488. The sequence goes on along the minus strand of NZ_CP109434.1, from coordinate 7,960,162 downwards.
GGTCACCGAGTCGGCCACCTTGTACGCCGCCCAGCCCTGCCGGCCGCCGCCGCTGGACCAGGACGCCTGGTCCGGCGGGTCGTACGGCATCTCGTTCTGGAAGAAGTACGTCCGCCCGCCGTTGCCGTTCCAGAGCACCTCGTACTGCTGGTAGTGCTCGACGAACAGGCCGTACATCGTCACGTTCGCGCCGTTGACCACCAGGCCGTTCGCCGCGGTGTTGACGTTCCAGCCGACGCCGTTCGAGTGGTCGCCGCGCCACAGCCACATGTGGTCGCCGATGACGTTGTTCGAGTTGACCACCAGTGTCTGCGTGGCCTTCCCGACGGCCGCGCCGCCGATCCGGAAGAACACGTCGTGCAGCGACGCCGGGTCGGCCGCGTGGTTCGCGGCCGAGCCGGGCTGCCCGATCTGCACCAGCACCGGCGAGTTCACCGCGCCCGCGTCGATCAGCAGGCCGGCGATGTTCACGCCGTCCACATCGGACGTCGTGATCGCCGCGGTGCCGTTGGTGGGCATCAGCGTCGCCAGGCCGAGGCCGAGCACCACGGTGTCCGGGCGCGTCACGTTCAGCGCCTGGTCGAGGTGGTACACGCCCGGTGTCACGAGCAGGTTCTTGCCCGCGGCCAGTGCGGCGTTGAGCGTCGCGGCCGAGTCGGACGGGTGCGCGACGTAGAACTCGCTGAGCGAGATCGACTGCCCGGCCGGCGCGCCGTGGCCCCAGCTGGTGCCGACGGAGTTCTGCCGCAGTGCCGGGACGAACACGTTGTAGCTGCCCGAGCCGTCGACGTAGAGGAACGGCTTTTCGCGGATCACCGGCGTCTGGCCGACGACCGTCTCGGGCGGATTCGGGAACGACGCCGGCGGGGTGCCGGTCGAGCCGACGAACACCATGTTCCAGACACCGCCCTGCCAGCCGCCCAGCTCGCTGTTGCGGGTCAGGAACTGCTGCTGCGAACCGGAAACGGCGACACCGTCGATCTTGCTGTCGGCGATCAGGCCGCCGCTGGCCCAGCCGTCACCGCCGTTCCACAGCTGGATCTGGCTGCCCTTGAGGTGCATCCGGCGGTAGGGCGCGGCCTGCGCGACGGCCCAGCGCTCGACCTGCCCGGCCGGGAGCGTCACCGACAGGTTCTCGGCGGAGCGCCAGAAGTTCTGCGTCGCGTTGCCCTTGTTGTTCGGGTCGTTGCCTTGCTGCAACCAGTCCGCTTCGACGCGGACGTGGCCGTTGAGGTTGACGTCGTCGGGGGAGAGGCCCAGGCCCGCCACCTGCTCGTAGAAGCCGAGGTTGACGTCGGCGGTGTAGGTCCCGGGCTTGAAGAGGACGGCGTAGCGCTCGTTGCCGAACTGGTTGGTGTGCTGCTGGTCGGCGATCTGCGTCAGCCGGCCCTGGATCGTCGCGGCCGGGGTCGACGGGTCGAACACCGACACGTTGGGCCCGAGGTCCGGGTTGCGCGGGTCGGTCGGCGGGATGGTCCCGCCGCCGGTGCCGTGCACGGCGACCTCCCAGAGGGAGTAGCCGTAGCCGGTCGCCCGCTGGGTGCCGTAGATCCGCAGGTAGCGGGCGGTGCCGGTGACGGACACGGTCTGCGTGCCGCCGGCGCCGGTGGTGGTCGAGTAGGCCGTGCTCCAGGTGTTCGCGTCCGCGGACAGCTGGACGGAGAACGCTTTCGCGTACGCGGTTTCCCAGCTGAGCACCACGTCGCAGAGCTGCTGCGCGGAGCCCAGGTCGACCTGCAGCCACTGCGGGTCGCTGAACGCGCTGGACCAGCGCGTCCCGGAGTTGCCGTCGACCGCGGCGGACGCGGGCGTCCCGCCGTTCTCGGTCGAGGACGCGGTCGCGGGGTGGCCCTGCGCGAGGTTCGCCGTCCCGCACGCGGCGGCCTGGGCCGGTGCGGAGCCGACCACCACCGCGGTCGTGATCGCGGTGACGAGGGTGGTCGCGAGGACGAGGAGGCGGTGCACCGGGGAGAACGTCGTTGATCTCATCTGCCTGCCTGCTGATCGGGGGGAAACACGAGAAACGACCGCGCGGCGGCGCCGGGCGGCGGCGGACCGGGCGAGCCCCACAGCTCGCGCCGGCGTCGGGTGGTGCGACGGTCCGCGGCCGCCTCACCCGCTCGGCGCCGTGAGCCGGAGGAGCGGCGGCGAGGGGAGTGACGGCGCGAACCGGTCAGCCCGAAGAGGTGCGTGTCGCGGCGGAACGATCCCGGGTGGCGGTCACGGAACCGGTTCCGACCGGCGGCTCGCAGTTAACAGCGCGTGCGTCGGCGTAGTCAAGCGTCCGGCGCGGATTCGTTCTCCCGGACCAGTCCGCGGCGTGGTCCGCGACCGTCCGGCGCAACGGCGTTGACATTTTACGGCTCTTTATTTATATCCTGAACTAAGAGCGTGCCGTCGGACGGGACCCACACCCGCGCCGCGGGCCACGTGAGCCGATCCGCGCCGGGGCAAGGCCGCCCCGGCGCCGGTTCGCCGTGGAGGTGCCCATGCAACGCCGCATGCCGAGAACCCGGGTTCTCGCTGTCCTCGCCCTGACCCTGGCCGCCCTGTTCACCGCACCGGTGGCCCAGGCCGCCCCCGTCCTGCTCTCGCAAGGCCGTCCGGTGACGGCGTCCTCGACGGAGTCCGCCGCCTTCCCCGCCTCGGCCGCCGTCGACGGCGACCCCGGCACCCGCTGGTCCAGCGCCTTCAGCGACCCGCAGTGGCTGCAGGTCGACCTCGGCTCCACCCAGCAGCTGTCCCAGGTCGTGCTGAACTGGGAAGCCGCCTACGCCAAGGCCTTCACGATCCAGGCGTCCGCCGACGGCGCCACCTGGACGTCGCTGTACTCGACCACCGCCGGGACCGGCGGCACGCAGACGCTGACCGTGACCGGCAGCGGCCGGTACGTCCGGCTGACCGGCACCCAGCGCGCGACGCAGTACGGCTACTCGCTGTGGGAGTTCCAGGTCTACGGCGGAGGCGGCACCACCCAGCCCGGCGACGTCCTGCTCTCGTACGGCAAGTCCGGCACGGCCTCCTCGTACCAGGACGACGGTGCCTGCCCCGGCTGCCTGCCGGCGAAGGCGTTCGACCACGACCCGGCCACGCGCTGGGCGACCAGCGCGACCACCGGCTGGGTCGACCCGGGCTGGATCCAGGTCGACCTCGGCGCCGTCGCGGCCGTGCACCAGGTCGTCCTGCAGTGGGACCCGGCCTACGCGGTCGCGTACCAGATCCAGGTCTCGAACGACGGCGCGAACTGGACGTCGATCTACTCGACCACGACCGGCAAGGGCTTCAAGGAGACGCTGACCGTCAACGGCAGCGGCCGGTACGTCCGGATGTACGGCACCGCGCGGTCCAACGGCTACGGCTACTCGCTGTGGGGCTTCGACGTCTACGGCACCGGCGGCAACCCGACCCAGCCGCCGCCCGCGCCGCCGGCCCCGCACTTCCCGGGCACGCTGGTCTGGAGCGACGAGTTCAACGGCGCCGCCGGCGCGGCTCCCGACGCGAGCAAGTGGACGGCCGAGACCGGCCCCGGCGTCAACAACGAGCTCGAGTACTACACGAACAACAACAACGCCAAGCAGGACGGCCACGGCGACCTCGTCATCCAGGTCCGCCGCGAAGCCACCCCGGGCAGCGCCTGCCCCGTCGACCCGGTCAGCGGCAGCGGCACCTGCCAGTACACCTCGGGCCGGATCAACACCGCGGGCAAGTTCAGCTTCACCTACGGGCACGTCGAGGCGAACATCAAGGTGTCCGGCACGCAGGGTCTCTGGCCCGCGTTCTGGCTGCTGGGCGCGAACTTCTTCGGCGGCACGCCGTGGCCCAACTGCGGCGAGATCGACATCATGGAGCACGTCGGGAAGTCGCCGAACCTCGCGTACTCGACCATCCACGCCCCGGCCTACAACGGCGCGGGCGGCATCGGGGCGCCCTTCGACCTCGGCCAGGACGTCTCCGCCGGCTTCCACAAGTTCGGCCTGGACTGGGACGCGAACCACATGACGTTCTCCGTCGACGGGAACGCGTTCGAGACGATCAACCGCGACACGGTCGAGAGCACGCGCGGGCCGTGGGTGTACGACCACCCGTTCTTCCTGATCCTCAACAACGCCATCGGCGGGGACTTCCCCGGCCCGCCGGGAGCGGGGACCGTGCTCCCGCAGGACATGGTGATCGACTACGTGCGGGTCTACCAGTGAGGCGCCGGCTCGCGCTGATCATGGGTGCGGCGGTGGTGGCGGGACTGCTCACCGCCCCGCTGTTCACCGCCCAGGCGGCCCCGACGCTGCTTTCGCAAGGGCACGCCGTGACCGCGTCCTCCACGGAGAACGCCGCGTTCCCCGCTTCGGCCGCCGTCGACGGCGACCCCGGCACCCGGTGGTCGAGCCTCGCGGCCGACCCGCAGGCGCTGCAGGTCGACCTCGGCGGGTCGCACCCGCTCAACCAGGTCGTGCTGCAGTGGGAGGCGGCCTACGCGACGGCGTTCACGATCGAGGCGTCGGCCGACGGCAGCCAATGGTCCACTGTGTACTCGACGACGACCGGCACCGGCGGCACGCAGACGCTGCCGGTGTCGGGCACCGGCCGGTTCGTCCGCCTGACCACGACGAAGCGCGCCACCCAGTGGGGCGTCTCGCTGTGGGAGTTCCAGGTCTTCGGCGACGGCACGGCGCAGGCGTGCGGCAGCGCGAACGCGGCCCTGCGCCAGCCCGCGACGGCGTCCAGCGTCCAGTCCGACGCCTTCCCGGCGTCGGCGGCGTTCGACGGCGACGCCGGGACGCGCTGGTCGAGCCTGGCCGCCGACCCGCAGTGGATCCAGGTCGACCTCGGCAGCTCGCGCCCGGTCTGCGGCGTGGACCTGACGTGGGAGACCGCGTACGCGAGCGCGTACACGATCCAGCTGTCCACGAACGGCTCGACGTGGACGACGGCGGCGACCGTGACCGGCGCGGGCGGCACCGAGCACCCGGCCGTATCGGGGACCGCGAGGTACGTCCGGCTCAACGCCACGGCCCGGGCAACGCCGTGGGGTGACTCGCTGTGGGAGTTCGCCGTGCACACCAGCGACAGCGCACCGCCGACGACCACGCCGACCAACCCGGGCGGCTGCCCGTGGGTGGGCTCCACCGCGCCGGTCGCCGACCGGGTGAACCAGCTGATGGCGGCCATGACCGCGCAGCAGAAGATCAAGGTGCTGCACGGCAACGGCGCGACCGGGCCGTACATCGGCAACACCGACGCCGTGCCGGAGCTGTGCATCCCGGCGCTCGGCCTGCAGGACGGGCCGGCCGGGGTCGGCGACGGCCTCGACGGCGTCACCCAGGTCCCGGCGCCGGTGTCGGCCGCCGCGACCTGGGACACCGGGCTGATGAACCGGTACGGCTCCGCGATGGGTGCCGAGTTCGCGGGCAAGGGCGTCGACATCGCCCTCGGCCCGACGATCAACCTGGTGCGCGACCCGCGCTGGGGCCGGAACTTCGAGACCTACAGCGAGGACCCGTACCTCGCCGGGGCGGCCGGGACGGCGACGATCCAGGGCATCCAGAGCCAGGGGGTGATGGCGCAGGCCAAGCACGCGGCCGCCTACAACGTCGAGGCCGGGGCGTCGCGCGGGACGCCGTCGGACAACGTCATCGTCGACGACCGGACCCTGCACGAGCTGTACCTGCCCGCGTTCCAGCAGGTGGCGAGCCAGGGCCAGGTCGCGTCGATGATGTGCGCCTACAACGAGATCAACGGCGTCCCGGCGTGCCAGAGCGCCGGGGTGCTGACCACGGCGATCAAGCAGGACGCGAACTGGGGCGGGTTCGTCGGCTCCGACTGGGGTTCGGCGACCGGCGGCGCGCGGCAGCTGGCCAACGGCGGGCTCGACATGGAGATGCCCGGCGGCGCGTTCTTCGGCCAGGGCCTGCTCGACGCCGTCTCGCGCGGCGAGGTGACCCAGGCTCGCGTGGACGACATGGTCCGGCGCGTGCTGACGCAGATGTTCCGGTTCGGCGTCTTCGACCGGGCCCGGCGGGGCACACCTGCTGCCGTGGTGACCAACGCCGCCAACGTGACGACCGCGCGGGACGTCGCGGCGGCCGGGTCGGTGCTGCTGAAGAACAACGGTGTCCTGCCGTTGAACGCGTCCACGAAATCGATCGCGCTGTCCGGCGGCGACGGGATCGACCCGCAGGACATCGGCGGCGGCAGCGCGAAGGTCAACCCGTCACCGGCGTCGGTCAACCCGATCGACGGGATCAAGGCGCGAGCCGGCTCCGGCGTCACGGTGTCCTATGTGGACGGTGCCGGTGAGCACGTCCAGACGCCGAACATCCCGGCGGCGGTGGCGGCGGCGAAGGCGGCGGACGTCGCGATCGTGTTCGCCAGCTACGGCGAGTCGGAAACGCAGGACCTCGACACGATCGACCTGCAGCACCAGCAGAACGACCTGATCGACGCGGTCGCCTCGGCGAACCCGCGCACGATCGTCGTGCTCAACACCGGGTCGGCCGTGACGATGCCGTGGCTCGCCAAGGCCGCGGCGGTCGTCGAGGGCTGGTACCCGGGGCAGGAGAACGGCAACGCGCTCGCGTCGCTGCTCTTCGGCGACGTCAACCCGTCGGGCAAGCTGCCGATCAGCTTCCCGAAGCAGCTCGCCGACCTGCCGACGGCGAGCGTCCAGCAGTTCCCGGGCGCCAACGACCGGATCGAGTACTCGGAAGGCCTGAACGTCGGGTACCGCTGGTACGACAGCCGGACCATCGAGCCGCTCTTCCCGTTCGGCTACGGCCTGTCGTACACGACGTTCGGGTTCTCGAACCTGGTCGTCACGCCGCAGGGCACGAACGGCACGGCCACCGTGACGGCGACGGTCACCAACACCGGCACCCGCGCGGGCGCCGACGTCGTGCAGCTCTACGTCGGCCAGCCCGCCGCGAACGGCGAACCGCCCAAACAACTGAAGGGATTCAAGAAGGTCCAGCTCAACGCCGGGCAGAGCCAGACGGTGTCGTTCCCGCTCACGCCGCGGGACCTCGCGCACTGGACCGGGTCGTGGACGGCGAACGCGGGCCAGTACCGCGTCTACCTCGGTGATTCCTCGCGGAATCTTCCGTTGTCGGCGGCGCTGACCGTCTCCTGAGTCGACTCCCGGACCACCAGGGAGGTCGGGACGATCAGCGGCTCGTCCGGCTGGGGTGCGCCACCCAGCCGATCGAGCAGCTGCCGGGCCGCCGCCTCGCCCATCTCCCGCAGGGGCTGGCGGATCGTCGTCAGCGGCGGCTGGGTGTGCGCGGCCAGGGGGATGTCGTCGAAGCCGACCACGGCGACGTCCTCCGGCACCGCGCGCCCGGCCTTCCGCAGCCCGGCCAGCACGCCGGCCGCGGTGAGGTCGTTGTGGGCGAAGACGGCGTCGAACGGGGGACTCGTGGCGAGGAGCTGGAGGATCGCGGCCTCGCCGCTTTCGCTCGTGAAGTCGCCTTCGATGATCAGGTTCGGGTCCAGCAGCAGGCCGGCTTCGCGGATCACGTCGCGGAAGCCGGTGAGCCGGTCGCTCGTGCAGCCGAAGTCGCGCGGCCCGGTGACGGTGGCGAGCCGGGTGCGGCCGGTGTCCAGGAGGTGCCGGGCCGCGGTCGCGCCGCCCTGCCGGTTGTCCGTGCCCACCGACGGGAACGCCGGCCGCCGCCCGCGGTCGTCGATCACCACCACCGGCAACCCGGAGTCGTGCAGCACGCGCAGGTGCCGCACGGCGTCCGGCGGCTCGACGAGCAGCAGCCCGTCGAACGCCTTCGCCGACACCTGCCGGGAGAACTCGCCCAGGGAGTCCGCGCCGCGGTTGGCCGTGGACAGCAGCAGGCCGTAGCCCTTGGCCTCGACGACGTCGGCGACGCCCTGCAGCACCTCGCCCATCCACGGCCAGGTCAGGCCCGGCACCAGCATCCCGACCGTGCGGGTCACGCCGCGGGCCAGCCCGACCGCACCGGCGCTCGGGATGTACCCGGTCGCGGCGATCACCTCGCGGACCCGGATCGCCGTCGCCGCGTCCACATCGGCCTTGTTGTTGAGCACCCGCGACACGGTCGTCTTGCTCACCCGGGCGCGGCGGGCGACCTCGGCGATCGTGACGCGCATCCGTCCTCCCGGGCAGGCGTGACCTGTGGTGCCAAGGTACTCGCCCCGGGGCCCGCCGCGAGCGGTGCGAGATCGATCAAGTGCGGACAGACATCCGCACGAGACTCGCGTCGCCGCTTCGCCAGCGCGTCCGGACCGCCACGTACCGGGCGGGGCCGGTCTCCGCCGTCCGGTAGGTGAGGCCGTCGACGCTGGTCTCGACGCTCGTCGCGGGCCTGCGTCCGGGCGTCCAGGCGAGCTCGACCGCGGAAACCGCCGTCACCGCCCCGAGATCGACCACCATCCGGCCGTCCGGGCCCGGGCGCCACGCCGTCGCCGGGTCGTCGTCGACGGCCGCGGCGGGATCCGACATCCCGGGTGGCAGCGGTGCCGCGGGGAAGGTGGTCCGGCCGAGCGCGAGGTCGGCCAGCGGGTACGGCCGGACGTCGCCGAACACGACCGGCACCGTCCGGCGCGGCGGCAGCACCACCGGTCGCGGCCGGCCGCCCTCGGGCGTCACGGTGACGACCACCGGGAGGAAACCCGGCGCGGTGAGGTCGACCCGGCTCGCGTCGCGCACGACCGCCTTCAGCCCGGCCGGGCCGCGCACGGTGAACCGCGGGGGTTCGATCCGGCCTTCCGCCGCGGCGAGGGAATAAGGCACTTCGGTGCCGGTCCTGGTGACGGTCTGCTCGCCGGGGTACAGCCGGTACGCGTCGCCGTCCTTCGGGAGGGTCGCCGTGCCGCTCGCCGCCGCGCCGGAAAGGTTGAGCAGCACGAGGAAGCCGTCGGCGACGGTCGCCCGGACCGGCGCGGCACCGGTGGTGACGCGGGTGCCTGGCTGCCGGGGTGCCGGGTACAGCTCGGCGAGCAGGGGCGCGGCGGGCCCGTCGGAGAGCGTGACGCGGTCGCCGGTGACGGTGAGCGGGTTCGGGCTGTCGACCAGGATCCCGGCCCGGCCGTCGATGTCCAGCCAGCCGCCGGTGCTGCGGAGGGCGGGTACCGGGTAGGACGCCACCGTCGTCCAGGTCAGGCCGTCTTGGGAGGTCTCGACGCGGTACTTGCGCCCGGCGGCGGCTTCCCAGCTCAGCCGGACGCGGTCGAAGGTCCGCGGTGCGCCGAGGTCGACCGCGAGCCAGCTGTCGGCGCGTGGACGGTCCGATGTGGACACTGCCCAGCGGGTGGCCGGGTCGCCGTCGTTCGCGTACTCGGCCTCCTTGCCGGGGGAGGCCGACGACGCCGACGCCGTGCCGCCCGGCGCGAGGTCCGGGCCGTCGCCGTCGCGGACTTCGAAGGCCCAGAGCGAATAGCCGTACTGCGGGTCGGGCTGGACGCCGAGCATGCGGACGTGCCGGGCGGTGACCGGGGCGAACGTCAGGTCGTCGGTCCGGGCGCCGGTGGGCGCGGCCTGGGCTTTGATCGTCACCTTGCCTTCGGCGGCGGTGTACGTGCGGTTGCCGTCGAGGCCGGGGACGCCGGGCATGGCGAGGTTGTAGACGTTCAGGACGCCTTCGTCCTCGGCGACGCCGGTGCTGGCGTAGACGGCGGCGCCGGTCGGGAGGGTGGCGAGCGCCGCGTACCCGCTGTCGAAGCGCAGGACGCCGACGGTGCCGTCGAAGCCGTCGCGGACCTTCGCGTAGGTGGTGGCGTGCCGTTCCTTGACGACGATGTTCGTGGCGGGCAGCAGCATCGGGTTGGCGCCGCCGAGCACGAACAGCCAGTCGTCGTGGTGCGGCTGCCAGGCGAACTTGACGAAGCCCGGCTTGGTCACGGTGGCGGCCCAGGCGGCGAGCGAGCGGTGGGCAAGCAGGCCGGGCCCGGCGCCGAAGTCGGCCACTCCGGCGGCGTGCGCGTCGAATTCCGCGGTGGTCACCGGCTTCACCGGGCCTTGGTTGGCGCGCCACTCGTGGAGCAGGTAGCTGATGGCGAGCTCGGCGCGGGCTTCCGGCTCGTACTTCGGCTCGCCGGAGAACTTCGTGATCCGGTCGGCGGGCGCGTAGGCCTGGTAGGGCTCGAGCCGCGCGGCGAGGTCGGCCTCGGCCCGCGCGGCGTGGCGGTCGCCGAGGACCTGGGCGCGGAAGGCGAGCGGGATGACGTCGCGGCCGTAGAGGTGCTCGCGGTCGGCGACCATCGGCATCAGCGGCTCGCCGGCGTCGCTGGTCATCAGCAGCATGGTGCGCCAGAGGAGTTCGCCGTTCGGCTGGGCGGTGAGGACTTCGGGCAGCGGGGTACCAGCCGCGAGGAAGTGCATGGCGTTGCGGCCGGAGGTGCGCCAGAGCTCTTCCTGGTAGTGCGGCCCGAACGAACCGTGGTTCTCGACGAGGAAGGTGTCGTACAGGTTCGTGGCGGTGTTCGCGCTGATCGGGACGCCGTCGACGAGCCGCGGGTTGGCGAGGTCGGCGGCCGGCAACCCACCCTCGTTGCGGCTCCAGAGGCCGAAGGCGTCGCGCCAGTCCTTCGCTCTCGCGTCTCCCGGCGCCCACGCCAGAGCCGGGGCGAGCGATTGGGCGTAGACGCCCATCTCCTCGAGCTTGGTGTCCCCGACGAACCCGCCGCTCAGGCCGTTGGGCGTCCAGCCGCCGGAGGCCGGGTCGTCCCGGGTGCCGAGGGCGGTGGTGTAGCCGGCTTGCCCGGTCGTGATGCGTTCGACGTTCCGTTTCGTGGCGTCGTCGAGGTCTGTCCACAAGAGCCGGGCCGCGAGCAGGAAGTACGACTGGAAAGTGGTGTCGAAGAACAGCTTCCGGCCCCATTCGGTGCCGCCGGTGAGCAGGTTCGACGCGGCGAAGTGCTCGATGGTGGCGAGGGTGTGGGCCTTGAGGGTGGCCTGGTCGACGCCGGCCGCGGTGGCGTCGTAGCCGTCGCGGGTCAGGAGGAGGGCGTTGCCGAGGACGACGGCGAAGGTGAAGTCTCGGGCGGGGTAGATCCCGGCGGCCCGGTCGAACTGCTGCTCGGCCCAGCGGGTGTGGCGGAGGAGGACCCGCAGGTAGGTGGCGGCGACGGGGTCGGGCGGCCCGGGAGACGTCGTCGCGGCCGCTGCCGCCGCCGGGACGACCGGCAGCAGTCCCGAGGCCAGGAGGGCCGCGACGCCGCCCGCGCCCACGAGGGCCTTCCGCCGGGTCACCTCACCCATGGTCCGGTCTCCGCTCGCTGACAACCTTGTCAGCGTGGATTCTGGGACGCCCCGCAACGGCGGGGCAAGCCCGGCGCCGGATCCCGTCCGGTTTCGGACAAGACCTCGGTAATTCGTGTGACGACCGATACCGCTGGCTGATGGGCGCCGGGGGTCGTGAGTGAGACAGTGTTCTAAGCCTGTTTCTCACTCACGACCCCAGCATGCGTGCGTGACCGCCGGTGGGAGCAATCTCACCGGGGCACACCCGCCGGCGCGTGGTGGGATGACAACGTGATCACGGACCCCGGCATCCTCCTCTTGCTCGTCCTCGCCGGTGTCGGTGCCGGCCTGACCGGGGCCATCGCCGGGCTGGCGTCGCTCGTCTCGTACCCGGCCCTCCTCGCTGCCGGGCTGCCGCCGGTCACCGCCAACATCACCAACACCGTCGCCATGCTCGGCACCACCGCCGGAGGCGCCGCCGGCGCGCGGCCCGAACTCGCCGGCCAACGGCAGAAGATCGTCCCGCTCTGCGTCATCACCACCGTCGGCGGCGCGTGCGGCGGCCTGGTCCTGCTCCTGACCCCGTCCGACGCCTTCACCGCGATCGTCCCGTGGCTCATCGGCGCCGCCTCGGTCGTCCTCATGGCCGGGCCGCGGCTGCGCCGGCTGGCCGAAGGCGCCGAGCACCACGGCCTGCGCCCGGCCACCGGTGTCGCCGCCTTCTTCATCGGCATCTACGGCGGCTACTTCGGTGCCGCCGCGGGCGTGCTCATGCTCGCCCTGCTCGTCTCCGTCTGGACCCAGCCGCTCGCCCGGACGAACGCCGCGAAGAACCTGGTCACCGGGTCGGCGAACCTGCTCGCCGCGATCGTCTTCGCCGTCACCGGCAAGGTCGTCTGGACGGCCGCCCTCGCCGTCTGCCTCGGGTCCCTCGGCGGCGCGTGGCTCGGCTCGACCCTCGTGCGCCACCTGCCCGCCACGCCGCTGCGCATCGGCATCGGGATCGCCGGCCTGGGGCTCGCGGCGGTACTGGCGTTCTCCTGAAAACAGGGCATGATCGGCGGGGTATCGGCGAGCAGGAGACCAGATGAGCATTGTCGGGACCCGGGTCGTCCGCCAGGAGGATCAGAACCTGATCACCGCGGGCGGCACCTACGTGGACGATCTCCGGGAGGAAGCGCTTTCCGGTGCCGCGCACGCGGTGTTCGTGCGCAGTCCGGTGGCGCACGCGCGGATCGAAAGCATCGACGTGACCGAGGCGAAGGCCGCACCGGGGGTGCTCGGCGTGTTCACCGCTGCCGACCTCGGCCTCGACCCGCACGCCGCGGGACCGGTGAAGGAGCCGTGGCTGGCCGACGGGGTGGTCCGGTACGTCGGCGAGCCCGTCGCGCTCGTCCTCACCGAAGAGCGCTACCAGCTGGCCGACGCGGCCGAGCTGGTCGACATCGACTACGACCCGCTCGACGCCGTCGCGAGCATCGACGCAGGCCTGGCGGACGAGACGCTGCTGTACCCCGAGATCGGCAGCAACGTCGTGCAGGTCAACGGCGCCAAGGAGTTCGATGACGGAATCTTCGCGGACTGCGACGTCGTCGTCACGCAGGCCATCGTGAACCAGCGCGTCGCCCCCGCGCCCCTGGAGGTCCGCGGCGCGTCGTGCGCCTGGGGCGAGGACGGCCGCCTGACGGTCTGGCTTTCCACGCAGAACGCCCAGATCGCCCGCACGCAGCTGGGTGCGAGCGTCGGCGTCGGCGAAGACAAGGTCCGCGTCATCGCACCGGACGTCGGCGGCGGCTTCGGCGCGAAGATCGGCGCGGACCCCGAAGTGACCGTCCTCGGCTGGGCCGCGAAGGAGACCGGCCGGGCGGTGCGCTGGGTCGAGTCGCGCAGCGAGAACCTCACCGCGATGACGCACGGCCGCGCGCAGCAGAACACCGTGACCATCGGCGGCAAGCGCGACGGCACCGTCCTCGCGTACCGCCTCGACGTCATCCAGGACGCCGGCGCGTACCCGCGGACGTTGTTCCTGCCGACGCTGACCGAGCTCATGGCCGTCGGCGTGTACCGGTTCCCGAAGGTGGAGACGCGCAGCCGCGCCGTCGTCACGAACACGACGCCGATCGCGGCCTACCGCGGCGCGGGCCGCCCGGAAGCGACGGCCGCGGTCGAACGCGCCATGGACGTGTTCGCGGCCGAAATCGGCCTGGACCCGGCCGAGGTCCGGCGGGTCAACTTCATCCGGCCCGAGCAGTTCCCGTACCAGACGCCGACCGGGGCGTCCTACGACACGGGCGAGTACGCGGCTGCGCTCGACAAGGCCCTCGAAGCCGCCGGGTACGCCGAACTGCGCGCCGAGCAGAAGCGGCGGCGCGAGGCGGGCGACCCGGTCGAGCTCGGCCTCGGGATCGCCTCCTACGTCGAGATCACCGGTGGCGACGGCGGTGGCGAGAGCGGCCGCGTCGACATCCACCCGGACGGCTCGGTCGTGGCCTGGACCGGCAGCTCCCCGCACGGGCAGGGCCTCGGGACGTCGCTGGCGATGCTGCTGTCGGACCAGCTGGGCGTGCCGCTGGACAAGATCACCGTCCGGCACGGTGACACCGACGAGGTGCCGAAGGCCGTCGGCACGTTCGGCTCCCGGTCGCTGCAGCTGGGCGGCTCGGCGATCCGGCAGGCCGCCGACGAAGTGATCGCCCAAGCCCGCGAACTGGCCGCCGACCTGCTCGAAGCGTCCCCGGACGACCTGGAGCTGGACACCGAGCGCGGCGTCTTCCAGGTCCGCGGCGCGCCGTCGAGCGGCGTGCTCAGCTGGGCGCAGGTGGCCGAAACCGCCGGTGAAGGCAAGCTCCTGTCGGCCGACGTCTGGTTCGGCGGCGGCACGCCGACGTTCCCGTTCGGCGCGCACCTGGCCGTGGTCGAGGTCGACACCGAGACCGGCAAGGTCGAGCTGCGCCGGATCGTCGCCGTCGACGACGCCGGCCCGATCGTCAACCCGCTGACCTTCCGCGGCCAGCGCCACGGCGGGCTCGGCCAGGGCGCCGCGCAGGCGCTGATGGAGGTCGTCACCTACGACGAAGACGGCAACCCGACGACTGCGACGCTGGCGGACTACTCGTTCATCACGGCGGCCGAGCTGCCGGACTTCGAGCTGGTCGACATGGCCACCCCGACCGACCGGAACCTGCTGGGCGTCAAGGGAATCGGCGAGGCGGCGACGATCGGTTCGACGCCGGCCGTGCACAACGCCGTGGTGGACGCGCTTTCGGCCCGCGGCGTCACGCACCTGGACATGCCCACGACCCCGATCCGGGTCTGGGCCGCACTCGAAGAAGCTCGGAAGGGAAACGCGCGGTGAAGGTTTCGATCGAGGTCAACGGGCGGCCGGTGGCCGAGGAGGTGCCGGACCGGACGCTGCTGGTGCACTTCCTGCGCGACACGGCCGGGCTGACGGGCACGAACATCGGCTGCGACACGACGTCCTGCGGCGCCTGCACGGTGCTGCTCGACGGCGAGTCGGTCAAGTCCTGCACGGTGCTGGCCGCGCAGGCCGACGGCCACGCCGTCACGACCGTCGAAGGACTGTCCGGTTCGGACGGTTCGCTGCACCCCGTGCAGCGCGCTTTCCGCGAGCAGCACGGGCTCCAGTGCGGGTTCTGCACGCCGGGCATGATCATGGCGTCGGTGTCGCTGCTGGCCGACAACCCGAAGCCGACGCGCGACGAGGTCCGGGCCGGGCTCGAGGGGAACCTCTGCCGCTGCACCGGCTACCACAACATCGTGAGTGCCGTGATCGACGCGTCGGGGCAGGAGGTGGACCGGTGATCCCCGCCGAGTTCAGCTACGCGCGCGCGTCCACAGTGGACGAGGCGCTGGCGTTGCTCGCGACGCACGGCGACGACGCCAAGGTGCTGGCGGGCGGGCATTCCCTGCTGCCGCTGATGAAACTGCGCCTGGCCGCGCCGGAGTACCTGGTGGACATCGGTTCGCTGGACGAGCTGCGCTACGTCCGGCTCGACGGCGACGACGTCGTGATCGGTGCGCTGTCGCGCTACAGCGACCTCGTGCGGGACCCGGTGCTGCTGGAGCACGCGCCGTTGCTGGCGCACGTGTCGGGTTCGGTGGGCGACCGGCAGGTGCGGCACCGCGGCACGATCGGCGGTTCCCTGGTGCACGCGGATTCCGCGGCGGACCTGCCGGCGGCGGTGCTGGCGTCGGACGCAGTGCTGGTCGCCCGCGGCCCGGCGGGGGAGCGGCGCATCCCCGCGTCGGAGTTCTTCCTCGGCCCGTTCACGACGCCGCTGGAGCCGGAGGAGCTGCTGACCGAGGTCCGGGTCCCCCGCCAGACCGGCCTCGGCTGGGGGTTCGAGAAGTTCACCCGCCGCGCGCTCGACTGGGCGATGGTGGGGGTGGCGGTCGTCGGCGGCCGCGTCGGCCTGGTGAACATGGGCGGTGTCCCGCTGCGCGCGTCGGCCACGGAGTCGGCGCTGGCTTCGGGCGCGTCGCTCACTGCCGCGGCCGACCTGGCGGCCGAGGGAACGAACCCCCCGGACGAGCCCCACGCGACGGCCGAATACCGCCGCCACCTGGCGCGCGTCCTGACTCGGAGGGCATTGACCCAGGCGAGCTGACGCGTACGTCGATCACCGGCGCCGCCGCGTGCGGCGCCGGTGATCGCGACGGCCGATTCCCGCCAGCGGCCCTGGCGTCCCGACGGCAGCATCGAGGGCGTGAAACCCTTTGCGCACACGCCGATCGAGCCCGGCATCCTGTACTTCGGCACCCCGGTCGTCCTGATTTCCAGCGAGAACGAGGACGGTTCCGCCAACCTGGCCCCGATGTCCTCGGCGTTCTGGCTCGGCTGGCGCGCGATGCTCGGGCTCGGTGCCCGATCCAAGACCACCCAGAACCTGTTGCGCACGCGGGAGTGCGTGCTGAACCTCCCTTCGGACGCACTCGCGGCCACGGTCGACCGGCTGGCGTTGACGACGGGTTCGGATCCCGTTCCTGCCGGGAAGGTGAAGCGTGGCTATTTCCACGTCTCCGAGAAGTTCTCGCGTGCGGGGCTGACTCCGGTTCCGTCCGAGACCGTTTCGCCGCCTCGGGTCGCCGAGTGTCCCGTTGCGATGGAGGCCGTTGTCGAGGCTGTGCATCCGATCGCTGATGAGGATTCCGCTCAGCGTGGCGGTGTGGTGGCCATCGAGGTGCGGGTTCAGCGGGTGTTCGTGCACGACGACATCCGGGTGCCGGGGAGTCCTGACCACATCGACCCGGATGCCTGGCGGCCGTTGATCATGAGCTTTCAGAAGCTTTACGGGTTGGGTCCTCAGGTTCATCCGTCGACCCTCGCTCGGATCCCGGAGCGGCTTTATCGGGGGCCGGATATCGATCGGGCTCGGTCTGTTGCTGGTTCTCGCGGCTGACGTCGCCTCTTTTTCCGCGCGGCGGTGGGCTGTGATGATCACCTGTTCGTGTGATGAACATGCGTTCGGGTGCCGGTAATCTTGGCGCATGGACGGCGAAACGGTGTGGCAAGCGTCGGTCGGCCTAGCCACTCGGCTCACGTTCGAGACCTGCAAGGGTCCGCACCCTCTCGAGCGCCTTGCAACTCAGTGTGGGCGTACGGTCTTCAGCACGGCCTGCCTCCCGACAGCGCGGGCCTCTCGCACCTCGAGTTGCTGTACCCGAAGGCAGCGCACGAATCCCACGGGCGGCGACTCTCTCGGCCGCCACACCGATCGGCTCACCCAAGCCGTCGCGTGGCGAATTCCGGGCCAGTGACCGATCACGTGGCGTCGAGCTGGGTCAGCAGGGGTGCCAATGTCCTGATTCCCGCCGTCACCGCCGCCCTTCCCTTCGCCGAGGTGATCGGCGGCTGCTGCGTCATCAGCACCACCACGTACCGGCCACCCACGATGCCCGTCGTGTTCAACACCAGGGCGTTGCGCAGGATCATCCAGCCCTGCTTGATCTGCCACGGGCGGCCCGGCAGGCCGTCCGGGATGCCGAAGTACTGGTCCCATCCGTCGTCGGCCGGGTTGCGGGCGTTGCCGAGGGCCTCGAGCAAGGGGGCTGCCACCTCGTCCGGGATCACGTCCTGCAGGTACTCGTACGTCGTCACCACGTCGGTTGCGCTCGTCTTCGCCATTCCCCACTGGGTCGGGTCCGTCGGCGGTGTTGTGTGCGTCAAGCCGATCAGGGCCGCCGTGCGGGTCACTATCGCGTTGCCGCCGTTCTGCTCCCAGAACTGCGACGCGATCGCGTCGTTGCTGCCCTCCAGCATGTCCGTCAGATCCTCCACCGCGTCCGCGTCCGGCAGGGCCCACGTTCCGTCGTTCGTGCGGACCTCGTCGATCGCGATCAGCAGCTTGACCACCGATGCCGTGTAGTACGGGCGGTCCGCGTCCACTGCCGCCAGTTCCTTGCCCGATTCCCGGTCGTACAGGACGAATCCGACGCTCGTTCCGCGGGAAGCCGCCGTCACCGCGTCGCTCACGTCGCGGGCCACCGACGACAGATCCGGGTACGGGGCCTCGGTCGTCGAGGCCACCGGGCTCACGGCCGTGTCGTCGGGGGAGTCCGATGCCGTCGGCGGGCTCGCCCGCACCGCCGCCGGGGTCACCTGGTGCCCGTCCACCGACACCGCCACGCCGGCCGTCATCGCGGCCGCCGCCAGCCCCGCGCCCGCCAGCGTCCAGCGGATTCGTCTTCCCATGCCTGGCCAACGGCCGGTGTTCCCGGATCGACCTGTCCTCGAGCTGTGTCTTGCTGTGGAGATGCTGTGGTTCGAAAAGGCGTAGCGTCACGTCGTGAGCGACGTGAAGATTCTGGTGGTCGGCGCCGGTGCGACCGGCGGGTACTTCGGCGGACGACTGGTGCAGGCCGGCCGGGACGTCACCTTCCTGGTGCGGCCGGGCCGGGCGAAGCTGCTGCGGGAACGCGGCCTGCGGATCGCCGGGCTCGGCGAGGACACCGTGCTCGAACCGGAGATCGTCGAGACCGGGACGCTCGACCGGACCTACGATCTCGTGCTGCTGGCCGTGAAGGCGACCGGCCTGACCGCGGCCGTCGACGATTTCGCGGCCGCCGTCGGCCCCGGCTCGCTGATCCTGCCGTTCCTCAACGGGCTCGCGCACCTCGACGCGCTCGACGCGCTCGACGCGCGGTTCGGCGCGGACCGGGTGCTCGGCGGGGTCGCCAAGGTGCAGACCACCGTCGACGACGACGGCGCGATCCGGCGGCTCGGCCCGCTGCAGAGCCTGGCCTACGGGGCCCGCTCGGAGCCCGCGCCCGAAAAGCTCGCCGACGTCGATGCTGCCTTGCGGGACGCCGGGTTCCCCGCCGTCCTGGACCCGCGGATCACCGAGTCGATGTGGTCGAAGTGGGTGTTCATCGCGGCGATCGGCGCGGTGAACACCCTGCTGCGCGCCACGATCGGCGACGTCGTCGCCGTGCCGGGCGGCACGGAGTTCGCCGAAGCCGTCGTGGCCGAAGCGGCCGCCGTCGCCGAAGCCGCCGGGTACCCGGTGCCCGCCGCCGACCTCGCCGCGACGCGCAAGGCCGTCACCGACCCCGGGACGGGCGGATCTTCGCTCTACCGCGACCTGCTCGGCGGTCACTCGGTCGAGGGCGACCAGATCTTCGGCGATCTCACCGCGCGTGCCCGTGAGCTGGGCGTTGCCGTCCCGCTTCTCGATCTCGTCACCCTGCAGCTGCGCGTGCACCAGCACCGCATCGGGTGACGTCGTCACCGATCGCGCTTTTGCCCGCACAGGCCGGGGATCGTGGTCTTTCGGGCACCCGCGTGGCGGCGCCGACGCCCGTTCCCCGGGCACTGCTAACCTTCGGCAGGAGAGTTGCTTGAGGGTTTGACAAAGAAGCAGCGAGGGGAAATGGCGGACAGGTTCGAGTTCGTCCTCGAGGTCGTCGAAGCCCTCGTCGTCGGCCGTGCTACCGGTGGCGACGTCCGGCGCTACCCGCTGCGCGCGGGCAACCTCCCGGCGGACCCGGTGCGGTTCGTGCGGGTCGCGCGCCAGGTGTACGACGCGCTCGAGGAACGACGGCTTTCCGTGTCGGGCGAACTGCACCCCGGGGTGCGGACGGCGTTCGAGCTGCTGGCCGAGCCGCGCGTTTCGGTTGCGGTGAGCGGGATCGACGGCCTCGGCGCCGACGTCGCCGTGCTGGTGGTCACCGACGGCGCCCAGGCGCTCGGCATCACCCAGGCCCCGGACACCGACGAGCTGCTGTTCTCGCTGTTCGCCGACGAGGACCTGGTCGAGGTCGTCACCGGCGTGCTGCCGCCGGCCCCGGCCGCGACCACCGGCAAGCACGTCGTGCACCGCGCCGCCGGGCGCGAGGTCTCGGCCATGGCGGCGAAGCGGATCGCGGACGCCGAGTTCGACGAGGAAGAGACCGACGCCTTCGGCATGATCGAGGTCAAGGCCGTGGTGCGACCCGGCCGGCGGCCCGCGGCGCCGAAGCCGTCGGACGTCGCGGTGCTCGAGCGGGTGCTGGCCGAGCCGCGGCTGGGCGGCGGCCACATCGCCGTCAGCGCGCAGGGCAGGCGCGGCGAGCGCCTCGCGGGTGAACCGCTGAGCTGGCTCGACACCGCCGACGGCCGTTACCTGGTGCACACCACGACCGGCGAGTCGGGCGAGCTCACGGCCGAATACGTGCCGGCCGGCCGCGCCGATCTCGCGCGCGCGATCCGCGAAGCGATCGCCGCCGTCTACTGACCGGGAAGGAACAGCTTCTGATGACGGAAGAGACCGAGGCGGCGGCCCAGGCTCTCCAGGCGACCGCGCAGCTGCAGTCCGCGACGACCCCCGAGACGAAGGCGCTCGCGGCGGTCCGCGTCGGCCTCGCCGGCGCCCAGCTGAAGCGGCTCGCGCAGTCCGGTGGCTTCGCCATCGACGACACCACGGGCAACCAGCTGATCGAGGCCCTCGAAGGCGTGCTCGAGTCGCTCGAGCAGCGCTGGGCCAACCTGCAGCGGCTGCACGACGCGCCGGCGATGAGCAGGACCGCGACCGGCCAGTGGGTGTCCGCGCACATGGTGAGCACCGCGGCCGACGAGCACGGCCTGGTCACCCAGCTGCAGGCCGCCCGCCAGGAGTTCCCGACCTACATCGAGGCCATCAAGCTGGCCAAGCAGAACTACAAGTCCCGGGAAGAGACCACGCGCACGACGCTGACCTCGCTCCCGACCGCCGACCAGAGCTGAGGGAGACCGTGGCAGCCACCGCCGAGTCCGTGTCGGACCCCTCGTCGCCGGACTACAACCCGCGCAGCCCGCTCTACGACGTGACGGCCGATTCGTCGTCCAAGTACTACGTCGGGCCGCTGACCACGGACAACTCGCCTTCGGGCGACGAGATCCGCGAGATGGCCACCAAGCAGATCGACGACGAGATCCGGGCCGGCTGGCTCGGCCCCGCCGTCGACCCGGTGCTGCGCGACAAGAAGATCCAGGAGCTCTACCAGCAGCACCTCGACGACGCCAAGCACGGCCTCGACGACGGCCTCGCCATGCGCGAGAACGGCGGCGCCCCGAAGACGCTGTGGGCCAACGCCAGCCACGAGCAGATGAACGACGCCATCACGCAGGACGCCAACCCGGCGACCGTCGCGGAGACGTCGGAGGAGTGGGTGCGCGTCGGCAACGACCTGGGCACCCACCAGCAGACCCTGGCCAGCGCGATCAACGCGAGCACCAGCAACTGGCAGGGCCATGCCGGTGACGCCGTCCGCCAGCACCTCGCCGGCGTCGGCAAGTGGCTGGGCGCGACCGCGCAGGGCGCGACGCTGGCCGGGCGCCAGCAGGAGATCCACTCGCAGGCGCTCAACGAGACCCAGCGGCAGATGGCGGCCAACCCGCCGGTGCAGTTCGACCTGCAGAGCACCAACCAGCGGCTGATGTCGATGACCGACCCGGTGCAGTACGCGGCGGCGGCCGGCGAGGCCATGCAGACCTACCGGGCGCAGACGGCCGCCCGGGACCACGCGGCGCAGATCATGACGCAGTACGACGACACGATCGGCGGCGCGGTCGCCACGCCGCGGTTCCCCGCCCCGCCGAAGCTCCCGACGGCCACCGCGTCGCCGCGCCTGGCCGGCACCCCGGCCTCGGGCGGCGCCGGGACGGGCGGTGCCCAGCCGCTGATGCCGCGGACCGCGACGGACCCGGCGCTCGACCCCACGGCGGCGGGCCGGACCCCGGCCGGCCTCGACGCGGCCGCGCTCGACGGCCCGGGCGGCGCCGGCGGCAGCGGCGCCTACGGCGGCGCGGGCATCCCGGGCGGCGGCTCGGGAACCGGCGGCTCCGGCTTCTCCGGCAGTGGCCTCCCCGGCAGTGGTATTCCCGGGAGCGGCATCCCGGGTGACGGCTCGGGCGGTTCCGGTTTCTCGGGCAGCGGGATCCCCGGTGGCGGCAGCGGCGTGGGCGGCAGTGGCATCGGCGGCTCGGGCGGCTCCGGCTTCACCCCGCCGAACTTCGACACCCCCGGCACGCCGGGTGGCGGCAGCTTCACCGGCGCGGGCATCCCCGGCTCGTCGATGCCGATCGGCGGCGACTCGACGACGTCGGCCGGCTTCACGCCCTCCGGCATCGGCGGGAGCACCGGCGGCGGTGGCTACACGCCGCCGTCGATCCCCACCATCCCGGACGTCTCGGGCGGGGGCGGCGGCAGCATCCGCGGCGGCAGCCCGCTCCCCGGCTTCCCCTCGCCCGGCATCGACCCGCTCACCGGCCTGCCGCTCGGCACCGGCCCGGGCGGCATCCCCGGCGGGGGTGTCGGCACCGGCAAGATGCCGACCGTCGGCCGGGGCGGCGGGATCAACGGCGAAAGCATCGCGAGCCGGCTCGGCGGCATCGGCGGTGGCGGGGCCGGCGGCGGCATCGGCGGCGCCGGTGCCGGTGGCGCGGGCATGCGCGGCGCGGGCAGCCTGAGCGGCGGCGCCGCGTCCGGCGCGGCCGCGGAGGCCGAAGCGGCCGCCGCGCGGAACGCGGGCATGGGCGGCAAGGCCGGTGCGGCGGGCAGCCCGGGCATGGGCGGCATGGGTGCCGGTGCCAAGGGCGGCAAGAAGGAAGACGACAAGGAACACAAGGCAGCCGACTACCTCGAGAGCGACGACCCGAACTTCTTCGCGGGCGAAGAAGCGGTGGCGCCCCCGGTGATCGGTGACTGGAAGAACCAGGATTGGAAGTGAGCGCATGACGGCCGCAGGCTTCGAGGTAGAGCCGGACGAGCTGGTCGCGCACGCGAGCCACGTCGAGAGCCTGGTGGACCGGCTCACCACGGCGGCGTCCGCGGCCGACACGGCGATGTCGGACCACGCCTACGGGCTGCTGTGCGCGTTCCTCCCGCCGATCATCCGGCCGACGGGGGAGAAGGCGAAGGAAGCGCTGGACGCGTCGACGGAAGGCGTGCGCGGGCTCTCCGACAACGTCAAGACCGCGGCGCAGTCCTACCGCGACGGTGAAGAGGGCAACGCCCAGCCGTTCGAACGGCAGCTGACAGCCGCGCCGCGCACGGCGGAAGTGCGGGCGCAGGCATGACGAGCCCGAACAACGGCCTGGGCGACCTGATCCGGGACCCGGACGAGACCATCCGCCGGATGGACGACTGGGCGGCCGGGTTCGCGGCCAAGGCCGAGCGCTACCAGGCCGCGCAGGAGCAGACCGAACGGCTGCGGCTGACCGCGAGCAGCGGCGACGGCGCCGTGAGCGTCACGGTCGGCGCCGACGGCACGGTCACCGACCTGACGTTCGGCACCAAGGTCAAGTCGTTCCCGCTGGAGGAGCTCTCCCGGACGATCCTGGCCACGATGCGCCGGGCGCAGGCCGGCATCGCCGACAAGGTGGCCGGGGTGATGACCGAGCAGCTCGGCGACGAGGACCGCGAGACCCGCGCCGCGCTGCTCGACTCGCTGCGCGGCCGGTTCCCCGACCCGGACGAGCCGGACGACGCGCCACCGCCCGCCGAGCCGGGCCCCGTGCCGCCGTCCCCGGCGGGCGGCACGGCGGCCCCGCCGCCGCCGGCCCCGCCGCCGTCGCGGCGGCGCACGGACCCCGACGAGGACGACAACAACCCCTGGTGACCCGGCCGATCGTGGCCGGCAGGAAGGCTTCACAGTGAGCAATCCGCTGGTCGCGGAGACCAAGGACTCGACCAAGGCGTACTCCGGCATTTCGTTGCTGGAATCGGCGAACGACCTCAAGTCGGCGATCGAGTCGGGTGACTGGGCGTCGGTCGCGATGGGTGCGGTCGGGACGGCGCTGGATGCGTTGTCGATGGCGATGGATCCGTTCGGCGCGATCCTGGCTGCCGGGGTGGGGTGGTTGATCGAGCATGTCGGACCGTTGAAGGAAGCGCTGAACGGGCTGACCGGCAACGCCGATGAGATCGCCGCGCAGTCGGAGACGTGGAAGAACGTCGCCACGGAACTGGGCAGCATCGGCGAGGACCTCACCGGCATGGTCAAGACCGACACGGCGTCCTGGACCGGCACCGCCGGAGACGCCTACCGCCAGCGTGCGCAGGACACGGTGACGTTGCTGGAGACGGCGCAGAAGGGCTGCGAGGGTGCGTCCAGTGGGGTGAAGACGGCGGGTGAGGTCGTCGGTGCGGTGCGGGCGTTGGTGCGGGACATCATCGCGGAGCTGGTCGGGCATTTGATCAGCTGGGCGTTGCAGGTGGTGTTCACGCTGGGGATCGGGATGACGTGGGTCGTGCCGCAGGTGATCAATGCGGTGGCGAAGACGGCGTCGAAGATCGCGGATCTGGTCAAGCGGTTGGTCAAGGCGTTGCAGGCGTTGATTCCGCTGCTGAAGCGGGCCGGTGATCTGTTCGCGGATGCGGCCAAGGCGTTGAAGAACATCAAGCCGGGCAAGGCCGCGCCGAAGCCGAAGAGCATCGACATCAAGGGCAACCCCAAGGGGCTGGACGGGCCGAAGGGCAAGGGCGGGCCGGACGCGCCGCCGCCGAAGACCGACCCGCCGCCCACTTCCAAGGGGGACGGCACGACGCCGTCGGGCGCGCACGGCGACGGCACGACGCCGTCCGGCGCGAAAGGCGGCCCCGACGCGCCCCCGAAGGCCGACCCGCCGCCCGCGTCCAAGGCACCGGACGAGCCCCCGAAGTCCCCGGACCCCACTCCGGACGGCCCGACCGGGTCCCGCGGCCTCGACGGCCCCGGCTCCGGCGGCAAGGGCAAGGACAGCCCGCCGCCGCTGAAGGACGAGAAGCCGAACCCGCGCTCGCAGGACAACCTGCGCTGCGTGAACGACCCGATCGACGTCTCCAGCGGCCAGATGGT
This sequence comes from Amycolatopsis sp. NBC_01488, assembly GCF_036227105.1. Lineage (NCBI taxonomy): Bacteria > Bacillati > Actinomycetota > Actinomycetes > Pseudonocardiales > Pseudonocardiaceae > Amycolatopsis > Amycolatopsis sp. NBC_01488. The sequence continues at coordinate 7,935,645 of NZ_CP109434.1, read as the reverse complement.
GCTGAGCGAGGTCGACGCCGAGTTCCTCGGCGTGCTGCCGCTGGTCCTCGAGCGGACCCACTTCTCGGCCCGCCGCGCCGGCCGGTGGTTCGGCGCGAGCTGGGTGTCCACAGTGGACCAGCGGCTGGCCGTCGACGGCACCGGCGTCACCTTCGCCGCGGCCGACGGCACGATCCAGGCGTTCCCGCACCCGGTCGTCGGCGGGTGGACCACCGCCGGCCAGGGGCCCGACCGCCGCCTGACCCGCACCGACGACGGCGGCTACCTGATCGAGGACTTCGCGCGGGCGCTCGTGCTGTACTTCGCGCCCGGGGGCCCGGAACTGCCGCTGACCTCGGTCACCGACCGGCACGGCAACCGGATCGCGTTCGAGCACGACGAGCACGGCGTGCCCACCGCGATCCGGCACAGCGGCGGCTACGCGGTCCGGGTGGAGACCGACGGCGGGCTCGTCGCGGCCCTGCACGCGGCCGCCGCCGACGGCACCGAGGTCGAGCTGATGCGGTACGCCTACACCGACGGCAGGCTCACCGCGGTGACCAACGGCTCTGGGCTGGCGTTCCGGTACACCTACGACGCGGCGGGCCGGATCATCGGCTGGACCGACCGCAACGGCGAGTGGTACCGCTACACCTACGACCACAGTGGACGGTGCGTGCGCACCGAGGGTGCCGGGGGCTTCTTCACCGGCACCATGGCCTACGACACCGAGCACCGCGTCACCTACTCGACGGACTCGCTCGGGCACACCACCGAGTTCCACCTCAACGAGGCCGGCCAGGTCGTCAAGGAGGTCGACCCGCTCGGCGGCACGATCGTCAACGAGTGGGACGCCCACGACCGCCTGCTGCGCCAGACCGACCAGCTCGGCCGCACCACCGTCAACACCTACGACGACGCGGGCAACCTCGCCGCCATCACCCGGCCCGACGGCGCCGTGATCACCTTCGAGCGCAACGGTTTCGGCCTGCCGCTGACGATGACCGAGGCGCCGGGCGTCGTCACGCGCTGGGAGTACGACGAGCGCGGCAGCCTCACCGCGGTGACCGACCCGGCCGGTGCCACCACCCGCTACACCTACGACGACGCGGGCACCGTCGCCGCCGTCACCGACGCGCTCGGCAACACCCTGCGCGTCGAGACGGACGACAGCGGCCTGCCGATCGCGACCACCGACCCGCTCGGCGGCGTGACACGCTACGAGCGCGACCTCTTCGGCCGCGTCCGCGCCATCATCGACCCGCTGGGCGGCGTCGAGCGCTACGGCTACACGGTCGACGGCCGGCTCGCGTGGCACCGGCACGCGAGCGGCGCCGTCGACCGCTGGGTCTTCGACGGCGAGGGCAACGACGTCGCGCACACCGACGCGGCCGGCGCGACGACCCGGGCGGAGACCACGCACTTCGACCTGCCCGCGGCCCGGATCCAGCCGGACGGCACCCGCGTCGAGTTCGCCTACGACACGCGGCTGCGGCTCACCGCCGTCACGAACGAGCAGGGGCTCGTCTGGCGCTACGAGTACGACGCCGCCGGGAACCTGGTGCGCGAGACGGACTTCGCCGGCACCGCCGTGGACTACCGTTACGACGCCGCCGGGCAGCTCGTCGCCCGGACGCACGCGGGGGAGACGACGACGTTCCGCCACGACCTGGTGGGCAACGTGGTCGAGCACACCTGCGGCCCGGTCACGACGCGGTACGCGTTCAGCACGACCGGCCACCTGCTCGAGGCCGACGACGGCCGGACCAAGGTGACCTTCCAGCGCGACGCCGCGGGCCGGATCACCGCCGAAACCGTCGGCGGCCGGACCGTCGAGTCCGGCTACGACGCGCTCGGCCGCCGGATCCGGCGCCGGACACCGTCGGGCGCGGAGACCGTGTGGGAGTACGACGCGCAGGACCGGCCGCTCGCCGTGCACGCGGCCGGCCGGACCCTGCGGTTCGAGTACGACCCCGCCGGGCGTGAAGTCCGCCGGGTGCTCGGTTCCGGTGCGGCGATCAGCCAGGCGTGGACCGCGGACACCCAGCTGCTGTCCCAGACGATCACCAGCGCGACGGGGCAGCTCGGCCAGCAGCGCGCCTACGCGTACCGGCCGGACGGCGCGCTGACCGGCGTCCAGGACCGGCTCACCGGGCCGCGCGGCTTCACGCTGGACCAGCGCGCCCGCGTCGTCGGCGTGCAGGCACCGCGCTGGTCCGAGCGGTACGCCTACGACGCCGCGGGCAACGTCACCGACGCCGTGTGGCCCGCATCGGCGGCCCAGGACGCGGTCGGGCCCCGCTCGTTCGCGGGCTCGGTCGTCCGGACGGCCGGGCGCACCCGCTTCGCGCACGACGAGCGCGGCCGCCTCGTGCTCCGGGAGAGCGAGAGCGCGGGGACCTGGCAGTACGCCTGGGGCCCGCAGGACCGGCTCACCGGGGTGCGGACGCCGGACGGCACGCAGTGGCGCTACACCTACGACCCGCTCGGCAGGCGGATCGGCAAGGAACGGCTCGCCCCGGACGGCGTCAGCGTCGCCGAGCGCGTCGACTTCACCTGGGACGACCAAGTGCTCGTCGAGCAGGCCCACGCGGACGGCACCGGCGGCCGGGTCACCGTCTGGGACTACGAGCCGGACAGCTTCCAGCCGGTGCTCCAGCGCGAACGGCTGTTCCGCTCGCCGCGGGAGCCGCTCGGCGAGCAGTTCCACGTCGTCGTCGCCGACCCGTCGGGCGCGCCCACCGAGCTCGTCGACGACCGCGGCGCCGTCGCCTGGTTCGCCCGGCTGAGCCTGTGGGGCGCCACCGTCGAGGAGACCCGGACCGCGACCGGCACGCCCCTGCGGTTCGCCGGCCAGTACTTCGACGCCGAAAGCGGGCTGCACTACAACTTCTTCCGCTACTACGACCCGTCGACCGGGCGGTACGCCAGCCCGGACCCGATCGGGCTCGGCGCCGGGCCCAACCCGCACGCCTACGTCGAGAACCCGCACGCGTGGGTCGACCCACTCGGGCTCGCCCCCGGCAGCTGCAAGAACGGCGGCACGAGCGCGCAGGGCGCCGCGGGCGGGACGGGCGGCGGGAAGCCGAACCTGAAGATCAACACGAACGTGCCGAACAACGTCGGCACGGACCATTCGCCGGGCGGGCGGCTCTACCAGCAGATGTCGCCGGCCGGGAAGTACGGCGCGAAGAAGCCCAGCGGGGCCCAGAAGTACGACCGGCGGACCGCGGCCGGGTACGAGAACCCCAAGCACGACCACGGCAACATGCTCCCGCTGTGGAAGGACGCCGCGCTGTCGCCGGTCCCGGCGGGGAAGGCGGCCGACAAGAAGTGGCTGATGGACCCGAACCGCCGCTTCGACACCAAGCAGCCCGGCGAGTCCTACACCGGCGCGAGCGGCAACGAGATCAAGGGCCACAAGAACGGCGTGCTCGGGCACGACGAGGCCGCCGGGTCGAACTGGAACCGGGAAGGGATGGGGCGGAGCCGCAAGGAGAACCTGGAGCACAACCGCCAGGAGAGCACCTACCACGGCATCGAGTCCAAGGAGCGCTCCAACGCGAGCGGCGCGCACGAAGACCGCTACAAGAGCCCGCACCCCGGCGACAACGCGCACCGCTCGTACTGGGACCGCAACGACCCCGGGTTCGCCCAGCAGGGTGGTCCGTGGCACTCGTGGGAAGAGGTCAAGCCGCAGCCCGGCGCCGCTCCGCAGCCCGGACCGTCCGGGGCCGGGCCGTCGAACCCGAAGCCGGTGCACACGCCACCGGGCTCGCCGGACGGCTCCCCGCCGGCCAAGCGGCCGCGGCGGGACGACTCCGACACCGACATGGACGGCTGACGCGGGGGCGCGGCCACCGCTCGACAGACGGCGTCCGGGGGTCGACACTGGGCCGATGACCGGCCTGATCACCGGAAGCCGCGTCCGCCTGCGCCCCGCCGCAGCCGCGGACGCCGCCCGGTTCGAGGAGATCCTGTCGCACCCGGACATCGCCCGCTGGTGGGCGGACGCCGAGGAACCGGTGGCCGCCCAGGTGTCCTACCTGCTGGACCCCGACGAGGGCACCACGACCTACGCCATCGAGCACGCCGACGGCACCGGCACCGTCGTGGGCATCGAGCTGGCCTTCGAGGAAGCCGACCCGCAGTACCGGCACGCCGGCATCGACATCGCGGTCCACCCGGACTGGCAGGGCCAGGGCCTCGGCTCGGACGCGATCCGGACGCTGGCCGAGCACCTGTTCACCGTGCGCGGGCACCACCGGCTGGTGATCGACCCCGCGGCGGACAACAAGTCCGCGATCCAGCTCTACCAGTCGCTCGGCTTCCGGCCGGTCGGCACGATGCGCTCCTACGAACGCGGCCCGGACGGCAGCTGGCACGACGGGCTGCTGATGGACCTGCTGGCCGAAGATCTCGTCCCCGCGCTCGCCGGCACGTGAGCGCGCCGGTCGCGGCACGGCAGCTGCGGCGGGTTGCCGTGGCAAGCGCGATCGGGACCACGATCGAGTGGTACGACTACTTCATCTACAGCACGGCGACGGCGCTCGTGTTCGGCAAGCTCTTCTTCACGTCGCTCTCGCCCGCGTCCGGCACGCTCGCCGCGTTCGCGACGCTCGGCGTCGGGTTCCTGGCCCGCCCGGTCGGCGGAATCCTGTGGGGCCACTTCGGCGACCGCGCCGGCCGCAAGGCGATGCTGGTGCTGTCGCTGCTCCTGATGGGCGTGGCCACCGTCGGCGTCGGCCTGCTGCCGACGTACTCCGCGATCGGCGTCTGGGCCCCGATCCTGCTGCTCGTCCTGCGGCTGCTGCAGGGGCTGAGCGCGGGCGGCGAGTGGGGCGGGGCGTCGCTGATGGCCGTCGAGCACGCGCCGGCCGGGCAGCGTGGCCGGTACGGCGCGTTCTCGCAGATCGGCGTCCCGGCCGGGCTGATCCTGGCGCAGTTGCTGTTCTTCGTCCTCGGCCGCACCCTGACCGACGCGCAGTTCGCGGCGTGGGGCTGGCGGGTGCCGTTCCTGGCGAGCATCGTGCTCGTCGGCGTCGGCCTGGTGATCCGGCTGCGGATCGAGGAGTCGCCGGTGTTCGCGCTGCTGCGCGAGGAGGACGCCCGCAGCAGCCGGCCGATGGTCGACGTCCTGCGCGAGCGACCCCGGGCACTGCTGGTCGCGTCGGGCAGCTTCATCGCGAACACCGCGATCGGGTACATCTTCCTGGCGTACCTGCTGTCCTACGGCACGTCGGTGCTGAAGATCGACCGCACCACGCTGCTGGTGGTCGTCATCGTGGGCAGCGTGACGTGGCTGGCGAGCATCCTCGTCACGGCGGCGTGGTCGGACCGGGTCGGCCGCAAACCCGTGTACCTGGCCGGATCGGTGCTGCTGGTCGGCTGGCCGATCCCGTTCTTCCTGCTGGTGGACACGAAGGCCACGGTCTGGCTGATCGTCGCGGTGGTGGTGCTGAACCTCGGCCTCGGCGCGACGTACGGGCCGCAGTCGGCGTTGTTCGCGGAGCTGTTCGAGCCGCGGTACCGCTACAGCGGCGCGTCGTTCTCCTACGCGGTGGGCGCGGTGCTCGGCGGCGGGTTCGCGCCGCTGATCGCGACGGCGTTGCAGACCGCCACCGGGACTTCGCTTTCGGTGTCGCTCTACCTCGTCGCGGTGGCGCTGCTCAGCTTGGTGGCCGTGCTGTTCATCCCGCGCTCACAGCCGGTCTAGGCGGACTGCGGCGGCCATGCGCGCGTAGCCCGCGTCGCCCGGGTGGAGGTGGTCGCCGGAGTCGTAGGCGGGCAGCATCCGCAGCGGGTCGGCCGGGTCGCGGACGGCGGCGTCGAAGTCGACGACACCGTCGAAGACGCCACTGGTGCGGATGAAGGTGTTCACCGCGGTGCGCGTGGCTTCGAGGGTCGCGTCGTAGACCTGCCAGCCCTTGAACGGCGTGAGCGTGCCGCCGAGGACGCGGATGCCGCGCGCGTGCGCCTGCGTCACCAGCTGGCGGTAGGCCGAGGTGATCGCGTTCGGGTCGGTCTGGTGCGGGTCCTGCTGGATGTCGTTGATGCCTTCCAGCACGATCAGCGTCCGCACGCCGCCGACGCTCAGCACGTCGCGGTCGAAGCGGGACAACGCGTTCTGGCCGGCGCCGGACCCGGGCACGTCGAGCAGCAGCCGGTTGGCGCTGATGCCTTCGTTGAGGACGCCGAAGCGGCCGTGCAGCCGGTCGGCGAGGTAGTCGGGCCAGCGGTGGTTGGCGCCGGCGACCGAGCCGACGCCGTCGGTGATCGAGTCGCCGAGCGTCACGACCGAGGCCTCGGCACCGCCTTGGACGTCGACGCCGGAAACGTAGTGCCACACCGAGGTCTGCTCGGTGTAGGGCGTACCCGACTCGCTCCCGGCGAAGTCGCCCGCGCGGGTGAAGTAGGACGTCTGCGACGCGGCCGGGTGGTAGGTGACCGGGCCGGACTTCGTGGGCACGTAGGTCGTGACGAGCAGGTTCGCGTCCGCCGGGATCCGCACGTCCGCCGGGTCGCTCAAGGCTTCGGCGCCGGCCGGGACGACGACGCTCGGCGCGCCGCCGAAGGTCAGCGACCGCAGCGTGCCGGGCACGGCATCGGGACCGGTGGCCTGCACGGCGATGGTGACGTGCCCGAAGGTCAGGGGCGCGGCCCCGAAGGCGTTCGAGAGGTGGACGCGCGTGCGGCCGCCGCCGGCACTGGTGTGCACGACGTTGCGGATCGAGAAGCCGGGGTAGCCGTCCGGGGTGTTCGCCACGGCGGCCGCGGGCGCGGCGGCCCAGGTGCCGACCCAGCCGTTCACGGCGTGCTCGGCGGCTGGGACGGCATTCGGTGAATCGGCACTGGCCGGCTTGGCACTGCCGGACGTCGTGAGGATGCCGAACCCCGCCAGGACTGCCGCGCTCACGGCCAGGAAGCGTCGCATGCACTCACAGTGGCGCGGCTGCTCCGGCCCAGGGACCGCTGATCAGGTGAGCGAAGCGGACAAGATCCCGGACAGTCCCCGGGAGCCGGGGGCGGGCCCGTCCGGGATTCTGGGGATGCCGGACGGGCCCGCGCGAGGAGGCCGTTGCCGCGACGGCCGCTCGCCGGAGTGCCCGGTCCCGATCGGGCGGAGGCTGGCCCGGATCGGTGCGTCGTGGCGACCCCGGAGGGCGTGTGCGAGACGCCCTCACCCCATGCACGGCCGGTGGTGCGGGGCGGTTCAGCGCAGCGCGCGATTTGGCCGCGAATCGCGGTGCGGCCGGGTCGCGGCGCGGCGTGGCCGGGCTCGCCGAGCGGTGGCAGCCGGTCCGAAGGGGAGCCGTCGTCACCCAGCCGCAGACGCCGCGGCGAACCGGCCGTGCACACGCCGATGGCCCGGCTCGCGAGCCGGGCCGTCCGGGGCGGAACTTCAGGCGGCGGCGGGGACATCTCCGCCCAGGGCCTGGTGGCCCGCGGCGGTCAGCTCCGCCGGGGCCCACTGGCCCGGTGCCGGCGTGCCGACGGCGCGGATCAGCCCGGCACGGGCCAGGTCGTGGGCGGTGTTCTGGTCGCAGCAGGACAGCCCGTCCACGCGGAGGTCGGGTTCACAGCTGCAGCGGAGCTCGGCGCGCCCGTCGCCGATCGCCTTGAGCATGGCGATCGCGCGACGGCTCAGCGCGTTCGGGTAGGGGGACATCGGTCTGGCCTTTCGGTGCGGCTGGTCGTGGCGGCGAGTGCTGCAGCTCTCACTGAGGACTACGCGCTGGACATGAGCGAGGTTCACTTCGATCGCCCCTTGACACGACGAGGGTCAGCGAGCAGGGTCAGTCATCGGATGAATCAGCTCCGCCAACGGCAGATCGGCCAGCTACGGGCGAACTCTGTCGTCATTCCGCCGTAGTCATCCGATCCCTGGAGGTTCAGTGACGACCTTCCCCCGCCGTCAAGCTCTCGGCATCGCCCTGGGCGGTGCCGTCGCGCTCAGCGCCGCCGGCCTCAGTCCCGCCGGTGCGGCCGTGCCCGTCGACGCCGCTCCGGACAGCCCCGGCACCCCGATCGTCCCGCCCCCGCCACCCGTCCCGGTCGCGCTCGACGCCTGGTTCTCCAACGACGGCATCGACAGCGCGTCGGCCGGCGGGGGCGACTTCGACGGCTCCGGCTACACGTTCCCGGCCGAGCACCTGCCCGCCGGGCAGACCACGACCGTCGGCGGCGTCCCGTTCACGCTCGGGTCCGCGGCCGCCGGCGCCAAGAACGACATCGCCGCCACCGGCCAGACGATCGACCTGCCGAAGGGGCGCTACTTCGTCGCCTACTTCCTGGTCGCCGCCAGCTACGGCGCCACCGGCGGCACGGCGACGGTGCACTACGCCGACGGCACCACCAGCACCGGCTCGCTCTCCGGCCCCGACTGGTACAGCGGCTCGGGCGCCCTGGTCTCGCCCTTCCGCTACGCGCCCGGCGGGGTCGTCGACAACAACCCGGTTTCCCTGGCCATCGGCCAGGTCTGGGTCGACCCGGCCCGCGAAGCCGTCGCCCTGACGTTGCCCACGACCGCGAACCCGGCGCCGAACGTGTCCAGCCTGCACGTCTTCGCGCTCACGCTGCAGCCGGTGGCCGTCGGCCGTTCGGCGCTGATCCTCGACGGCCGCTCGACGGCGAACATCCTGTCCGACGGCGGCCCGCAGGCCGCCGAGGCGACCGTCGTCAACGCGGGCACGGTGTGGCTCGGGGCCGGCGACCGGATCTCCGTCACCGTCGACGTCCCCGGTGGCCGGACGACCGTGCCGGCGAGCATCCGCGCGCTGGCGCCGGGGGAGCAGGCGACCGTCCGGCTCGGGCTCGCGCCGAACGCGTCCGTGCCGCCCGGAACCACCACGAACGGCCAGATCCGCGTCACGGCCGGCCGCGGCACCCTCGCCACCCAGCAGGTCCCGATCACCCTCGGGATACCGGACTTCCGGCCGACCGACGCGTCGTTGTCGACGCACCGCGCGCCCTATTGGTTCACCGACAGCAAGTTCGGCATCTTCATCCACTGGGGTGTGTACGCGGTGCCCGCGTGGGCGCCGGTCGGGCAGCAGTACGCGGAGTGGTACTGGCAGAACCAGCAGGACCCGAACGGCGCGACCTACGCCTACCACCGGGAAAAGTACGGCGAGAACTTCGTTTACGACGACTTCATCCCGATGTTCACCGCGGCGAAGTTCGACCCGCGCAGCTGGCTGAAGCTGATCGCCGACGCGGGTGCCGAGTACTACGTCCTGACGTCCAAGCACCACGACGGCTTCGCGTTGTGGGACACCAAGGTCAGCGACCGCAACGCCGTGAAGCTCGGCCCGAAGCGCAACGTCATCGCCGAACTGTTCGCCGCGTCGCGGAAGTACACCCCGCAGCTGCGCAACGGCCTGTACTTCTCGCTGCCCGAGTGGTTCAACCCGGACAACCCGTGGATGGGCCACGCGCCGCGCAACCCGTACACCGGCGCGCCGGTGCCCTACACCGGCTACACCGCCGGGAAGGACTTCGTCCGCGACTACCAGGCGCCGCAGGTGCTCGAGCTGATCTCGGAGTTCGACCCGGACGTCCTGTGGTTCGACATCGGCGGCGTCAACGACAGCCGGACCGTGCTCACCGAGTACTTCAACCACGCGAAGAACCGCAAGCGCCCCAAGGACGTCACCTACAACGACCGCGGTGGCATCCCCGACCACGACTTCACCACGCCGGAGTACACGACGTACCCGAACACGGTGGTGGCGAAGTGGGAGGCGAGCCGCGGCCTCGACCCGTTCTCCTACGGCTACAACCGCGCGACCCCCGACGACCGGTACATGACGGCGGAGGAGGTCGTCCGCACGCTCGTCGACATCGTGTCGAAGAACGGCAACTTCCTGCTCGACATCGGCCCGGACTTCGACGGCACGATCCCGGACGTCATGCAGCAGCACCTGCGCGACGCGGGTGCGTGGCTGAAGGTCAACGGCGAGGCCATCTACGGCACGACCTACTGGTCGCGGATGGCCCAGCTCGGCGACCTGCGGTTCACGGTGAAGCAGAACGAAGCGTTCTACGTGCACTCGCTGGTGGCGCCGGGCAGCAGGCTGGTGGTCGACGCACCGGTGCCGATCCGCTCCGGTGACCGGGTGACGCTGCTCGGGTACCGCGGGAACCTGCACTGGACGGTGGAGAACGGCTCGCTGGTGATCGACGTCCCGGCCGCGGCCCGGCAGGCGGGCCGGTTCGCCTGGGTGTTCAAGATCGCCTGGAGCTAGCTGCCGGTGTTCTTCCCACCGCACCGCGGGCTCGGTGTGGTGGGAAGAACGCGTCAGTAGAACCGGCGCAGGGCCGGCCACGCCGTCGACCACGGCTCGGTCAGCGTGCACAGCGAGAGCACGACGCCTTCTTCGTCGTTGTCGACGCCTTCGGCGTTGTGCTGCTTGGCCACCGCGTGGCAGCCGGTGAGCAGCCGCGACGCGGGCGAGCCGCGCTCGAAGCCGCCGACGACCAGCACCGGGCCGACCAGCCGGTCCGGCGGCGGACCCCAGTCGGCGTAGGACATGTGCGGCGAGTACGGCTGGGGCAGCCCGCGCGCGGGCCCGTAGTGCTCGATCGCGCCGGCCTCGCCGTAGTTCCCGGTGACGATCACCGCGGTGTCCCGCTCGGTGGCCGGGATCCGCGCCCACGCCGCGGCGACGGCGTCGGCGAGCTCCGGCCAGCCGACCTGCTCGCCGGGTTCCTTGTTGATCGCCAGCAGCGGGCCGTTCAGTGACGGCGGCGGCACGATCGGGAGTCCGGTGAGGACGGACACCGCCGCGCCCACGACGGCGGCCGCGCCGGTCAGCACCCGCCGCGTCACCCGGCCGCGGCCGAGCCACCGCAGGGCCGGCTCCGCGCCGAGCGCCACCAGCGGCAGCAGCAACGGCACCGAGTAGTACGGCTTCCCGCCCAGAACCAGCAGTTCGACGCAGACGACCGGGTAGGCGATCGCGAGGGCGCGGGCCCAGTGCAGGCCGGGATCGCGCCACGGCCGCACGAGCCCGGCGATCCACACCGGCACCAGCACGGGCGAGAGGTAGACCAGCTGCATCGGCACGAACAGGACGCGGTTCTCGACGCCGTCGTCGTCGCTGATCCCCCCGGCGACGGTGAGCATCGGCCAGCCGTGCGCCGCCTGCCAGACCACGATCGGGGCGGCCAGCACGACGGCGATGCCGACGCCGGCCGCGAGCCACCACGTCCGCAGCACCCGGCGCGGTCCCGCGGCGGCCACGCCGATGCCCAGCCCGGACAGCAGGAGCAGGACCAGCCACTTGTTGGCCAGCCCGATCCCGGCCGCCGCGCCGACGGCGAGCCACCACCGGCCGTCGCCGGTGCGCAGGAGCTTCACCCCGAACAGCGCGATCAGCGACCACAGCAGCATGTCCGCGGAGTTGGTGGCCAGCATGTGCGAGACGACCAGGACGTACGCGGAGAGCGCGGTCGCGAGGGCGGTGAACAGCTGCGCGCCGCGGCCGCCGCCGAACTCGCGGGCGATCAGCGTGACGACCACGACGGTCGCCACGCCGAGCAGGGTCGCGGCCACGCGCAGGCCGCTCGGCGTCTCGCCGAACAACGCCGTCGACACGCGTGCGAGCCACGGCGTGATCGGCGGGTTGTCGACGTAGCCCCAGTCCGGCCGGTGGCCGGCCGCGACGAAGTACAGCTCGTCGCGGTGGAAGCCGTAGCGGCCCGACAGCGCGGTCAGGATCACCGCCTGCACGGCGACGACGAGGCCCACCGGCAGTGCGGCGAACCGCGGCAGCTGTGCCGACCGGGCTTCCGGCCCGGGCCCCCGAAAAGCTCGCGTACGACCGGCCCCCATGGCAGTCTCCCCTCGCGTGCCCGGATCGTACGCCGGAGATCACGCTTCCGGGAGCGCTCCGACGTGTTCGGCGCCCGCGTCCGCGACCAGCTCGGCCACGGACTGCGCGCGGCGGATCGGCGTGAACCGGACGTCACCGCGCTCGTCGACCGTGAAGCCGTGCACGGCCGGGCGTGGCAGCGTGTTGTAGGCGTAGTGCGCGCCGAAGTAGTAGGCGCCGGTGTCGTGGGCGACGACGAAGTCGCCCGGCTCCAGCAACGGAAGCGGCCGTTCCTTCGCCAGGAGGTCGCCCGCGAAACACAGCGGCCCGGCGACGTCCTGCGGCACCTCGGGCCCGGTCTTCGGGGTGCCGGTGGCGTCGAGCGCGGTCAGCCGCAGCGGCCAGTGCTCGGGCTGGAGCACCGTGCGGGCCGCGACCTGCGCACCCGCGTGCGTCACGGCGATGGGCCGCCCGCCCGCGACCTTCGTGTACTCGACGGTGCTGACGAGGAAGCCGTTCTTCGCCAGCAGCGACCGGCCGAACTCCGTGACGAACGAGTAGTGCCCGTCGGCGAGGGCCGGGACCTTCGCCAGAAGGGTCGCTACGTAGTCGGCGTAGGTCGGGCCCGGGGCGTCGGAGGCGAAGTTCACCGGCAGGCCGCCGCCGAGGTCGAGGCTGGTGACCTGCCGGTACCCGGCCTCGGTGTTGATTTCTTCGGCAAGCGCGTGCACCGCGGCGACGCCGTCGGCCATCAGCTCCGGCGGGCAGCCCTGCGAGCCGACGTGGACGTGCAGCCGGGTCAGCCACGGTCGTCGCATGAAGGCTTCGATGATCGCGGACCGGTTGTCCCGCAACGGAATGCCGAACTTCGACGTGGTGGTCGCGGTGCTGGTGCCGTCGATCCGCCCGGCGCCGACCTGGGGGTTGATCCGCAGGCCGAGCACCGAGCGTGGGGCATCCTCGACGAGCGCGTCGAGCCGGGCGAGTTCCTGGAAGTTGTCGGCGTTGATCGCGGTGCCCTCGCTCAGGGCGTGCGTCAGTTCGGCGATGGTCTTGGCGGGGGAGTCGAGGACGAGCCGGGAGCCGCGCAGGCCGGCGGCTTCGGCGACCGCCGTCTCGCCCGGACTGGCGACTTCGGCGTCGACCCCGAGGTCGGCCAGGTACCGCAGGACGGGCGCCAGGCCGCACGCCTTGGCGGCGACGGTGTGCTGGACGCGCCCGAGTGGCGCGAACGCCTTGGTCAGGTCTTCGACGGCCTCGCGGATCCCGGCGAGGTCGACGAACCCGGCGAGCGGATCGAGGAGGTTCCGGTCCGTGGCGGCGGCGAGGGCGCGGAGCTTGCGGTCGGTGCGGTTCACGTCCCCAGTCTCGGGCCGGCGGTGCGGACCGGTCCAAGACTTCGTCCCTCTTGATCTATAGGCCGGTCCTATAGTGGCTGGGTGGACCTGCGCCGTTGGCACTACTTCGCCGTGCTCGCCGAGGAGATGCACTTCACGCGGGCGGCCGCGCGGCTGTTCGTGTCGCAGCCTTCGCTGAGCCAGCAGATCCGGGCGTTCGAAGCCGAGCTGGGCGTGGCGCTGCTCGACCGTTCGGGCCCGCGGTTCGCGCTGACGGAGGCCGGTCGCGTCGCGGCGGCGGAGGCACGGGAGCTGCTGGGCCGCCTGGACCGCGCGCGCGGGGTGATCGCCGCGGCCGGCCGTGGCGACGCCGGGCGGCTCCGGATCGCGTACACACGCTCGGCGCCGGGTCCGCTGGCCGCTGACCTCGTGGCGGCCTACCGGGAGCGGTATCCGGACGTCTCGCTGGCGCTCGAGACGGGGTGGACGAGCCTGAACCTGGCCCGCTTGGCCGCGGGGGAGATCGACGTGGGCTTCGTCCGGCCGCCGGTGGTTTCGCCGGGGATCGAGGTGGCGGTCGTGGGGTCGGAGGAAGTGCTGATCGCATTGCCGTCGGCGCACGCGCTGGCCCGGCGCCGCGGGCGGCTGCGGCGAGCGTGGATCGCCGCGGAACCGGTGGTGTTCTGGCCGCGCTCGAACGGGCCGGGCCAGTACGACGCGATCAGCGCACAGGTCTGGCCGGGCGGGGTGCCGCGGATCGTGCGCGAGGAACCGGAGGACGAGCAGCTGGTGCGCGCGGTCGCGGAGGGCGCGGGCATCGCGGCGGTCCCGGAACACCGCGCCCGCGCCTTGCGCCGACGAGGAGTCGTCCTGCGGCGGCTGGAAGAGCCGGCACCGGTGATCGACCTGGGGCTGGCTTGGCGGAGCGGGGCGGTGGCACCGGTGGTACGCGCATTCGTGGACCTGGCCCGCGGCGCGCGCGAGTAAGTGGCGGCGTGAGCTGCGCACCGACTCCGCTTGGGTGCCTGCCGCGCCGCCGGTCCGCGTCAGTCGCAGGTCTTCAGGACCGCGTCCGCCACCTCGCCCAGGTGGGCCGCCGCGCTGTGGCCGGACACCAGCCGGTCCGTCAGGTACGCGAACGCCACCCGGCGCACCGGGTCCGCCCAGGCGATGCAGCAGTTGCTTCCGTTGTGGCCGAACGTCTCCCGGCCGCTCGACGTCCCCATCGGCCGGCCCGCCCCGCCCAGCTGGAAGCCCTGTGCCCAGCGGATGCGGGTGCCGATCGTCCGGTCGATCACCGCGTCGCCCGACGGCCGGCGGGCCTCCGTCACCGCGGGCGACGCGAAACCGTCCAGCAACGCCTGGTAGAACGTCGCCAGGTCGCGGGCCGTCGTCGAGATGCCCGCGGCCGGGATCACCGCCCGGCGGACCGAACGGCGGTTGACCATCCGGGCCGTCACCGGGCCGCCCAGGCCGTAGCCACGGACGGGGACCCGCCGGGGCCACAGCGACGCGGGCAGGCCGAGGTGGGTGTCGGCGAGACCCAGCGGGGCCAGCACCTCCGACCGCAGCAGCGTGGCCACCGGAACGCCGGACAAGCGCCGGACCAGCTCGCCGAGGAGGTGGCCGTACACGATCGGCTGGTAGGCGGCCACGGTCCCGGGCGGCCACCGGAGCGGCGCGCGCTCGATCGCCCGGACCGCGCGCGGCCAGTCGGTCATCGTGAGCGCGTCGCCCGCGAAACCGCGAGCCGTCGCGAAGCCGGACCGGTGCGTGAGCACCTGCCGGATCGTCACCGCCCCCTTGCCGCCGCCCGCGAACTCCGGCCAGTACCGGGCCACCGGCGCGTTCAGGTCCAGGACCCCGCTCGCCGCCAGCTGGTGCACGAGCAGCGCCACGAACGGCTTGCTCGCCGAGAAGATCCAGAACAGCGCGTCCGGTGGGCCGCCGACGTCGATGTCGAGCAGCGTCCGGCCGTCCCGGAGCACGCACAGGCTCGCCCGCGCTCCGCGGGCGCGCACCAGTTCGGCGACGTGGATCACCCCGGCGAGGCTACCCGCGCGGCGTATGCTCACGGCGGACAGGAGGGGATTTCCCATGGGAGGCCACGAAATCACCGATCGCATCGCCGACCTGATCGACGAGGAGCACCGGCTGCGCAAGGGTGCCCTCCACCACGGCGGGCTGACCCCGCAGGAGCGGCTCCGGCTCAAGGACCTCGAACACCAGCTCGACGCCGCCGTCGACCTGCTGCACCGCCGCCAGGCCCTGTCGGTGTTCGACGACGACTGACGTCAGGACAACCTCGCACGGCCGCTCCGTGGTCGTCAGCTGTGGCGCAGGATGGCGCCGAAGCCCTCCCAGAGGTCGACGCGCTCGTCCAGCACCGCGACCTGCGCGCCGGTCGCCACCGCCGCGAACGGGATCGCCTCGTCGGCCCGGCGCTGCTCGGGTTCGGCCACGCCCAGCGCCTGCAGCCCGGCCTTGCCGACGGCGACCTGCGCCGGGTCCGGGCCGCCGAACACCGTGGTGTCGCCCGGCGAACCCACCAGCAGCGTCTCGACGTTCGCCTCGGCGAGGGCGCTCGTCACCGCTTCCAGGCCGGTCACCGCCAGCCCGCCTTCGCGGCCCGACCCGGCACGGAACCGCTCGGCCAGGTCGTCCAGCGCCGCGAGACGCCGGCCGGTCAGCAGCTCGTGCACCTGCCGGTCGAGCCCCTCACGCGACGAGCCGTCGGCTCGGCTGCCCGCGTCGACCTCCGTGGCGATCCGGCGGACCGCCTCCGGCAAGGTCTCGTGCAGGGCCGTGCGGGCCTGCTTCTCCCCGGCCAGGACGACCAGGTGCGCGCCACTCCGTTCCACCGCCTTCGCGACGTGGTCCGCGACGTCGACCAGGTTGCGACGGGCCGTCTCTTCGGCGGAGTTCTGCAGGTTGTGGTGGGCCGTACCGCCGCCGCGGACCTTGTGCACGGGGTGGTTCTCCCCCTCGACCGTCTCGGTCCGCGGTCCGCCGTCGGCGTACTCGGTGATCTCGGCACCGACCCGGTCGACCACGACCAGCACGTACTTCGGGTTCTCCTCGGCGTGGGTCGCGAGCGGCAGCAGGTACGGCAGGGCCGAGAAGCGCACGACCTGCGACGGCGGCGGCGCGGCCAGGCGCCGGTCGAGCAGGACCGAGCCGTGCGCGGCGATGATGCTCCGGCCGGCCTTGCCGACCGGCGGCTCGCTGGCGCGCACAGCCCGCAGCACGGCCTCGATCGTCGCCGGATCGGCCCGCTGGTCGCTCAGCGACGCCTCGATTTCCTTCAAGCGGAGTTCGAGCTGCTTCGCGGCGTCCTCGGTGTCGTGCGAGAAGTCGAAGTGCACGGACGCGAACGGCCCGTCGTCGGCGGTCAGGTCGCGCAACGTGGCAGTGTCCACAAAGGACTCCTTTCGGCGATGGTCCGCGGGTACGTCTTCGGGCTACCGCTCGCCGAGCGCCGACTGCACCGCCGCCACCACGTCCGGGTGGCCGAGCGGCAGCGGCGGCGGCACGCGGTCCGCCGGCCCCCCGGTGGTCGAGGCGACCACCCGGACCTCGGTGCCCGTCTCGCGCAGCTTCGCCACGACGTCGTCGTGCTCGGCCAGCCAGTTTTCGTTGGCCTCCGCGGCGTCGCCGGACGGGAGGAAGGCATCGGAGGCCGGGTCGACCAGCAGCAGGTGCGTGGCCGCGCCCGGGTGGCGCTCGACGAGCTGGAGGGCTTCGGCCGCGAACGGACCGCTCGCCACGACCGCGATCTCGGGGTCGCCGGGCCCGCGGTCGCCCACCAGGTCGTCGGCCTCGGTCAGGGCCCCGCCCGCCGGGACCCGGCACCAGAAGATCCCGCGCCGCTCGGCCAGGGGCCGCCAGGTCGCGGGCAGCTCGTCGTGCCGGGCGGCGCCCGCCGGGTCGAGCACGACGAGCTTCGGCCCGGACGGGTCGCCCGCGGTGACGACGGCCGGGCCGGCGGAACGGGTGTAATCGGGATCGGCGGCCATGGTGCTTTCCTAATCAGCGACGGGGGAGTTCCGGGGAGTCCGTGTCGAGCGGTACCGCGCCGGAGCGGACGAGTCCCAATTGGACGGTCTGGCGGCCGGTGAGCCGGTCGAGGAGCCAGTCGGTGGCCGTGCGGACGCGGTTGCCGGGCATCGCCATCAGGTGGTAGGCGCGGGTCACGGCCTTCGCCGGCCGGCCGGAAAGCGGGACGTGCAAAGGGTTCGCGGCCGCGGCGCCCGCACCCAGGTCGACGACGAAGCCGAGGTCGTGGTGCCGGTAGGTGCCGGGACGGCCGTAGCCCAGCGACGCCGCGACGTTGCGCCCGGCGAGCTTCCCCTGCCGTTCGGCGTGCTGCGCGGTCATCGCGGTGTACTGGCCGGGGCGGGTGAGGTCGGGCACCGCGGCCGCGTCGCCGCAGGCGAAGACGTCGTCGCGGCCGGGCACGGTGAGCTGCTCGGTCACGACCAGCCTGCCCTTCGCCGTCTCGAGCCCGAGGTCGGCCACCAGCGGGTCCGGCCGCACGCCGACGCACCACACGAGCGTCCGCGTCGGCACCGCGTCGCCGTTGGTCAGCGTGACGCCCTTGTCGTCGGCGTGGTCGATCGAGGTCTTCATCAGCACCTCGACGCCGCGGGCGCGCAGCACGTCGTCCGCGGTCTTGCCGAGGCGCTTGCCCAGCTCGGGCAGCACCCGCTCGGCGAGGTCGAGCAGCAGCCAGCGGATCTTCTGCCCGGCCAGCTCGGGGTGCCGCGCGGCGAGGACCTCGGTGAACGCGGGGCCCTGCGCGGCGACTTCGGTCCCGGTGTAGCCGGCGCCGACCACCACGAACGTGCAGCGCGCGTCGCGTTCGGCGGGGTCCTCGGCCGCCGCGGCCAGCTCGATCTGGCGCGTGATGTGGTCACGCAGGTACAGCGCCTCGGGCACGCCGCGGAACCCGTGGGCGTACTCCGGGACGCCCGGGATCGGCAACAGCTTGTTGACGCTGCCCGCCGCGAGCACCAGCCGGTCGTACCCGATCCGGTGCTCCTGCCCTTCGGGGTCGGTGTAGGCGACGTGGCGGGCGCCGAAATCGGCGCCGGTGGCGACGCCGAGCACCAGGCGGACGCCCGGCAGCGTCTCGGGGATCGACACGGTCACCCGCCGCGGGTCGAGGATCCCGGCCGCCACTTCCGGCAGCAGCGGCAGGTAGAGGAAGTAGTCCGTGGGGTTGAGCACGACCACCTCGACGTCCGCACCGGCGGCCTTTCGCAGGCTCTTCGCCGCGTGGTAACCGGCGAACCCGCCGCCGACGATCACGACTCGCATGGATCTCCTTCCGGGCCGGATGTCCGTCTTCCGGCGATTACCCGGGGCCGGAGGTGGGAAACCCGCGGGGTTGACCTGGCGGCCCAGGGGCGTACGGTCAAGGCGTTGGCTGTTGTTCAGACACGTGCTCCGGTCAGCGCCCCTTAACCTGCGATAGGGAGCGCCATGTACTGCTTTCGCACGATCGAAGAACCGTCCGGGTTGACCTACACCGCCACCGCGCGACCGGGCGGGATCACCGTCATCACGCTGGTGGGGGACATCGACGCGGCCACCGTCGACACCCTGGACGAAGCCCTCGCGACGGGCGGGCGGCTGGTCGTCGACCTGACCCGGGTCGCCTTCGTCAGCTGCGCCGGCGTCCGGTCGCTGCTCGAGGCGAACGCCCGGGCCGACCTCGCCGTCGTCCCCGGCGGTCACGCGGTCACGCGCTCGCTGGAGGTCACCGGCGCGGACGTGCTGCTGGAGATCCACCCCCGGGTCGGTGCCGCGGTCGCGGGCCTGACCCCGGTTCCCGAGCCCGGCCGGGAGGCGTGACCGCCCGGCGGTCCCGCCTCCCGCCGTCCACTGTGGACTGTGGACACCACGGACCGGCAAGCTGCGGTCAGTCGTCCGGCCAGTCGCCGGTCGCCTTCTGATATCCCATGGCACCCGCGCGCTCGGTGGCGGCCTTGACGGCGGCGAAGATCGCGCCCTGCACCGCCGCCGCGATGATCACCTGCCGCCAGGTGTAGTCGCGGTCGGTGGCGTCGGGCGCGTCCTCCTCGCCGGCCACGCGCTTCCAGACCTGCTTGAACGCCTGGCCGGCGAGCACGCCGCCGAGGGCACCGGCGATCCAGCTCAGCGGCTTGTACAGCACCTTGTTCACGAGTCGTTCCTCCGTCGCAGGATCAGCCGGATCACGATCAGCAGCGCCAGCACGCCGGCGAAGATCGGCACCGGGTTGCCGCGCACGACATCGGCGCCCTGGCGGAACTTGACCGCGGTCGGCTCGTTCGTGACGTCGGCGACCTTCGCGGTGGCCTTGTCGAGCTTCTCGTCGACGTTCTCCTTGACCCGCGTCTTCACGTCGAGCTTGTGCCCGAGCGCTTCGAGGGTCTCGGTCAGCTCTTCCCGGGTCGTGTCGCGGTCGAGCCGCGCCTCTTCGGCGTTCTTCGGGAAGTCCCCGCTCATGTGCGCACTCCTTGTTTCACGGTGTCCACATCCTGGCGGACCCCGCTGATCGCTTCTTCGGGCACCGGCGGCACGCCCTGCGTGACTTCCTTCTTGCCGGCCAGCGCGGCGATCCCGGCGACCAGGAACAGCGCGACCGCGACGAGCACCGCGGCCAGCCAGCCGGGCAGCACCAGCGCGAGCGCGAGCACGGCGGCCGCGACCAGCGTGCCGCCGCCGAACAGCGCGAACAGGCCCGCCGCGCCGAACAACCCGGCGCCGAGGCCCATCTTCTTGCCCTTGCGCTGCAGTTCGAAGGCCGCGAGCCGCATCTCGTCCCGGACAAGCCGCTTGACCTCGTCGGTCAGGTCCGTCACCAGCTCACCGACCGAGCGGTCGGCCGCCGGCTTCTTGTTCACCTCTTCGATCACGGAACACCTCCTTGCCTGGCCGCCGTGTACCCGGGCCGGCCCGGGGTCAACCACGCCGGGTTTGACCGGTCCGGCACCGGGTAGCCGAGCGGTGCCACCAACCGACGAGGAGGAGTGCATGGGCACGATCACCGAAATCGTGGACGTGGAAGTCCCTGTTTCGACCGCCTACAACCAGTGGACGCAGTTCGAGGAGTTCCCGCGGTTCATGGAAGGTGTCGAGGAGATCCGCCAGGTCGACGCCACCCACACCCACTGGGTGACGAAGTTCGGTGGCGTGACGCGCGAGTTCGACGCGACGATCACCGAGCAGCACCCCGACGAGCGGGTCGCCTGGACGTCCGACTCCGGGCCGGACCACGCCGGCGTGATCACGTTCCACCGGCTCGACGACGCGCACACCCGGGTGACCGCGCAGATGGACATCGATCCGGAGGGCTTCGCCGAGAACGTCGCCGACAAGCTCGGCGTCCTCGACCGCCGGGTGAAGGGCGACCTCAAGCGGTTCAAGGAGTTCATCGAGCAGCGCGGCCGGGAAACCGGCGGCTGGCGCGGTGACGTGGAGCGGCCGGGGACGTAGGACTACCCGATCGGGTGACACGGCGGGGCGGACACCGTCCCGCCGTGTTTCGCGTCCGGAGGCCTCGGGTAGGCGGCAGGCATGACTTCCCCCCACGTTCCGGCCGTGGAACTGACCAACGGCGTGCGGATCCCGCAGTTCGGGTTCGGCGTGTTCCAGATCCCGCCCGAGGAGACCGCCCAGGCCGTGCGCACCGCGCTGGAGGCCGGCTACCGCCATATCGACACGGCGCAGATGTACCGCAACGAGGAAGGCGTCGGCGCCGGTATCGCGGAGTCGGGCGTCGCGCGCGAAGAGGTGTTCGTCACGACGAAGCTGGCGAACGACGCGCACGGCCACGACAACGCCATCACGGCGCTGGAAGGCAGCCTGCGGCGCCTCGCCTTCGATTACGTCGACCTCTACCTGATCCACTGGCCGTTGCCGCACAAGGACAACTACGTCCGGACGTGGCAGGGCTTCGAAGACATCCTGCGGGCCGGCAAGGCCCGCGCCATCGGCGTCTCGAACTTCCAGCCCGCCCACCTCGACCGGCTCGCCGAGGAGACCGGCACGGTGCCCGCGGTCAACCAGATCGAGCTGCACCCGGCGCTGCAGCAGACCGAGCTGCGCGCCTACCACCAGGCCCACGGCATCGCGACCGAGGCGTGGAGCCCGCTGGCCCAGGCGGAGGTCCTCGAGGACCCGGTGCTCGGGGACCTGGCCGAGAAGCACGGCCGGACGGCCGCGCAGGTGGTGCTGCGCTGGCACATCCAGCTCGGGAACATCGTCTTCCCGAAGTCGTCGTCGCCCGACCGGATCAGGCAGAACATCGACGTCTTCGACTTCGAGCTCGACGACGAGGACATGACCGCGATCGGGAAGCTCGACGACGGCCGGCGCACCGGGCCGGACCCGGATACCTTCACCGGGTGACCGAGGCGTTTCCCTGCGCAGCGGGCCGGGTATTTCCCCCGGAGAGGTCCCCCCTGGAGAAGGAGCGTCCCCGCATGACCACGAACGCGTATCTGTCGTTCCTCGCGATCGGCGTGGCGCTGGTCCTGGTAGACGGGCAGATCATCTACCGCAGCGGCCGCCGCTACCTGGAGAACTCCTACGGCGATCCGGCGGCCGGCGCTTCGATGACCCGGCTGGTCACCGTGTTGTTCCACCTGGCCACGCTGGGGGTGCTGGCACTGGTCTCGACCATCGACATGGGTGGCAGCGACCTGCCGGGCGTCGTCGGCCGGCTCGGCGTGCTGCTGCTGATCCTCGCCCTGGCGCATGCGATCACGCTCGCCGCGCTCGCCCGCATCCGCGGCGAGCAGGAAGTGGAGGCGGTCGTCCAGCGCGGCAGCCGGCAGCGCGTCGAACCCGAGGCGCAGAGCCCGACGGTGACGCCGGTGCCGGGTCAGCCGGGCGGCTACCCGGACGTCAGCCCGCCGCTGGAGAACCGGTCCCCGTACTCGGCCCAGTAGCGCCTCGAGGGCGGCGCCTTCCCCGGAAGGTGCCGCCTTCGCCCGTGCCCGGGCTCAGGCCTCCGCCACCGGCAGGTCCACCTCGGTGTGCCGGGCAGCCAGCGTCCGGGCCAGGTCGGCCAGCTTGACGTTCAGGTCCTGGGACGCGCGGCGCAGCACGTCGAAGGCTTCGTCGGCCGTGATGCCGCGGCGCTGCATCAGGATCCCCTTCGCCTGGCCGATCACGTCCCGGCTGTCGACCGCGCGGCGCAGGTTCGCCGACTCCAGCTCGGCCGCGAGAACGGCTTCCGTGTGCGCCAGCGCCAGCGAGGCGTGCGTCGCCAGCAGCAGCGCGAGGTCGATCGCCGCGGTGTCGAACGCGCCGGGCTTGCTCGAGTAGATGTTGAGCGCGCCCGAGCGCCGCGGCGGGCGGGCGTCGGGGAGCAGGGCCGTCGCGAGCACCGAGTGGTAGCCGTGGGCGGCCGCCGCCGGGCCGAACGACGGCCAGCGCGGGTCGTGGGCGAGGTCCTGGGACCAGCCGATGGCCGGGCCGTCCGGGCGGGCCGACTCGACGCACGGCCCTTCGCCGTGGTCGTACTGCACCTGGTCCAGCCGCACCGCGACCGGGTCGGTCTCGACGGGCGTGTGGTACCGGCCGTCGGGTTCGCGCAGCGTGACGCTGACCAGGTCGGCGTCCGGGACGATCGCGCTGGCGGCGCCGACGACGAGCCGGAGCACGCCCCCGACGGTCGGCGTCACGTCGAGCAGCGTGCGCGTGAGCTCGGCGAACTGCCTCGTCAGGAGACCGGCCTGCCGGTCGCCGTCCAGCCCGAACCGGGCCCGTTCCCGCGCCCATTCGTCTTCGCCGATGTTCATGCGTCTCCGTCGTCCTCGGGGATGGACCTCCATTCAACCCGATGCCGGTGCTCAACCGGGAGAGCCGGCGGCGCGGCGCAGCGCGGCCCGCGCCCGGTCCACGAAACCCGGCCCCGGCCACAGCTGCTCGGCCTGCGGCACCCGGTCGGACAGGTCCGGGTGCGGCACCGTCGCGGCGGCGTCGCGAGCCGCCAGGACCTCCTTGCCCAGCTCGGCCCGCCGCTCCGGCGAGCAGGTGAGCCGGACCTGCCGCACCGCCTCCGGGCCTTCCTCGTGGACGTGCCGCCGGACGGCGCGGATCAGCCCGCTCAGCAGGCGCTCGAAGCGCGTCTCCTGCGGTCCCGCGCCCTCCAGCTGCCGCATCAGCCCGTCGGCCTCGGTGAGATCGCCTTCGCCGTCGAGGAAGGACTCCTCGGCGACGGTGTGGCGGACCAGCTCCGCGATGAGGTGGTCGGCGAGGTCCTTGCGGTTCTCGGGACTGCCCTGGCCGAGGTCGAGCTCGGTGCACAGCCGGTCCAGTTCCCGGTGGTCACCGGCGAGGACGGTGGTCAGGTCGGTTGCGGGCTGTCTGCTGTTCATGCACGCTCCTGCTCGGGACTCGCTTTTCCCGGACGGTTACCCGCTGCCCGGCCGCCGAATCCCGTGTTCGGGGCGCACCCACCGGGTATCCGTCGGGAGAACCGGCCCCCAAGGAGGATGATCATGGCAGCGCCGTCGTCGGTGACCGAGCGCGAGCGCAAGTACGAGGTCGTGCCGGGAAGCGGGGTGCCCCGGCTCGTCGGCGTCGCGGGCGTCGCGACCCAGGACGACCCGGTCGAGCAGATCCTCGACGCTTCCTACTACGACACCGAAACCTTCGCACTGGCCAGGAGCGGCATCACGCTCCGGCGCCGGGTCGGCGGGCACGACGCGGGCTGGCACCTCAAGCTGCCGGTCTCCGCCGACGAGCGGCAGGAGATCCAGCTGCCGCTGGGCGGCGACCCGAACAAGGTCCCCGGGCGGCTCCGCCGGCTCGTGCGCGCGTACGCGCTGGGGGAAAAGCTGGTGCCCATCGCGCACCTGCGCACCGACCGGTTCGCCCACCGGCTGGCCGACGGCGACGGCAGGACCGTCGCGATCCTGACCGACGACCACGTGACCGGGGAGGCCGGCGGCGAGAGCGCGCGGCTCGACGAGTGGCGCGAGCTGGAGCTGGAACTGGACCCGGAGACCGAACCCACCCGGCTCGACGAATTCGACCGGGCGCTGGCCGAAGCCGGTGCGTCGGCTTCGCCGTGGCCGTCGAAGCTCCGGCGCCTGATCGGCGACCGCGTCCCGGCGGCGCCTCGCGGCCGGAAGAAGCCGAAGGCGGGCGAGGTCGTGCTGACGTCGCTACGGGAGCACTACGACCAGCTGCGCCGCGCGGACGTCGGCGTGCGGCTGGACGTCGAGGACTCCGTGCACCGGATGCGGGTCGCGACCCGGAAGCTGCGCAGCGCGCTCCGCACGTTCGGGTCCATTGTGGACCAGGACGCGACCGGACCGGTGGCGGCCGAGCTGAAGTGGCTCGGGCGGCAGCTGGCGCCGGCCCGCGACGCCGAGGTCAGCGAGGAACGGCTGCGCGAGCAGCTCGACGAGCTCCCGTCCGAGCTGGTGTTCGGGCCCCTGCGCCAGTACCTCACCCGCTACTTCGCCCGCGAGGCCGAGGACGGCCGGGTCCGGGCGATGGCGGCGCTGACCGGCAAGCGGTACCTGAACCTGCTGCGCGCGCTGGACGCCGTGGTCGAGGCGCCGCCGCTGACCGGCAAGGCACGCAAGCCCGCGAAAGCCGCCTTGCGCAAGCCGGTGCGCAAGGCCGCCCGGAAGCTGCGCCGCGCCGAAGCGGCCGCGCGCGGCCTGGACGGCCAGGAGCGCGAACGGGCGTTGCACGAGGTCCGCAAGAAGGCGAAGCGGGCCCGCTACGCCGCCGACACCGTGAAGCCGGTCTACGGCAAGAAGCTGCGTGAGTGGCGCAAGAACGTCAAGGCCGTCCAGAGCACGCTGGGCGAGCACCAGGACACCGTGGTCGGCCGCGACCTCCTGCACCACCTCACCATCGCCGGGCACGGCGAAGGGCAGAACACCTTCACGTTCGGGATGCTGTACGCGCGAGACGCCGAGAGGGCCGAGAAGCTGCGTGAGCGGTTCTCGGGGGAATGGCGGCGGCTTCGCAAGGGCGACCGTCCGGGCTGGCTGAGCTGATCAAGGGGCCGGGCTGACCCGGCGGGCGGGGCCGGCCGGTCGGGCCGGCCCTAGCCTTCGCCGGTGAGCTTCCCGCGCAGCTGCTCCAGGGTCTGCGACAGCAGCCGGGAGACGTGCATCTGGGAGATGCCGACACGGTCGGCGATCTGGGTCTGCGTCAGCCCGCCGAAGAACCGCATCACGAGGATCGCGCGCTCCCGCTTCGGCAGCTCCTGGAGCAGCGGCTGGAGGGCCTCGTGGTTCTCGACCATGGCCATCTCGTGGTCGGGTTCCCCCATGGTGTCCGCCAATGACAGCGCCTCGGCGTCGTCGTGCACCGGCTTGTCGACGGACAGGGCCTGGTAGGCGTTGCCGGCCAGCAGCCCTTCGCGGACCTCGTCGACGTCCAGGTTGAGGTGCTCGGCCAGCTCGGTCGGCGTCGGCGCGCGACCCAGGCGCTGCGACAGCGCCGCCGAACCCTGGCTCAGGGACAGGTGCAGCTCCTTGAGCCGCCGCGGGACCCGCACCGACCAGCCGGTGTCCCGGAAGTGCCTGCGGACCTCGCCCATGATCGTCGGCACGGCGAACGACAGGAAGTCGTGGCCACGCGTCGGGTCGAAGCGGTCGACCGCGTTGATCAGGCCGATCCGGGCCACCTGGACCAGGTCCTCGCGGGGCTCGCCGCGGCCGGAGAACCGGGTCGCGATGTGCTCGGCCAGCGGCAGCAGCTCGGTGACGAGCTTGCCCCGCACGACGTCGCGGCGCGGGTCGTCGGCGTCGAGGGTCCCCAGCTCCTCGAACAGCGGCTCGCAGTGGGCGTATTCGTCCGGGCGGTGGAGGAGGGTTTTGCGCTCGGGGCTCACGCGCTCGTTCCCGGGTTGAGCACCAGCTCGATCGTGACGATGCCCGCGCCCCCACCCGGAAGGACGTCGCAGTGCGCGGTCACCGACCGGCTCAGCGTGGTGAGCACGTGCCAGCCGAACGTCCGCTCGCTGGGGGGCCGCGGGTCGCTCGAGCGGGTCGAGACGGTCACGTGTAGGCCATCGGCGCCCTGCCGGAAGCGGCAGTGCAGCTGGGCGCCCAGCTCGGCCAGCTGGACGAGCTGGGCGCACGCCTCGTCGACGGCCATCTTGGCGTCGGCGATCGCGTCCAGGCCGAAGTCCGCGCGCGAGACGACGCCGTGGGTGAGCATGCGGACGAGCGGGATCTGCTCCGCCATGGCGGGCAGGCGCAGCTCCACCAGCTCCTCGAGCAGCTCTTCCAGCGTCGGCTTGCCGCCGGGTGAGCCGCTTTGGTTTTCTTCCATGCCGGGGGTACTACCCATCTGGGTGGATACTGACACTTCGTGGTCAGGGGTTTCCGGCTTCGTCACCGGCCCAGCGCCCGTTCGAGTTCCTTCTTGGTCATCTTCGAGCGGCCGTCGATGTTCCGCTTCTTGGCTTCGTTGTAGAGCTGGTCCTTCGTGGGGCCGCCCGGGCCCTTGCGGTTGCCCGACCGCTCGCCGCCGCGCTGCTGCGGGGACTTGTCCCGCAGGGAGGTCTTGCTGGCCTCGCGGGACTCGCCGGACTGGGCGCGGTTCTTGTTCACCGTCCGGGCCGCGATTTCCTTGGCCCGCTTGGTGCTCGCGCCGCGGTCCTCCGCCGAGTCCTTGACGTGCTCGTACTGGCGCTCGCGCTTCTTGCTCCACGACTGGGGCATGACCGCTCCCTTCTCTCCCGCGCGGGGAATACCCGGTGGATCTTCCGGTAAACGTTACTTCCGGGCGGCGAGCAGCGGGATCCGCCCGCCGGCGAGGACGGCTTCGACCTGGCGCGCGGACAGGTGGTGGGTCACCCGGTAGTCCTCGTCCCGGGTGGTGTTGCGGACGGTGAGCTCGCCCCCGACGAGCGCGTCGCGCAGGCCGTCGAGCACCAGCGTGTCGCCCGCGGAGATCCGCTCCCGGTCGGCGTCGTCGGCGAACTCGAGGGGCAGGACGCCGAAGTTGGCCAGGTTCTGGCCGTGGATCCGGGCGAACGAGCAGGCCAGGACGGCGCGCAGGCCGAGGTGGCGGGTGGTGATGGCGGCGTGCTCGCGGGAGGAGCCCTGTCCGTAGTTGGCGCCGGCCACGACGAAGTGCGCGCCGGTCTCGGCGGCCCGGGCCGGGTAGTCCTCGTCGATCCGGGTGAAGGTGAACTCGGCGAGCTTCGGGATGTTCGAGCGGAACGGCAGCGCCCGGGCCCCGGCGGGGGAGATCTCGTCGGTGGAGACGTCGTCGCCGACCACCAGCAGCACCGGCGCCTCCAGCCGGTCCGGAAGCGGGTCGAACTCGGGCAGTCCGGAGATGTTCGGGCCCTTGACCAGCTCTTCCCGCTCGGCTTCCCCGGCGGGCAGCGGCTCGGCGAGCATGGCGGTGTTGACCGCGGAGCGCTCGGGTGGCGTGAGGTCGGGGTGGGCGAGGTCGTGCTCGGCGGCGTAGGCGCGCGGGTCGGTCAGGACGCCGGTGAGCGCCGAGGCCGCGGCGGTCTCGGGCGAGCACAGCCACACGGCGTCGTCGGCGGTGCCGGAGCGGCCGGGGAAGTTGCGGGGGAAGGTCCGCAGGGAGGTCTGGCCCGCCGCCGGTGCCTGGCCCATGCCGATGCAGCCGAGGCAGCCCGTCTGGTGGATCCGCGCGCCCGCCGCGACCAGCGCGGTGACGTGCCCCGCCCGGGTCAGGTCGACGAGGATCTGGCGGGATGTCGGGTTGACGTCGAAGCTGACCGAGCCGGCCGTCTGGCGCCCCTTGACGATCTCGGCGGCGACGGCGAAGTCGCGGAAGCCCGGGTTGGCCGACGAGCCCAGCACCACCTGGTCGACGGTGGTTCCGGCGGCTTCGCGGACGGGGACGACGTTGCCGGGCGACGACGGCTTCGCGACCAGCGGCTCGAGCGAGCCGAGGTCGATCTCGTCCTCGACGTCGTAGGCGGCACCCTCGTCGGCGTGCAGCTCGGTGAAGTCGTCTTCGCGGTCCTCGGCCCGCAGGAACGCTCGGACCGCGTCGTCGGCCGGGAGACCGTCGCGGTGGCGCCCAGCTCGGCGCCCATGTTCGCGATCACGTGCCGGTCCATCGCGGTGAGACCGGCCAGGCCGGGCCCGTGGTACTCGACGATCCGGTGCACTCCGCCGCGCACGCCGTGGCGGCGCAGCATCTCCAGCACGACGTCCTTGGCCGACACCCAGTCCGGCAGTGACCCGGTCAGCCGGACACCCCAGATCTCCGGCATCCGCAGGTACAGCGGTTCGCCGGCGATCGCCAGGGCGACTTCGAGGCCGCCGACGCCGATGGCGAGCATGCCCAGCGAGCCGCCGGCGCAGGTGTGCGAGTCCGAGCCGGCCAGCGTCCGGCCGGGCTTGCCGAACCGCTGCATGTGCGTGGGGTGCGAGACACCGTTGCCCGCCTTGGAGAACCAGAGCCCGAACCGGGCGCAGGCCGAGCGGAGGAAGGCGTGGTCTTCGGCGTTCTTCTCGTCGGCCTGCAGCAGGTTGTGGTCGACGTGCTGGACGCTCACCTCGGTCTTCGCCCGGTCTAGGCCGAGGGCTTCCAGCTCCTGCATGACCAGGGTGCCGGTGGCGTCCTGGGTGAGCGTCTGGTCGATCCGCAGGCCGATCTCCGCGCCGGCGACCGGCTCGC
The DNA here is from genome assembly GCF_036227105.1 of Amycolatopsis sp. NBC_01488. Lineage (NCBI taxonomy): Bacteria > Bacillati > Actinomycetota > Actinomycetes > Pseudonocardiales > Pseudonocardiaceae > Amycolatopsis > Amycolatopsis sp. NBC_01488. The sequence continues at coordinate 7,906,874 of NZ_CP109434.1, read as the reverse complement.
CGTCCACCAGGTGGTCGTCGATCAGCTTGCGCGCGAGCGTGCGAAGTTCGCCCATGGCGGTCGGTTACCCCGCGCGCCGGGCGGGTATGCGGGGAGCTGACGAGAGGAGGCGCCGATGCGGATCGGCTACACGTTGATGACCGAGCAGACCGGGCCGAACGAACTGGTCCGGTTCGCCGCCGGTGCGGAACAGGCCGGCTTCGACTTCGAGGTCATGAGCGACCACTACTCGCCCTGGCTGGCCGAGCAGGGGCACGCGCCGTACGCCTGGAGCGTGCTGGGCGCGGTCACGCAGAGCACCGAACGGGTCGAGCTGATGACCTACGTGACCTGCCCGACCATGCGCTACCACCCGGCGGTCGTGGCGCAGAAGGCGGCGACCGTCCAGGCGCTCTCGGCCGGCCGGTTCACCCTGGGGCTCGGCGCGGGGGAGAACCTCAACGAGCACGTCGTCGGCCGCGGCTGGCCGTCGGCCAACGTCCGGCACGACATGCTCGCCGAGGCCCTGCAGATCATCGGCGGCCTCTTCGACGGCGGCTACTTCGACTACGAGGGCAAGCACTTCCGCGTCGACTCGGCGAAGCTGTGGGACCTGCCGGAGAAGCGGACGCCGATCGGCGTCGCCGTGTCCGGTTCGCAGTCGATCAAGCGGTTCGCCCCGATCGCCGACGTGATGATCGCGGTCGAGCCGAAGGTGGAGCTCTCGAGCGAGTGGGACGCGACGAAGCTGGGCCCGCCGACCCGCAAGATCGGGCAGCTGCCGGTGTCGTGGGGCACCGACCGCGACGCGGCCGTGAAGCGCGCGCACGAGCAGTTCCGCTGGTTCGCCGGCGGCTGGAAGGTCAACGCCGAGCTGCCGGGTCCGGCCGGGTTCGCCGGCGCGACGCAGTTCGTCCGCGAGGACGACGTCGCCGGCTCGATCCCGTGCGGCCCGGACGTCGAGCCGATCGTCGAAGGCCTGCGCGAGTTCGAGAAGGCGGGCTTCACCGACGTCGCCCTCGTCCAGATCGGTGGCGACCAGCAGGACGGCTTCCTCGATTTCGCAGAGAAGGAGCTGCTCCCGGCGCTGCGGGCGTAGTTCCACCCGTTCGGGGGAACGCGGCGCGTCGCCGGCAGGAGTAGTACCCGGTTACGGAGCAGTCCGGCGACAGGAGTTGCGGATGACCGAGGTGAAGCCGACACCGACCTTGCGAGCGGTGCCGCTGGCCGTGGCGCGGCGCGGCCCGAAGGGCGGGACGCTGCTCGCCCTGCTGCGCACCACCGACCCGAAGCAGATCGGGTTGCTGTACCTGACGACGTCGTTCGCGTTCTTCATGGCGGGCGGCGCGATGGCGCTGCTGATGCGCGGCGAGCTGGCGCGCCCGGGGCTGCAGTTCCTGTCGCCGGAGCAATACAACCAGCTGTTCACCATGCACGGCACGATCATGCTGCTGCTCTACGCCACCCCGAACCTCTTCGGGTTCGCGAACTACATCCTGCCGCTGCAGATCGGCGCGCCGGACGTCGCGTTCCCGCGGCTCAACGGTTTCGCCTACTGGCTCTACCTGTTCGGCGGGCTGATCGTGATCAGCTCGTTCCTCACCCCGGGCGGCGCGCCCGACTTCGGGTGGACGGCCTACACGCCGCTGTCGAACGCCATCCACTCGCCCGGCGTCGGCGGCGACCTGTGGATCATGGGCCTGATCGTGTCCGGCCTCGGCACCATCCTCGGCGCGGTCAACATGGTCACCACCATCGTCACCCTGCGCTGCCCCGGGATGACGATGTGGCGGATGCCGATCTTCACCTGGAACATCCTGTTCACCGCCGTCCTCATCCTGCTGGCGTTCCCGATTCTCACCGCCGCGCTGTTCGGGCTGGAGGCCGACCGCCGGCTCGGCGCCCACGTGTTCGACCCCGAGAACGGCGGGGCGATCATGTTCCAGCACCTGTTCTGGTTCTTCGGCCACCCCGAGGTCTACATCGTGGCGCTGCCGTACTTCGGGATCGTCACCGAGATCGTCCCGGTGTTCAGCCGGAAACCGCTGTACGGCTACCGGCTGATGGTGTTCGCGACCGTCGGGATCACCGGGCTGTCCGCGGTCGTGTGGGCGCACCACATGTTCGCCACCGGCGCGGTGCTGCTGCCGTTCTTCTCGATCATGACGTTCTTCATCGCGGTGCCGACCGGGATCAAGTTCTTCAACTGGATCGGCACGATGTGGAAGGGGCACCTGTCCTTCGAGACGCCGATGCTGTGGTCGGTCGGCTTCATGGTGACGTTCCTGTTCGGCGGTCTCACCGGCGTGATGCTGGCGTCGCCGCCGATCGACTTCCACGTCACCGACTCCTACTTCGTCGTGGCGCACTTCCACTACGTCCTGTTCGGCACGATCGTGTTCGCGACGTTCGCCGGGATCTACTTCTGGTTCCCGAAGATGACCGGCCGGATGCTCGACGAGGGCCTCGGCAAGTGGCACTTCTGGACGACGTTCATCGGCTTCCACACGACGTTCCTCATCCAGCACTGGCTGGGCGACATGGGCATGCCGCGCCGGTACGCGGACTACCTGTCCTCCGACGGCTTCGCGACGCTGAACACGATCTCGACGATCGGCGCGTTCATCCTGGGCGCGTCGACGCTGCCGTTCATCTGGAACGTGGTGAAGAGCTACCGCTACGGCGAGCAGGTCCTGGTCGACGACCCCTGGGGCTTCGGCAACAGCCTCGAATGGGCGACGACGTGCCCGCCGCCGCGCCACAACTTCCTGGACCTGCCGCGGATCCGCTCGGAGCGCCCGGCGTTCGAGCTGCACCACCCGGAGGCGGTCGAGCGGATGAAGGAGGAGCGGTACGTCCGTTCGAAGCGGGCCCAGGCCCGTGCCCTCGACCGGGACGCGGACCCGGCCGGGACGCGCGAAGGGCACGCCGGATCGGCGGGCTCGCCACGCTGACGCGCCCGCCGTGCCGGTCAGGCCGGTGCGGGCTCGGGTCGGCGCGTGGCGATGGTGAGGCGCCGGTCGGCCTCCGTCACCTGGAGGGCCCGGCGGACCATCGTGCTCGTCCCGGTGACCACCAGCAGCTCCGTGCCGTTCTGCTCGGCCTGCAGCGCCGCGTGCAGCAGCACGCGGACGCCCGCCACGCCGAGGAAGTCCACTTCGGACAGATCGAGGGTGAGCCGCTCCGGGACCGCCCACAGGCGGTCTGAGACGAGTGCGGCCAGGTCGGCCGCCGTCGCGGAGTCGAGGGCGCCGCGGGCGGTGATCAGCACCGCGTGCGGGGCGGGCCACGTCGTGCGCAGCCGCAAGAGGGGATTTCGGGGTGGAAGGACCTGCATGCGGTTCGCCGCCGTCCGGTGCGGCGCGGAGCCGGAGCGCCGCGCTCGTGGTGTTCCGAGCCGGCTGCTGTGCTGAACCGTCACCCGAGCCTAACCACGGGCGTGCGGACCGCAACCGACGTTGCTCCGAACGGGCGCGTGGGTGCGCCGCGGCGGCGACCGCTTGTGCCTGCGGTGGCCGGGATGCAGTAATCTCGCGCTGGACCCGTTAAAGCGCTAGCGGCCCACTAGTGGCGCGCGCCCGGGTCCTCCCTGGTCCAGAGCGCCCTGTGAACCGAGAAGAGGGGCGTCACCAGGATGACGGGCGGCGATGAGCAGCTCTCCGCGCGGCTGGACGAGGTCACGGTCGCGATGGAGTCGCTGACCGCGATGCTGGACACCGAGCTGGACCTCGGCCAGATGCTGCAGGCGGTGTGCGACCACGTGGTGCAGGTGGTGCCGGGGGCCGACATGGCGAGCATCACCCTCGTGCGCGAAGGCCAGCCGGAGACCGTCGCGAGCACCGACCAGCGGGCGGTGAACTTCGACCGCGAGCAGTACCGGATCGGGGACGGGCCGTGCCTGCGCGCGGCCGAGACCGGGCAGCCGGTGCGCGTCGGCGTCGGCGCGGTGGGCGACGTGTGGCCGCAGTTCGTGTCGAAGGCCGAGCAGCTGGGCGTGGCGAGTTTCCTGGCCGCGCCGCTGACCGTGGACGACGACATGTCCGGTGCGGTGAACCTGTTCGGCTTCGGCGAGCACGGCTTCAGCGAGCTGGGCACGAAGATCCTCGAGCTGTACACGGCGACGGTGGTGATCGGCCTGCGCAGCGCGCGCCGCTACTTCGCCGCGCGCGAGCTGATCGACCAGCTGAACCGCGCGCTCGAGACGCGGGCGGTGATCGACCAGGCCAAGGGGATCCTGATGGCCGCGCACCGGATCACCGCGGAGGAGGCGTTCCAGCGGCTGGTGAAGCGCTCCCAGGACGGCAACCGGAAACTCCACGAAGTCGCGGCGGAGTTCGTGGCCGCGGTCGCGACGACCACGACGTGACGGCCGGCTCGGGGCCTAGCTGGTCGGCACTTCGTCCGGCGGCGCCTCGGCCTCGGTGACCGCGTCGGGCCGGTGCCTGCTGCGCTGGCACGTCGTGCAGACCAGGGTCCGGCCGAGGACCGTTCCGTCGTCGGCGACGACCTGGGCCACGTGCATCGTCGGGAAGCCGCAGACTTCGCAGGGCAGCGACCCGTCCTCACGGCTGATGCGGATCTGGGTGCCCATCCGGCCTCCTGGTGTGACGTGGGTCTCACATACCTTGCCGGGTTCCGCGTCGGAGCCCATCGAATTCACTCGTTCGGCCTAGCGTCGGCCGTCTCCGGGAACCCGTTCGGCGCCTCCTGTGTTGGGCAGGGTGAGATCGGGTAATCGGCCGGCGAACGGATGCCGGAGGGGAGCGATCATGCGAGACAAGCCGAACGACCTGCGACCGGTGGTGGACCTCCTCCTCGAGGGCGGGGACACCCCGGCACAGGCCACGACCCGGCGCAAGGCGGCGCTGGCCGTCGCGGCGCGGGCGAAGGACCCCGAGGACTGCGCGCAGCTGCTCGACATGCTGGGCCTGCACCGGTCTGGCGGCCGCAGCAGCGAAGTCGCCTGACGCACGAGCGCGCCGGAGCCCGCCGAGACCCCCGGTCCCGGCGGGCTCCGTCGTGTCACGCACAGCTACGACGCCGCGTTTCGCGCACCGGCCCGGCGGGTATCGCTGCTGGTGAGGAGGTCGAGACATGGCCAGACCGGTGTGGAGCGGCGCGCTGAGCCTGGGGCTGGTCACCGTTCCGGTGGAGCTGTACCCGGCGGTGGCGGACCACACGATCCACTTCCACCAGTTCGAGCGCGGGACGTCGGACCGGATCCGCAACCGGCGGGTCAACGAGCGGACCGGCGACGAGGTGACCCAGGACGAGATCGTCAAGGGCTACGACCTCGGCGGCGGCGACCACGTGCTCGTCGAGCCCGACGAGCTGGACGAGATCGCCCCCGAGCGGTCCCGGCGGATCGACATCGAGCAGTTCGTCGAGCTCGACGAGATCGACCCGTGGTTCTACGACCGCACGTACTGGCTCAAGCCGGCGAAGGAGGACTTCGCCAAGGCGTACGGCCTGCTGCTGCAGGCGATGGACCGCAGCGAGAAGGCCGGGGTCGCGAAGTTCGTCCTGCGCGGCAAGGAGTACCTCTGCGCGATCCGCGCCGGCGAAGACGTCATGGTGCTCAACACCCTGCACTTCGTCGCGGACCTGCGGAAGCCGAAGGACGTCATGGGCGGGCTGCCCAGTCTCCCGAAGCCGCGGCCCAAGGAGCTCGACATGGCGCTCGCGCTGGTCGACGAGATGACCGCGCCGTGGAAGCCCGAGGAGTACCGCGACGAGTACGCCGAGCGGGTCGAGGAGCTGATCAAGGCCAAGAAGCAGGGCAAGGAGATCGCGCACGAAGAGGAGCCGGAGCCCTCGGCCGACGTGGTCGATCTCTTCGAGGCGCTGTCGCGCAGTGTCAAGAACCGCAAGGGCGGCGGTGGCAAGAACAAGAAGAAGCCCAAGCCGGACCTCGGCGAGCTGTCGAAGGCCGACCTCGACAAGCTGGCCCGCGAGCAGGGCGTGCCGGGCCGGTCGAAGATGACGCGCGCCGAGCTGGAGAAGGCGCTGAAGGCGTCGTGACCGGTCCCGGCTGGCGCGAACCGACTCTGGCCACGCTCACCGGCCGCCGGTTCTCCGACGAGGACTGGATCTACGAGCGCAAGCTGGACGGCGTCCGGGCGATCTGCGTGCGCGACTCCGGCGCGCCGACGCTCTACTCGCGCAACCACAAGGTGATGGACAACGCCTACCCCGAGCTCGTCGAGGCACTGGCGGCGCAGGGCGGCCCGCGGTTCGTGGCCGACGGCGAGATCGTGGCGTTCGACGGCGCCAACACCAGCTTCGCCGCGCTCCAGCCACGGATCCACGTGAGCGACCCGGCCCGCGCCCGGGCCACCGGCGTCCGCGTCTACTACTACCTGTTCGACCTGCTCTACTACGACGACCACGACACGACCGGGCTGCCGCTGCGGCAGCGGAAGGCGTTGCTGCGCGACGCGTTCGACTTCGAAGACCCGCTGCGGCTGTCGTCGCACCGCAACACCGAAGGCGAGAAGTTCTACGCGGAGGCCTGCCGGCGCGGCTGGGAAGGCGTCATCGCGAAGCGGGCGGACGCGCCGTACCACCACGGGCGGTCACCCGACTGGCTGAAGTTCAAGTGCGCCCAGGGCCAGGAGTTGGTCATCGGCGGGTTCACCGACCCCCAGGGCGCGCGGCACGGCTTCGGCGCGCTGCTGCTCGGCTACCACGAGGACGGCGGCCTGAAGTACGCCGGCAAGGTCGGCACCGGCTTCGACGAGAAGCTCCTCGCGTCGCTGCACGCGCAGCTGCGGGCGCGTGAGACGGCGCGGTCGCCGTTCTCCGGGCCGGTGAAGGAGAAAGACGCGCACTGGGTCCGGCCGGATCTGGTCGCCCAGATCGACTTTTCCGAATGGACGCGCGACGGGCGGCTGCGGCACCCGCGGTTCGCCGGGCTGCGCGAGGACAAGAAGGCGGCGGACGTCGTGCGGGAGCGGGCATGACCGATATTTCCCATGCGGACAAGGTGTTCTACCCCGGCGACGGGCTGACGAAGGGCGACGTCGTCGAGTACTACCGCGCGGTCGCCGGCGTGCTGCTGCCGCACCTGCGCGGCCGCCCGCTGACGCTGCGTCGGTTCCCCGACGGCATCGACGGGCAGGGCTGGTTCCAGAAGCACCCGGGGGAGCACTTCCCGGACTCGATCCGCGTCGAGAGCGTCCCCCGGCGCGGTGGCGGCACGGACGACTACGTGGTCTGCGAAGACGCCGAAACGCTCGACTACCTGGCGCGGCAGGGCACCCTGGAGTTCCACGTCTGGCTGTCCACAGTGGACGCGCCGGAGCGGCCGGACCGGCTGGTGCTCGACCTCGACCCGCCGGACGGCACGCCGGTCGCCGAGCTGCGCGCGGTCGCGCGGCGGATCCGTGACCACTACGAGCGGGCCGGGCTGACGCCGTTCGTCCAGGCGACCGGCGGCCGCGGCTTCCACGTGCTCGCGCCGCTGGACGCGAAGTCGGACACCGAGGTCGTGCTGGAGCTGTCCCGCGCGCTGGCCGACGCCGTCGCCGCGGACGACCCGGACCGCCTGACGACGGCCCAGCGCAAGGACAAGCGCGGCGACCGGATCTTCCTGGACGCCAACCGCAACGGCTACGCGCAGACGTTCGTCGCGCCGTATTCGCTGCGCGCCCGTCCCGGCGCGGCGGCCGCGACCCCGCTGGACTGGCGGGAGCTGGGCAAGGCGGAGCCGGCCGGCTGGAGCCTGGCCAAGGAGAAGCAGCGCGTGGCGCGCAAGGACGACCCGTGGCGGGACCTCGACGCGCACGCGGCCTCGGCGGAGGCGGCGCTGAAGCAGCTCACTTGAGGGTCTTGCCTGCCGCCCGCAGATCGGCGACGAAAGCCGCGTAAGCCTCGTCGCGGTCCGGGGCGCGCAGGACCGCCGACGGGTGCACCGTCGCGACCGCCGACGGCACCAGTTCGGCCACGTCTTCGGGCGCCTCGACGAGTTCCCCGCGGTGCGCGGTGAGCCGGAACTTGGCCCCCAGCACCGACTGCGCGGCCGTCGCGCCCAGGAGCAGCACCAGTTCCGGGCGCACCGCGCGCAGCTCCGCCAGCAGCCACGGCCGGCAGGCGACCACCTCCGTGCGGCCGGGCTTCTGGTGGATGCGCCGCTTGCCGCGCTCGTCGCGCTTGAACTTGAAGTGCTTGACCGCGTTGGTGACGTACAGCGTCTTCCGGTCGAAACCGGCCTCGTCGAAGGCGCGCTCCAGGAGCTTCCCGGCGGGTCCGACGAACGGCTCGCCCGCGAGATCCTCCTGGTCGCCCGGCTGCTCGCCGACGACCAGGATCTTCGCTTTCTTCGTACCTTCCCCGAAAACGGTCTGCGTCGCGTCCCGGTAGAGCGAGCATCCGCGACACCCGGCCGCGGCCGACCGCAGCGCGTCGAGATCTGTGCTGTCCGGCGGCTCCGCGCCGGGGGAATCGGGCATGTGCCGGAGTTCCCCCGTCCCGCGGCCGGTTAAACTCGCGGTTCCGCCGCGCGCGCGTCGGGTAACCCGCACGCATGACACGGAGCCGAGGAAAAGTCGAAGTCGCTGCCCGCGTCGCCCTCGACACGCCCGACGACCTGGCCGAGCACTACACGCCGGGCGTCGCGGACCAGGCGAAGCGGGTCGCGGACGACCCGTCGGTGCTCGCGCGCGAGACCGTCAAGGGCAACTCCGTCGCCATCGTGTCCGACGGGTCCGCCCTGCTCGGGCTCGGTGACCGGGGCCCGGCCGCCGCGCTGCCGGTGATGGAGGGCAAGGCGGCGCTGCTCAAGCGGTTCGCCGACGTCGACGCGTGGCCGATCTGCCCGGTCAGCCGCGAACCCGACGACCTCGTCCGCACGGTCCGGGACCTGGCGACGTCGTTCGGCGCGATCAACCTCGAGGACATCGCCGCGCCGCGGTGCTTCACCGTCGAACGCCGGCTGCACGACGAGCTGGACATCCCGGTGTTCCACGACGACCAGCACGGCACGGCCGTCGTCGTGCTCGGCGCCCTGCACAACGCGCTGAACCTGACCGGCCGCGAGCCGGCGGGCACGTCGGTCGTCATCGCCGGAGCGGGCGCGGCGGGCAGCGCGATCGCCCGGCTGCTGCTGCGCGCGGGCTACCGGTCCGAAGGGATCGTCGTCTGCGACAGCGAAGGCGTGCTGCACCCGGACCGGGACCTGGTGGGGGAGAAGCACTGGCTGGCGGACAACACCAACGCGGCCGCCACCACCGGCAGCGTGCAGGACGCGCTGCGCGACGCGGACGTGTTCGTCGGCGTCAGCGCGGGCGGCCTCCTCGAGCCGGGCGACGTCGCCGCGATGGCCGACCGCGCGATCGTGTTCGCGCTGGCCAACCCGGACCCCGAGGTCGATCCGGACGCGGCGCGCGAGCACGCGGAGATCGTCGCCACCGGCCGCAGCGACTTCCCCAACCAGATCAACAACGTGCTGGCCTTCCCGGGGATGTTCCGCGGCCTGCTCGACTCGGGCGCGCCGCGGGTCACCGGGGAGATGCTGCTGGCGGCGGCACGCGCACTGGCGGACGTGGTGGGCGAAGACCTGGACGCGGAGCACATCGTGCCGAGCGTGTTCGACGAGGCGCTGGTGCCGGCGATGGCGGAAGCGGTGGCCGGTGCGGCGAAGGCGGCCGGATAGTCCGGACCGGACACCCGGCCGGCCGGCTCAGTGCGAGTCGGCGGCCGGGTTCGTGCCGTCGGGAGTGGGCTTGCGGTTCGTCTCGGCGCGGGCGATGTGCCACGCCACGAGCCCGCCGCCGCCGACCGTGCCCCAGAGCACGAGCCCGGCGTCGCGGGCGAAGAGACCGACGACGAGCATGACGCCCGCCGTGATGTCGCAGAGCAGGAGCAGCAGGTGCCACCGCTTGGCCTCCCGCAGGGAGCGGCCGTCGAACGCAGCGGCGAACGCGGGGTCGCTCGCCTGCAGCTCCGCCTCGATCTCGCGCAGCGCGTGGCGTTCTCGCTCCGGCAGCATGATGGGCCTCCTCGCCTCGGCTACCGCTGGGATACCCGCTCCGCGCCCGTTCGAAGCGGCACTTCCGGCCGGAACTCAGTGGTTGTGGCGGGGGATGCCCTTCGTCTTCGCGATCCGCTGGTAGGCCACCGCCGGGCGCAGGACCATGCCGTCGCAGAGCTGGTCGACCATCGACCGCTGGATCTCCTGCCACGGCGTCTGGGCCTCCGGGACCGGGTACCCGCCCGCCTCCGCCAGTTCCTTGTGGCGCAGCGCGAGCTCTTCGTCCGGCACGAGGACGTCGGCCTTGCCGGCAGCGAGGTCGATCCGCACCCGGTCGCCGGTCCGCAGCACCGCGAGCCCGCCGCCCGCCGCGGCTTCGGGGGAGGCGTTGAGGATCGACGGCGATCCGGACGTACCGGACTGACGGCCGTCACCCAGGCACGGCAGCTCGCGGATGCCCCGCTTGATCAGCGCCGCCGGCGGCCGCATGTTCACCACCTCGGCCGCGCCCGGGTAGCCGAGCGGGCCGGTGCCGCGCATGACGAGCAGCGAATACTCGTCGACGCCGAGGTCCGGGTCGTCGATGCGGGCGTGGTAGTCCTCCGGGCCGTCGAAGACGACCGCGTTGCCCTCGTAGACGCCGCCGGCCAGGTACCGGCGGCGGAACTCCGGCGAGATCACGCTGGACTTCATGATCGCCGCGTCGAACAGGTTGCCCCGGAGGACCAGGAAACCGGCGTCTTCGATGAGGGCGGTGCCGAAGGTGCGGATGACGTCCCGGTCGCCGGCCTCCGCGTCGCGGCAGTTGTCGCCGATCGTGGTGCCGTTGACCGTGCGGGCGTCTTCGTGGATCAGGTGGTGGCGCATCAGCTCGTGCACCACGGCCGGGACGCCGCCCGCGCGGTGGAACTCCTCGCCGAGGTACTTGCCGGCCGGCTGGAGGTCGACCAGCAGGGGGACGGCATGGCCGAGCCGCTGCCAGTCTTCGAGGGGCAGGTCGACGCCGATGTGCCGGGCGATCGCGCCGATGTGGATCGGCGCGTTCGTCGAGCCGCCGATGGCCGAGCTGACGACGATGGCGTTCTCGAACGCTTCGCGCGTCAGGATGTCCGACGGCTTGAGGTCCTCGCGCACCATCTCGACGATCCGCAGCCCGGTGCGGTAGGCCATCCGCGCCCGGTCGCGGTGCGGCGCCGGGATGGCCGCGCAGCCGGGCAGGCTCATGCCGAGCGCTTCGGCGAGCGCGTTCATCGTCGAGGCGGTGCCCATGGTGTTGCAGTGCCCGGGCGACGGTGCGGACGACGCGACGAGCTCCATGAACCCGGCGTCGTCGATCTCCCCGGCGGCGAGCAGCTCGCGGGCCTTCCAGACGATGGTCCCGGACCCGGTGCGCTCGCCGTCGTGCCAGCCGTTGAGCATGGGACCGCCGGACAGCACGATGGCGGGGAGGTCGACGGTGGCGGCGGCCATCAGGCACGCGGGCGTGGTCTTGTCGCAGCCGGTGGTGAGGACGACGCCGTCGATCGGGTAGCCGTAGAGCGTCTCGACCAGTCCGAGGTAGGCGAGGTTGCGGTCCAGTGCGGCGGTCGGGCGCTTGCCGGTCTCCTGGATGGGGTGCACGGGGAACTCGATGGCGATCCCGCCGGCTTCGCGGATGCCTTCCCGGGTCCGGTCGGCGAGCTGCAGGTGGTGCCGGTTGCAGGGGGAGAGGTCGGACCCGGTCTGGGCGATGCCGATGACGGGCTTGCCGGACTGGAGCTCTTCGCGGGTGAGGCCCCAGTTCAGGTACCGCTCGAGGTAGAGGGCGGTCATTCCGGGGTCGGCGGGGTTGTTGAACCAAGCTTCGCTGCGCAGTCCCATACCGGCCAGTCTGGCAACGGCGGCCGCGGAATGCACGCCCGTGGCGGCCGGGCCCGGATCCCTCGGGCCCGGCCGCACCCCTCGCCCCGCCTCAGCCGAGGCCGTTCGCCCCGATCACCCCGGAATACCAGTGCGCACTCCGCTTGGGCGTCCGGACCTGCGTGGCGTAGTCGACGTGGATCAGGCCGAACCGCTTCGCGTACCCCTCGGCCCACTCGAAGTTGTCCAGCAGCGACCAGTAGAAGTACCCCCGCAGGTCGACCCCGGCCGCCAGCGCGTCGTGCGCCGCTCGCAGGTGCGAGTCGAGGAACGCCACGCGGTCCGTGTCGACGATGTCACCGCCGTCCGCGACGACGTCCGGGTAGGCCGCGCCGTTCTCCGTGATGTACAGCGGAACCTGGCGGTAGCCGCGGTGGACCTGCAGCAGGGACTCCGTCAGGCCGGCCGGCTGGACCTCCCAGCCCGAGTCCGTCCGCGGCGCCGCCGGGTCCGGGACGAAGTGGACGTCACCCGCGCCGACCCACTCCGGGCCCGCCGGCTCGCTGCCCGGCACCGGGCGGCCCGCCACCCGGTAGTCGCGGTAGTAGTTCACGCCCAGCCAGTCGACGTGCGCCGCGATGACCGCCGCGTCGTCCTCGCGGACGACGTCGCCGAGCCCGAACGGCGCGAGGTCGGCGACCAGGTCGTCCGGGTAGCCGCCGCGCAGGACCGGGTCGAGGAACAGCCGGTTCTGCAGGCCGTCGATCCGCCGGGCCGCGGCGACGTCGCTGACGTTCGCCGGGTCGTGCGGGGCCACCGGGTACAGGTTCAGCGTGATCCCCGCCGGGGTGCCCGGCGCGTGCCTGCGGATGATGTCCATCGCCAGCCCGTGCCCGAGCAGCAGGTGGTGCGTCGCGGCGACGGCGGCGGGGTGGTCGGTGCGGCCGGGCGCGTGGATGCCGCCCGCGTAGCCGAGCATCGCCGCGCACCACGGCTCGTTCAGCGTCGACCAGCTCGCGACGCGGTCACCGAGGCGGGCCAGCACCGTCTCGGTGTACTCGGCGAAGCGGTACGCGGTGTCCCGGTTGGTCCAGCCGCCCTGCTCTTCGAGCGTCTGGGGCAGGTCCCAGTGGTAGAGCGTCGCCCACGGCTGGATCCCGGCTTCCAGCAGGCAGTCGACCAGCCGGTCGTAGAACGCGAGCCCGGCGGCGTTGGGGGCACCGCCGTCCGGCCGGACGCGGGGCCAGGCCAGCGAGAAGCGGTAGGCGCCGAGGCCGAGCCGGCGCATCAGGGCGACGTCCTCGGCGTACCGGCGGTAGTGGTCGGCGGCCGGGTCGCCGGTGTCGCCGCCCACGACCGCGCCCGGACGGCGTGCGAAGACGTCCCAGACCGAGTCGGTGCGACCGTCGGCCGTGGTGGCCCCTTCCACCTGGAACGCCGCGGTGGCGGCGCCCCAGACGAAGCCGGGCGGGAACATCAGCGCTGTCTCCGCCCGAACGCTGTCGGGATGTACGGACATGGTCACCCTTTCACGGCACCTTGCATGATCCCGGCCACGATCTGGCGGCCGAGGAGGACGAAGACGATGAGGATCGGGATGGTGGCCAGGGTCGTGCCGGCCAGCACCAGCGAGTAGTCGACGTAGTAGCCGCTCTGGAGCTTCTCCAGCGCGACCTGGACGGTCGGGTTGCCCGCGTCCAGGACGACCAGCGGCCACAGGAAGTCGTTCCAGGACATCATGAACGTGAACATCGCCAGGATCGCCGCGGCCGGGCGCACGGCGGGCAGGCAGACGTTCCAGAAGATCCGGATCATGCTGCAGCCGTCGACGCGCGCGGCCTCGATCAGCTCGTACGGCAGGGCGTCCACTGTGTACTGGCGCATCCAGAAGACGCCGAACGCGGTGACCAGGTTGGGCACGATCACCGCCTCGAGGTGGCCGGCCCAGCCGAGCTCCGACATGGCGATGAACAGCGGGATGATCCCCAGCTGGGTGGGCACCGCGAGGGTCACCACGATGAACACGAACAGCCCGTTGCGGCCCTTGAACCGCAGTTTCGCGAAGGCGAACCCGGCCAGCGACGAGAACAGGACCGTGGTCAGGGTGACCGTGCCGGACACGATGACGCTGTTGCCCAGCGCCTTCCAGAACGGCACGGAGTCGAACACCCGGGAGGCGTTGGCGAAGAAGTTGCCGCCGGGCAGGAACGGCGGGATGCGCTCGGTGAGCATCCCGTTGTCCCGGCTGGCCACCAGGAACGACCAGTAGAACGGGAACAGCGAGCCGAGCACGAAGACCGCCAGCACGACGTACGTCGCCTTGCGCGGCTTTCCGAGCGTGGCGACGGACCTGCGGAGTCCACTCTGGACAGTTGTCATTTCTTCTTCACCGCCGGGGTGCGCGCCAGCCGGCCGGTGAGGAAGAAGTTCACCAGCGCGATGAGCACGATGATCACGAACAGGACCCAGGCGATCGCCGAGGCGTAGCCGAGGTTGTAGTTCTCGAACGCCGACTGGTACAGGTACAGCGTCACGGTCTGGAACTGGTTGGTCGAGCCGCCGTTGTTCGACCCGGGCAGGGCGTCGAAGAGCTTGGGCTCGGTGAAGATCTGCAGGCCGCCGATCGTCGAGGTGATGACCACGAAGACCAGCGTCGGCTTGAGCAGCGGCAGGGTGACGTGGAAGAACCGGCGCCACGTGCCCGCGCCGTCGATCAGCGCCGCCTCGTGCAGCTCCTTCGGGATGGCCTGCATGGCCGCCAGCACGATCAGGGCGTTGTACCCGGTCCAGCGCCAGTTCACCATGATCGCGATGGCGATGTGGCTGCCGATGCGGCTGGCCTGCCAGTCGACCGGGTCCAGCCCGATCGTCTGCAGGACGCCGTTGATCAGCCCGTATCTGGGGCCGAACAGGTTGGCGAAGATGATGCCGATGGCGACGAGGCTGGCCGCGTACGGCAGCAGGATGCCGACGCGCCAGCCGGTCGCGCCGCGCAGCCGGGCGCCGAGCAGCGCCGCCAGCAGCACCGCGATGATGATCTGCGGGACGCTGGAGAGCAGGAAGATGCTGATCGTGTTGGTCAGCGCGTTCCAGAACTGGGCGTCGCCGAAGAGCTCCTTGTAGTTGTCGAGGCCGATGAAGTCGGGGTCGTCGGATCCGGCCTTCCACTTGAACAGCGAGACGTACGCCGTGTACAGCAGCGGGAACAGCCCGACGATCCCGAACACGATGAAGAACGGCGCGACGTAGAGGTACGGCGATACCTTGACGTCCCACCGGCTCAGCTTGTGCCGGAAGGTGGGCCGGGGAGACGTGCGCTCCCCGGCCTTACTCCCTTCCGGCGCGACCTTGTCGATGACGGTCATGAGGTCAGCGGGTGATCTTCTTCGCCGAGTCGACCAGTTGCTGCCAGCCGTCCGCCGCCGACTTGCCCTGTTCGACCGCCTGCAGGGCAGGGCTGGCCGCGTTCTCCTGGATCTGGCCGTCGCCCGGGCCCTTGTACTGCGCCTTCTGGACCTTCTTGGCCTGCTCGGCGAACAGCTCGCCGACCTTCGCGCCGCCGAAGTAGGCGTCGGTCTGGCTCAGCAGCGCGGGGTCGGTCAGCGCCTTGACCTGGCTGGGGAAGTTGCCCTTCGCCTGGAACGCCTTGATCTGCTGCTCCGGAGCGGTCAGCCAGGCGGCCAGCTCGGCGGCCTCCTTCGGGTGCTTCGACTGCGTCGGCACGGTCAGGTACGAGCCGCCCCAGTTGCCGCCGCCACCGGGGAAGGCCGCGGTGACCGCCCACTTGCCGGCGTTCTCCGGGCCGGCCTGCTCCTTGATCACGCCGAGCATCCACGACGGGCACACCTTCGTGGCGAACGCGCCCTGCTTGAACCCGGTGTTCCACTCGTTGCTGAACGCAGTGAGCTTGGCCGACTCGCCCTTGGCCACGGCGTCGGTGACCTTGGTCCAGGCGTCCTTGATGCCCTGGTTGCCCTCGAGGGCGAGCTTGTCGTCGGTGCCGAGGTAGCCGGTCGGGAGCTGGTTGACCATGGCGTTGAAGTTCTGCGAGGCCGAGTCGAACCAGGCCTTGCCGGTCTTCTTCGAGTAGTCCGCGCCGGCGGCGAAGTAGCTGTCCCAGGTGGCGAACAGCGGCTTGACCTGGTCGGGGTCGGTCGGCAGGCCGGCCGCGGCGAACATGTCCTTGCGGTAGCACATGGCCAGCGGGCCGATGTCGGTGCCGTAGCCGATGACCTTGCCGTCCTTGGTCTTCGCGGCGTCGTACTTCCAGCCGAGCCAGCGGTCCGGGGAGGCGTCGGCGGGGCCGATCTTGCTGAGGTCGTTGAACTTCGAGCCCTTGTCGAGGACGTCGGAGAGGTGGCCCTCCTCCACCGCGGCGACGTCGGCCAGACCCGAGCCGGCGGCCAGCTTGGTGATGAGGTCCTGGTGGTACGGGCCGCCCTGGCCGGTCTTGCGGTGGGTGATCTTGATGTTCGGGTGCAGCCGCTCGTATTCCGGGATGAGTGCCTCGTAGCCGAACTCGGTGAACGTCGACAGCGTCAGGTCGACGTGCTCGTTCGGGCCCGCCGCGGCCGGCGTCTGGTCACCGCCGCTACCGCAGGCCGAGGCGCCGAGCGCCGTCATCGTGATGCCCAGTGCGAGGACCAGGCCGTTCCGGATCGTTCTCACGTGTTCAACCACCTTGTTGACGGGAATGAGCGCTCTCACTGCTGGGAGCCGGACTGGGAGCGCTCCCAGGTGCCGCCGAGTCTGCTGGGGGCCCCCACCGGTGTCAAGGGGTCGTGACCGGAGTGTTTCCTGCGAGGAGCGCTCCCGGACTTCACGCCCGCGTGCCGGTTAAGCTGTCGACGTCCGGGTGGTTGAGGGAGCGAGGGCGGTAGGCGTGGGGCCTCGAGCAGGGGATGAAGAGCGGCCGACACTGGAGGACGTCGCGGCGTTCGCCGGCGTGTCGCGGTCGACGGCGTCACGCGCGCTGAACGACGACGCGTACGTCAGCGCGGCGGCGCGCGAGAAGGTCCACGCCGCGGCCCGCGACCTGGGCTATTCCCCGAACCAGGCGGCCCGCTCGCTGGTCACCCGCCGCACCGGGGCCGTCGCCGTGGTGCTGTCGGAGCCGGAGTCCCGGCTGCTCGACGACCCGTACCGCGCCGCCGTCATGCGCGCCGGCTACCGCGAGCTCGCCGACGTCGGCCGGCAGATGGTGCTGATCTTCAGCGACATCCGCGAGGACCTGAGCCGGACCGTCCGGTTCCTCGAAGGCGGGCACGTCGACGGCGCGCTCGTGTTCGCGCCGCACCGGGCCGACCCGCTGCCCAAGGCGCTGCGGCTGCTGCGCATCCCGGTGGTGTTCGGCGGCCAGGCGGCCGGCATCCGCCGCGGCGTGCACGTCGTCGACTTCGACAACGAGGGCGGCGCCCGGCTGGCGGTCGAGCACCTGGTCGCGGCCGGGCGGCGGCGGATCGGCACCATCGCCGGGCCGCAGGACCAGAGCGCCCCGATCGACCGGCTCGCCGGCTGGCGCAAGACCCTCCTGGACGCCGGGCTCGACCCTACCGACCTGGCCGAAGAGGCCGACTTCACGCTGTCCGGCGGCGCGAACGCGATGTCCGCGCTGCTGGCCCGCCACCCGGACCTCGACGCGGTGTTCGTCGCGAGCGACATGATGGCGGTGGGCGCGCTGCGCACCCTGGACGCCGCGGGCCGCCGCATCCCCGAGGACGTCGCGGTGGTCAGCTTCGACGACAACGCGACCCTGGCTCCGGCCATGGACCCGCCCCTGACGTCGGTCCACCAGGACCCGCGCGAGCAGATCCACGCGATGGTCGAGACGATGCTGCAGCTGCTCGACGACCAGAGCCTCAAGCCGCGGCAGCAGATCCTCCCGGTCTCCCTGGCGGTCCGCGCCTCGAGCTGACGCCGTGTCGGCCCGCCGAGCACGCGTGCCGACCTCTGCCGCACGGCCGGGCCGCTGAACTCCGTGCCGGAACGGTCGACACGCGTGCCTGGAGGGTCGACACGGCGTGGGGCGCCGGTGGCTGGGAGCGGTCCCGGCTGAGGTGCACGCCTTCGGCCCTAAACGGCGTTCGCTCGGCACTCTGCGTGACCATGTCACTGGGCCGTTCGAGTGAGGTGGCGACGATCGGCGGCGGCTGTTCAGGAGCGTTCAGTGAGTGGGACCGAGCGGGGAGCGTTGCTGTGACATCCGCAGCCGCGGTGTCCTTCTGACTCGATTCTTTACATCCAGGTTTCCGGCTGGCTACCGTCTGCGCCTGGAAGCGCTCCCAGATCGCTGGCTCCCTACGGACAAAGGAGTTCCGCAGCCATGCGTTCCTCTCCCCGGATGCACCGATGGCGCCGAACGCGCCTGCCGCGCGCCCGCGCGCTGGCCCTGGTCACGGCCATGGTCACCGCCGCCGCCGCGCTGGTCGCCCCACCCCCGGCGCTCGGCGCCGACGTCGCCTGTTCCGTCACCTACACCACCAACGACTGGGACACCGGGTTCACCGCCAGCGTCTCGCTGCGCAACGACGGCGCGCCGCTCGACAGCTGGCAGGTCGGCTGGACGTTCCTCGACGGCCAGAAGGTCCAGCAGGGCTGGAGCGCCAGCTTCGCCCAGACCGGCGCCGCGGTCACCGCGACGAACCTCTCCTACAACGGCCACCTCGGCACCGGGGCGAGCACGTCGTTCGGCTTCAACGGCTCGAAGGGGTCCGCCAACCGCCCGCCGACCGACTTCTCCGTCAACGGCAGCGCCTGCACCGGCGCCAACAAAGCCCCCACCGTCAGCCTGACCTCGCCGGCCTCGACCGGCACCTACTACGCCCCGGCCACCATCCCGCTCGCCGCCACGGCCGCCGACGCCGACGGCACGATCAGCAAGGTCGAGTTCTACGCCGGCGACACGCTGCTGGCCACCGACACCGCCGCGCCGTTCGAAGGCAGCTGGGCGAACGTCCCCGCCGGGACGTACGCGATCACGGCCAAGGCGTATGACAACAAGAACGCGTCGACGACGTCGAGCCCGGTGAGCGTGAAGGTCCTTTCCGGACCCACGATCGTCGCGTCCCCGGCGACCACGCAGGTCAAGCAGGGCGGGACGGCGACCTTCGCCGTCACCCTCGCCGGCGCGCCGACCGCCCCGGTCACCGTCGCCGTGGCACGCACGGCGGGCAGCACCGACCTGACGGCGACCCCGGCGAGCCTCACCTTCACGACGGCGAACTGGAACACCCCGCAGAACGTCACGGTGACCAGCGCCGACAACGGCGGGGCGCTGGGCAGCGCCACCTTCACCGCGAGCAGTGGCGGCTACACCGCGGCCACCGTCACGGTGAACGAGATCTCGTCGTCCACATCGGACTACCAGCTCGCGTTCCTGACCCAGTACAACAAGATCAAGGACCCGAACAACGGCTACTTCCGCAAGTTCGGGAACATTCTGGTGCCCTACCACTCGATCGAGACGCTGATGGTCGAGGCACCGGACTACGGCCACGAGACGACGTCGGAGGCGTTCAGCTACTACCTCTGGCTCGAAGCGTCCTACGGCCGGATCACCGGGGACTGGGCGCCGTTCAACCAGGCCTGGACGTCGATCGAGACGTACGCGATCCCGTCGACGGCCGACCAGCCGACCAACAGCGGCTACAACGCGAGCAAGCCGGCGACCTACGCGGCCGAGTACCCGAGCCCGAAGTCCTATCCGTCGCAGCTGCAGACCGGCGTCTCCGTCGGCAGCGACCCGATCGCGGCGGAGCTCAAGGCGGCCTACGGCTCGGCGGACGTCTACGGCATGCACTGGCTGCTCGACGTGGACAACATCTACGGGTTCGGCCACTGCGAGGACGGCACGAACACCGCGCCCGCATTCATCAACACCTTCCAGCGCGGCTCCCAGGAGTCGGTCTGGGAAACCGTCACCCAGCCCAGCTGCGACACGATGAAGTTCGGCGGCAAGAACGGCTACCTCGACCTGTTCACCGGCGACTCGTCGTACGCGAAGCAGTGGAAGTACACCGACGCGCCAGACGCGGACGCCCGCGCCGTGCAGGTGGCCTTCCAGGCCGAGAAGTGGGCTCAGGCGCAGGGCAAGAGCGCCGACGTCGCGGCCGTGGTGAAGAAGGCGTCGAAGATGGGCGACTACCTGCGGTACTCGCTGTTCGACAAGTACTTCAAGAAGATCGGCAACTGCGTCGGCGCGTCGAGCTGTGCCGCCGGCACCGGCAAGGACAGCGAGCACTACCTGATCTCGTGGTACTACGCGTGGGGCGGCTCGCTCGACACCGGCAGCGCGTGGGCGTGGCGCATCGGAGACGGCGCGGCGCACCAGGGCTACCAGAATCCGCTGGCGGCGTACGCGCTGTCGACGGATCCGGGGCTGAAGGTCACTTCGGCGACCGGCGCGAGCGACTGGGCGACCAGCCTCGGGCGGCAGCTGGAGTTCCTGCAGTGGCTCCAGTCGTCCGAAGGCGGCCTCGCCGGCGGCGCGACCAACAGCTGGGACGGCCAGTACGGCACCCCGCCGGCCGGCACGCCGACGTTCTACGGGATGTTCTACGACCAGCAGCCGGTCTGGCACGACCCGCCGAGCAACCAGTGGTTCGGCTTCCAGACCTGGGGCATGGAACGGATCGCCGAGTACTACCAGGCGACCGGCGACGCCCGGGCGAAGAAGATCCTCGACAAGTGGGTCCCGTGGGCCATCGCCAACACCACGGTCGGGGCCGGCGGGAGCTTCCAGATCCCGTCCGACCTCGGCTGGAGCGGCGCGCCGGACACCTGGAACGCCACCAGCCCCGGCTCGAACACCGGCCTGCACGTCACGGTGAAGAACTACAGCCAGGACGTCGGGGTCGCGGCCTCGCTGGCCAAGACGCTGCTCTACTACGCGTCCGGCTCGAACAACGCCCAGGCGAAGACCGTGGGCGAGCAGCTGCTGACCGCGCTCTCGGCGAACACCGACAGCAAGGGCATCGCGGTGCCGGAGACCCGGACGGACTACAACCGGTTCGACGACGCCTACAACGCCACCACGGACCAGGGGCTCTACGTGCCCTCGGGCTGGACCGGCACGATGCCGAACGGCGACGCGATCAACTCCAGCTCCACGTTCGAGTCGATCCGGTCGTTCTACAAGAGCGACCCGCAGTGGCCGAAGGTCCAGGCCTACCTGGACGGTGGCGCCGCGCCGACGTTCACCTACCACCGGTTCTGGGCGCAGTCGGAGATCGCCACGGCGTTCGCCGCGCACGTCGTCCTGTTCGGCTGAAAGGTTCTCGATGAAGCGACTGCTCGCACTCGCGGTCGCCGCACTGGTCGGGGGCGCCGTTCTCACGGCGTCCCCGGCCACCGCGGCTCCCGCGGCATCCGGCACCGGAACCGGCTATTGGCACGCTGTCGGTTCCCAGCTGGTCGACGCCACCGGTGCGCCCGTGCGGATGACCGGCGTCAACTGGTTCGGTGCCGAAACCGGCAACTACGCGCCCCACGGCCTGTGGAGCCGCAACTACAAGGACATGCTCGACCAGATGGCGAGCCTCGGCTACAACACGCTGCGGCTGCCGTATTCCAACCAGCTGTTCGACCCCGGCGTCACGCCGAACAGCATCGACGCCGTCCAGAATCCCGATCTGCAAGGGCTTTCCGGGCTCCAGGTACTGGACAAGATCATCGCCTACGCGGGCACCAAGGGCATGCGCGTCGTCCTCGACCAGCACCGCCCGGACTCCGGTGCGCAGTCCCCGCTCTGGTACACCAGCGCGTATCCGGAGAGCCGGTGGCTGTCCGACTGGACGATGCTCGCCCAGCACTACAAGGGCAACCCCACGGTGATCGGCGCCGACCTGCACAACGAGCCCCACTCGATCCAGGGTGGCGGCGGCGCGTGCTGGGGCTGCGGCGACACCGCGACCGACTGGCGGCTGGCCGCCGAACGCGGCGGGAACGCCGTCCTCGCGGCCAATCCCGACTGGCTGGTCATCGTCGAGGGCGTCGACTGCGTCGCCGGCACCGGCGACCCGCAGTGCGGCTGGTGGGGCGGCAACCTCTCCGGCGCGCGCCAGTTCCCGGTGCGACTGTCCAAACCGGACAAGCTGGTCTACTCCGCGCACGAGTACGCGACGTCGGTGTTCGCCCAGCCGTGGTTCTCCGACCCGTCGTTCCCGGCGAACCTGCCGGCGCTCTGGGACCACTTCTTCGGCTACCTGCAGAAGCAGAACATCGCGCCGGTGCTGCTCGGCGAGTTCGGCACCACGCTCGCCGACCCGCGCGACAAGGTCTGGCTGCAGGAGCTGCTGAAGTACGCGGGCACCGGACCGACCGGCATGAGCTTCACCTACTGGTCGTGGAACCCCAACTCGGGGGACACCGGCGGCATCCTCAACGACGACTGGACCACGGTCAACCAGGCCAAGCAGGCCATCCTGCAGCCGTACCTGATCCCGCCGGTCGGCGGCGGTGGCGGGACGACCGATCCGCCGCCCGCGGTGAGCTGCGCGGTCGCCTACCACGTCGACAACGCGTGGCAGGGCGGGTTCGTCGCCTCCGTCACGCTCAAGAACACCGGCACCACGCCGCTGAAGACCTGGACGCTCGGCTGGACCGTGCCTGCGGGGACGCAGATCACCGGCGGCTGGGGCGCCACCGTCACCCAGTCCGGGCAGCAGGCGAGCGCCAAGGCGCCGACGTGGGCGCCCGACCTGGCCGGCGGCGCGTCGACGTCGATCGGCTTCCAGGCGACCGGCTCGGCCACCGGCAGTCCCGGCGGGTTCGCCGTCGGGGCCACCCCCTGCACCTCCTGACCCGACAACACGAAGGAGCACACTCGATGAAGAGTGATTTCTGGTCCGCGAAGAGGAAGTCACGGCTCGCCGTGGCGTCCTCGGTGACGGCCGCGGCCGTCGTGGCCGGCCTGGTGGTGGCCGGCGGCAGCCCGGCGACCGCCGCCACCGGCTGCAAGGTGACCTACACCGTCAACCAGTGGGACACCGGGTTCACCGCGAACGTCGCGGTGACCAACCTCGGCGACGCCGTCTCGAGCTGGGACGTCCAGTGGGACTTCGCCGGCAACCAGCAGGTCCAGCAGGGCTGGAGCGCCACGTTCAGCCAGACCGGCAAGCACGTGAGCGCGAAGAACCCGTCGTGGGGCGGCGCGCTCGGGTCGAACGCGACGGCCAGCTTCGGCTTCAACGGCTCGTACTCCGGCACGAACGCCGTCCCCACGTCGTTCACGCTGAACGGCGTCGTCTGCGACGGCAGCACGGGCGGCCCGACCACCACGCCGACCACCCCGACCACCCCGACCACGCCCACGACCCCGACGGTCCCGACCACGCCGACCCAGCCCGGGACGCACGTGGACAACCCGTACGCCGGCGCGAAGGGGTACGTGAACCCCGACTGGTCGTCGGAGGTGTCCACCGCGGCCGCGGCCAAGGGCGGCACGCTCGGCGCCCAGATGGCCAAGGTGGCGAACACCTCGACGGCGGTGTGGCTCGACCGGATCGCGGCGATCGAGGGCACGTCGAGCGCCCGCGGCCTGCGCGGCCACCTCGACGCCGCGCTGGCCCAGGCGAGCGGCGGGACGCCGGTGACGATCCAGATCGTCGTCTACGACCTGCCCAACCGCGACTGCGCGGCGCTGGCGTCCAACGGCGAACTGCAGGTCGCGCAGAACGGCCTGGCCCGGTACAAGAGCGAGTACATCGACCCGATCGCCTCGATCCTGTCCGACGCCAAGTACGCACCGCTGCGGGTCGTCGCGATCGTCGAACCGGACTCGCTGCCCAACCTGATCACCAACACCGCGACGGCGAAGTGCGCCGAAGCGCAGTCGAGCGGGGCGTACACCCAGGGTATCCAGTACGCGCTGAACAAGCTCCACGCGATTTCGAACGTCTACAACTACCTCGACATCGCGCACTCGGCGTGGCTGGGCTGGGACAGCAACTTCGGCCCGTTCGTCAACCTGGTCAAGCAGACCCTGCAGGGCACGACGGCCGGGGTGAACAGCATCGACGGCTTCATCAGCGACACGGCGAACTACACCCCGCTCACCGAGCCGAACCTGCCGGACCCGAACCTGACCGTCGGCGGGCAGCAGCTCAAGTCGGCGACGTTCTACCAGTGGAACCCGTACTTCGCCGAG
Organism: Amycolatopsis sp. NBC_01488; assembly: GCF_036227105.1. Classification (NCBI taxonomy): domain Bacteria; kingdom Bacillati; phylum Actinomycetota; class Actinomycetes; order Pseudonocardiales; family Pseudonocardiaceae; genus Amycolatopsis; species Amycolatopsis sp. NBC_01488. The sequence goes on along the minus strand of NZ_CP109434.1, from coordinate 7,882,941 downwards.
ATCCCGTTCGCCACGGCGATGTACAACGCGTTCGTCTCCGCGGGGCTGCCCAGCGGGATCGGCATGCTGGTCGACACCTCGCGCAACGGCTGGGGCGGCGCGGCCCGGCCGAGCGGCGCGTCGGGGTCCACTGTGGACGCCTACGTCAACTCCGGCCGGATCGACCGGCGGCTGCACCGCGGCAACTGGTGCAACCAGAGCGGAGCCGGGCTGGGCGTGCGCCCGACGGCGTCACCGGCGGCGCACTTCGACGCCTACGTCTGGATCAAGCCGCCGGGTGAGTCCGACGGCGCGAGCTCGCAGATCCCGAACGACGAAGGCAAGGGTTTCGACCAGATGTGCGACCCGACCTTCCACGGCAGCCAGCAGGCCAACGGCGGCAACCTGACCGGCGCCCTGCCGAACGCGCCGCTGTCCGGCAAGTGGTTCGAGGCCCAGTTCGAAGAGCTCGTCCAGAACGCCTACCCGGCGGTGCAGTAGCAGGCTCCCGGGCCGGGCGGTGCCGCGCAGCCGCCGTCCGGCCCGGGTCCACCCATTCGCGGAGAAGTTGTCGCCGGTGGGGCGGTCGGCGCGACGCCGCCCGCGAGCAGCAGGCGGGGTGCGGCGGAAACCTCGCCACCCGCTGGTCCAGTTCACCGTGGTTCAGACCATTGACAGGAGTCGCGGGTGTCCTGCCCTGAACAAGATCCGGCGCGCCGCCCGTCAGGGCACCACCTGGTGCACCCCGATGAGCACCTGCTGCCAGACGGCGGCCGGGTCGGCACCGTGCTCGACCGCCTTGAGCGCGGGCGCGACCACCGTCTCCTGGATCTTGCCGTCGCCCGGGCCCTTGTACTGCGGTTTCCCGACCTTCTGGGCCTGGGCGACGAAGACCTGGCCGCTCAGCGCGCCGCCGAAGTAGCCGTTCATCTCGCTGAGCAGGTCGGGCGAGGTGAACGCGTCGACCTGGCTGGGGAAGTTCCCGCTCACCCGGAACGCGTGCAGCTGCTGCTCGGGCGCGGTCAGCCAGGCGGCGAGCGCGGCGGCCTCCTTCGGGTGCTCGCTCGCGGCCGGCACGGTGAGGTAGGAGCCGCCCCAGTTGCCGCCGCCGTCCGGGAACGCGTCGGTGATCGCCCACTTGCCGGCGTTGCCCAGCCCGGCCTGCTGCTCGATGACGCCGAGCATCCACGATGGACAGACCTTCGTCGCGAAGGCGCCGACGCGCAGGCCGTTGTTGCCGTCCTCGGCGAACGCGGTGAGCCCGGCCGACTGCCCCTGCTTCACGGCGGTGGTGACCTGGTCCCAGGCGGCGCGGAGGGCGGTGTTCGTCTCGAGCGTCGAGTGGTCTTGGCGGTCGAGGTAGCCGACGGGCAGCTGGTTGACCATGGCGTTGAAGTTCTGCGCCGCCGAGTCGAACCAGGCCTTGCCCTTCGAGCGCTTGACGTACTTCTGGCCGGCCTCGAAGTAGCTGTCCCAGGTCGCGAACATCGTCTTGACCGAGCCGGGGTCGGCCGGCAGCCCGGCCGCCTCGAGCAGGTCCTTGCGGTAGCACATGGCCAGCGGGCCGATGTCCGTGCCGTAGCCGACGAGCTTGCCGTCCTTGCTGCGGCCCGCCTCGTACTTCCATTCGAGCCAGCGCCCGGGTTTCACGTCGGGCGGGCCCGCCTCGGCCAGGTCGGTGAACTTCCCGGACTGCGCCAGAATGTCGGCCAGGTGGCCCTCTTCGACGGCCTGGACGTCCGCGAGGCCCTGTCCGCTCTGCAGCTTGGCCAGCAGGTCCTGGTGGTACGGGCCGCCCTGCTCGGTCTTCACCTGGCGGATGGTGGTGCCGGGGTGGGTGAACTCGTAGCCGGGGATCAGGTCGTCGTAGCCGAACTCGCCGAACGTCGCCAGGGTGAGCGTGATGTGCTCGGGCGTGCCGGGGCCGCAGCCGCCGGTCAGGACGAGCAGGACGACGGCGACGGCGAACGCCAGCCGTCTTCGGATCACCCTCATGCGCTCCCCCTTCGCGGGTCACTCCCTCGTGATTGGGAGCGCTCCCGGACGGAGTGTCGGTTCCGGGGCCGCCGGGTGTCAAGGTGTGCGACGGCGGGTGTCCGCGCGGACACGGATTCCGGTGGGGACGGAGGGCGATGAAGCGGCCGACCATCACCGACATCGCGCGGGAAGCGGGCGTGTCGAAGGGCGCGGTGTCGTACGCGCTCAACGGCCGCCCGGGCGTCTCGGAAGCCACCCGGCACCGGATCACGCGGATAGCGCGCGAGCTCGGCTGGTCCCCGAGCAGCACGGCGCGCGCCCTGTCCGGCGGCCGGGCGGGGGCGATCGGCCTGGTGCTGGACGGGCCGGCGGAGGCGTGCTTCCCGGCCCTGCTCGACGGGTTCTCGCCGGAGCTCCTGGTCCAGGTCACCGCCGGCCGCGAGGCAGCGCTGGCGGTCTACCGCCGGTGGCGCGCGGAGCGAAGGGTGGACGGCGTGCTGCTCACCGGCCCGGAGTGCGCGGCGGAGGTCGTGAGGATCGGCCTGCCGGCGGTGGTGCTCGGCGGCGCGGGCGGAGTGCCGGACGTGCCCTCGGTCCGGGTGGACGACGCGGCGGGCGCGGCGGAGGCACTGGAGTACCTGGCCGCGCTGGGACACCGGCACGTGGTCCGGATCGCGGGAGCGGCGCCGTTCGCGGACGCGGCGGAGCGGGAGTCGGCTTTCGCCGCCGAGGCGCGGCGGCTGGGGTTGGCCGGTGCACGGACTGCGGGAGGGGCGGCGTTCGCGGGTGCGGGGGAGCGGGAGTCGGCTCTTGCTGCCGAGGCGCGGCGGCTGGGGTTGGCGAGTGGGTGGACTGCGGGTGCTGGGTCGGCCGAGTCCCGGGGCGTGGGAGGGGCGGCGTTCGCGGAAGCAGGGGAGTCGGCTTTTGGTGCCGAGGGGCGGCGGCTGGGGTCGGAGAGTGGGCAGACTGCGCCTCCGGGGTCGGCCGAGTCCGGGGTCGCGGGTGTGGCGGGGTACGCGGGTGCGGGGGAGCGGAGGTCGGCTTTCGCTGCCGACGGTCGGCGGCTGGGGTTGGCGAGTGCGCGGGCCGCGTGTGCTGGGTCGGCCGAGTTCCGGGGCGTGGGTGCCGGCGCAGCCGGTCCCGGGGACCCCCATGCCGTCTCCGGCGTGGATCCGGCTGCGGGTATCGAAACTCGGGTTGCGGGCAGTGTTCCCGGCGCAGGAAACCGGCCCACCGGCCACACCGAACCCTCAGCCGACGCGGTCCGGCGCGTTCTCGGCACCCATCCCCGGCCCACCGCCCTCCTCTGCGACACCGACTCGCTCGCCGTCGCCGCCCTTGCCGCCGCTCGGGAACTCGGGCTGTCCGTGCCGCGGGACCTCTCGGTCGTGTCCTGGGACGACTCCGAACTCTGCCGGCTGGTCCGCCCGGCCCTCACCGCGATCCGGCGGCCGCTGCCGGAACTCGGCGCGCTCGCCGCGTCGATGCTGCGGGACCTCATCGCCGGCCAGGACGTCGGGGACGTCTGCGCCTCCCGGCCGCGGCTCGTCACGCGCGGCAGCACCGGCCCCGCCCGCTGACGGGACCGGTGCTGCCCACGACAACCGGCTCAGGTGCCTTGGCAGGTCGGGGACGGCTGGGCCGGGTTCGTCCCGGACGCGGTCACCACCAGGCCGAACGTGGTCGAACCGTCGGGGGCGACGACGCCGTTCCAGTCGGCGTTGCGCACCGTCACCACCGAGCCGGACTGGCTGAGCGTGCCGTTCCAGACGCTGCCGATCGTCTGGCCCGCCGGGAGCGTCCAGCCCACCTGCCAGCCGCTGTACGCCGCGGTGCCGTGGTTCATCACCGTCACCGTCGCCTGGTAGCCACCGCTCCAGGCGTTCGTCACCTCGTACATCGCCATGCACGAGCCGCCGGTCGGCGGGGGACTGGTGGGGGTCGTCGGCGTGGTCGGCGGGGTGCCCGGCTGGTGCACGCCCGTCACTTCGCCGTGGCCGCCGTCGAACGTGACGTCCGAGCAGCCGTAGAACGTCTCGGTGCTGTCGGAGCGCTTCCAGACCGAATAGATGATGTGCCGGCCCGACTTGTTCGCCGGCAGCGCGCCGGTCCACTTGTACTGCCCGTCCACCGTGCCCACCTGCCCGGTCACCGGCGGGTGGTCCACGGTCAGGAACGGCTGGTCCTCCAGCTCGTCCCAGGTGAGCGGCTTCGTCGGGTCCCAGCCGTCCTTCGTGACGTACGTGTAGAACCAGCCCGGGTGCGCGGCCCACGCGTTGTAGGAGAAGTCGAACGTCGCGCCGGCGGTGAGGTGGGTCAGCGGCCAGTCGCCGACCTGGTCGAAGCCGGCGTAACCCGGGTTGCCGCCCGAGCACAGCCGGCCGTCCGGGATGAAGCCGCGCGTGCGGCCGGCGCCGTCGGAGCGCAGCACGGCGAACCAGTTGTACAGCGAGTTGGCGCCGCTGGTGGCCACCGCGGCCGCGCAGGCCGGGTTCTGCGGGATGATCTGGCCGGTCGAGCTGAGCCCGTCCTGCCAGCACAGGAACGTCCGGCTGCCCGGTTTCATCATGGCGCCGTGCGCTTCGGCCGTGCCGGTGTTCAGCAGGATCGCCGTCAAGCTCGCCAGCAGCACGGTGACGGCGGCGAGGATCGTACTTCGTCTCCTGGTCACGTCTGTCCCTTCGTCGGGTAGCGTGCGTCGAAGACTGGGAGCGCTCTCACGATCAGGATACGCGGTGGCCGTCACTTCCGGAACATCCCGCGGTGACCGCCGGGGACGTCGTGGCCTACCTTGGCGGAGGCAGCCGATCACCGGGCCGGCCATGGAGAAGGGCAGAGAGTGGACAGTCCGTCATCGGTTCCCGCCTGGGTGCGCGCCGAACCCGCCCGGCTCCTCGGCTTCGCCGCCCGCGCGGCCCATCCCGGCGGCGGCTTCGCCTGGCTCGACGACGCCGGGCGGCCGGTCCTCGACCGGCCCGTCGAAACCTGGATCACCTGCCGCATGACGCACGTCTTCGCGCTGGCCCGGCTCCAGGGCTCCGACACCGGGGAGCAGGTCACCCACGGCGTCGCAGCGCTGACCGGCCTGCTGCGCGACCCGGACCACGGCGGCTGGTATGCGACGACAACGTTGTCAGAGAAGCGCGCCTACGAACACGCCTTCGTCGTCCTGGCGGCGGCGAGCGCCGTGGCGGCCGGCGCCGAGGGCGCGGAACCGCTGCTGGCCGACGCCCTCGACGTCGTCGAACGCCGGTTCTGGGAACCGGGCCCCGGCCGCGTCGCCGACGTCTGGGACCGCGGCTGGACACGGCTGGAGGACTACCGCGGCGCCAATGCCAACATGCACACCGTCGAGGCGTTCCTGGCCGCCGCCGACGTCACCGGGGACCGCGTCTGGGCCACCCGTGCACTGTCTATTGTGGACAAGCTGGTGCACGGCGAGGCCCGCGCCCACGGCTGGCTGCTTCCGGAGCACTACGACGCGAGCTGGCACGTGCGGCTTGACCACAACCGCGACGAGCCCGCTCACCCGTTCCGCCCGTTCGGCGCCACGATCGGCCACCTCTTCGAGTGGGCGCGCCTGGCCGTGCACCTCGACCGCGCGCTGGGCACGGACGCGCCGGAGTGGCTGGTGCCGGACGCGGAGGCGCTGTTCGCGACCGCGGCGCGCCACGGCTGGGCCGTCGACGGAAACCCGGGATTCGGCTACACCACCGACTTCGCCGGGACGCCGGTCGTGCGCACCCGGCTGCACTGGGTCGTCGCGGAGGCGATCGCCGCCGCGTGGACGCTGCACCAGGCGACCGGCGACCCGGCCTACCTGGACCGGTTCCGCGAATGGTGCGACCACGCCGACGCGTGCTTCGTCGACCGCGAACTCGGCTCGTGGCACCACGAGCTGGACCCGGAGAACCGCCCCGCGGCGGCCGTCTGGGCGGGCAAGCCGGACATCTACCACGCCTACCAGGCGACGCTCCTGCCCGTGTTGCCGGCCGCCGCGTCGTTCGCCGGCGCGTTGATCACGCGTCGTTAGACTGCCCGGGAACCCCTTCCGATGAGGAGAACCATGTCGCCTTATGCCGCCGCCGAAGGCCGCTACGCGGACATGCCGTACCGGCGGGCCGGGCGCAGCGGGCTGAAGCTGCCCGCCGTGTCGCTCGGCCTGTGGCACAACTTCGGGGACGACAAGCCGCTCGACGTCCAGCGCGCGGTGCTGCGCCGGGCGTTCGACCTCGGCGTGACGCACTTCGACCTGGCCAACAACTACGGCCCGCCGCCCGGCGCGGCCGAGGCGAACTTCGGACGGCACTACGCCGCCGACTTCCGCCCGTACCGCGACGAGATCCTGGTGTCGTCGAAGGCCGGCTACCTGATGTGGGACGGCCCGTACGGTGAGTGGGGCTCCCGCAAGAACCTCCTGGCCAGCCTGGACCAGAGCCTCACGCGCACCGGCCTCGACCACTTCGACGTCTTCTACTCCCACCGCCCGGACCCCGAGACGCCGATCGAGGAGACCATGGGCGCCCTCGACACCGCGGTCCGGTCCGGGAAAGCGCTCTACGCGGGCATTTCCAACTACTCGCCCGAGCAGACGGAAGCCGCGCTGGCCGCGCTGAAGGACCTCGGCACGCCGCTGCTGATCCACCAGCCGTCGTACTCGATCCTCAACCGCTGGGTCGAAGACGGCCTCCTCGACACCCTGGACGCGCACGGTGTCGGCTCGATCGCCTACTCGCCGCTGAGCCAGGGCCTGCTCACCGACCGCTACCTGGACGGTGTCCCCGCCGACTCCCGCGCGGCCGGCGCCAGCCCGTTCCTCACCCGCGAGCGCCTCACCGAAGAGACCCTGGCGACGATCCGCGCGCTGAACGACGTCGCGAAGCGGCGCGGGCAGACGCTGGCGCAGTTGGCCATCGCCTGGGTGCTGCGCCGCGGCCGCGTCACCTCCGCGCTGATCGGCGCCAGCAGCGTCGCCCAGCTCGAGAACACCGTCGCGGCGACGGCGAACCTCGAGTTCTCCGGCGGCGAGCTGGCCGAGATCGACCGGATCGTCGCGGGCTAGCAGCCGATCCGCGAGCTGCCGACGGCCACGTCGTCGAACCAGAGCGTGTCGGCGTCGGTGCCGTAGCTCTCCCAGCCGAGCCGCAGGTCGGCCACCGCCGGGTGCCAGGCGCGGGCGAGCCACTGCTGGTCGACGTCGGGGGTGGGCACGCCGTCGACGACGAGCCCGGGCACCTCGGCGGAGCCCAGCCACGTCCGCAGCTGCCCGGCGGCGCCGTCGATCGCGAACTCGAAGCACGACCAGGTGCCGGTCGGCAGCGGGACGCTCTGGGCGACGCCGGCCGGGCTCTGCGCGGGCAGCGTCGCGTCGTCGGACTCGCGGTTCCACTGCAGGGCCCGGTTCTGCCCGCCGGCCCGCAGGTCGCGGCCGCCGTCCGCGGTGTCGCGCAGGGCCATGAAGGTGACGTGCGCGGCGGGCAGCGCGGTCGTGTGGCGGACCCAGAACCGGCCGTACAGCACGCCGGCGGTGGGCACGCCCGTCCCGAAGAAGGCGTGGTTGCAGTAGCCGCCGCCTCCGGTGACCTTCACCGAGCGGGTGCCCGAGTGCGCGACCGCGGTGTCGACGGTGACGGTGCCGGTGCCCTGGCAGTTCGCCGCGCCGACGGTCCAGCGGCCGGCCGGGGCGCTGCCGGCCTGCTGCTCGAAGTCGTCGCAGAACGCCGCGTCGGCGCACCCGGCGGGCGGCGGGGCGGAAGTGGTCGGGGTCGTCGGTGTGGTCGGTGTCGTCAGTGTCGTCGAGGGGGGAGCGGTGTCCCCGCACGCGACGCCGTTGAGCGCGAAGTCCGTGGGATCGGGGCCGGTGGACGTGCCTTGGAGGCCGAACGACACACTGCCGCCGGCGGGCAGCGAAGCGTTGTAGGGCAGGCTTTCCGCCGTGACCGCGGTCCCGGACTGGCGGACCGTCGCGTTCCAGGCCGACGTCACGGACTGGTTCCCGGCGTAGTGCCAGGTGAGCGCCCACGACGTGAACGCGGTGGCGCCGTTCGTCACGGTGATCTCGGCGGTGAACCCGGTCTGCCACTGGTCGACGCGGTATTCGACCGCGCAGGCCGGTGCGGCGGTGGCCGGGCCGGCGGCGACGACCGCGGTGGCCCCGGCGGTGGCGAGGCAGAATCCGGCGAGGGCGGCGGCGAACCTGTGCATCGGGGCCTCCCGGGACGCGGACAGGGGCGCCGGGGCTCGCGCCACGGCGCCCCTGGGTGGTGGCCGCGTTCTGTCGAGGCGACCTGGCATGGGAGCGCTTCCAGCCGCCGGAAAGGTAACCCCGGTGTGTCGTCGTTGTAAAGCGCCACCCGGACGCGGGCCGATCCGGTGGTCCGTTTTCGGAGCGCCTGCCGGATCCGGCGGGAACTGAACGCTCCTGAACGGCCGAAGTCGTGGGGAGGCAAAGCAGCACAGGGTGGCGCTGTGCCATCGCCCGGCGTCGCCGGATGCGGCCGTTGGAGTGGATTCCGGGAATTCCTGCCGAAGATCGGGGCGGGGTTTACAGCTCCCGGCGGAGCCGGGTACTGTGCAGCGCTGCTGGGAGCGCTCTCACGATTCTCGTTCAGGACCAAGGGAGTGATCGATGCGTTCCGGACCAGCACTGCTCGGCGCCTTCAGTGCGCTCGCCGTCGTCGGCGCGACGACGGCGTTCTCGCTCGGCACACCATCGCCCGCCCAGGCGGCGACGGCCTGCGAGGTCGGCTACACGGTGAACGACTGGGGAAGCGGGTTCACCGCCACCCTCAGCCTGAAGAACCTCGGGACGGCGCCGCTGTCCGGCTGGCGGATCAGCTACACCTACGCCGGGAACCAGCAACTGCAGCAGGGCTGGAACGGCACGTGGGCGCAGTCCGGCAAGACCGTCACGCTCACCCCGGCGACCTGGAACGCCACGATCGCCCCGAACGCGTCGGTCACCGCCGGTGCGAACTTCGGCTACAGCGGGGCCAACGCGGCACCGGCGTCGTTCAGCGTGAACGGCGAACCGTGCGGCGGCACGCAGCCGCCGACCACCACGCCGACGACGCCGACTACCACGACGCCGACGCCGCCGCCCGGCGGTGCGCCGCAGCTGCACGTCTCGGGCAACCGCCTGGCCGACGCCGCGGGCACCCCGGTGACGCTGCGCGGGGTCAACCGCTCCGGCGGCGAGTTCGCGTGCGTGCAGGGCAACGGCCTCTTCGACGGCCCGATGGACGCGGCCTCGGTCGCCGCGATCAAGAGCTGGCACGCGAACGTCGTGCGCGTGCCCTTCAACGAGGACTGCTGGCTCGGACTGTCCGATGTGGACCCGCAGTACGCCGGCGCGACCTACCGCGCGGCACTCAAGTCCTATGTGGACCTGCTGCACCAGAACGGCCTCGACGCGATCCTCGACCTGCACTGGACCCACGGCAGCTACACGGGCAACTCGTCGGCGTGCAGCGACGTCAACGCGACGTGCCAGAAGCCGATGACCGACAGCGAGCACTCGGTGGACCTGTGGACCTCGGTCGCGAACACGTTCAAGGGCGACAACGCCACGATCCTCGACCTGTTCAACGAGCCCTACCTCGACCGCGCGGTGTCCGGCTCGGCCCAGGCCTGGACGTGCTGGCGTGACGGCGGCGCCGCGTGCACGGGCATCGGCTACCCGGTGGCGGGCATGCAGGCGCTCGTGAACGCGGTACGCGCGACCGGCGCCACCAACGTGCTCATGCTCGGCGGCCTCGCCTACTCCAACGACCTGACCGGGTGGCTGCAGTACAAGCCGAGCGACCCCGCCGGCAACCTGGTCGCGTCGTGGCACTCGTACAACTTCAACACGTGCAGCTCGTCGTCGTGCTGGGACAGCCAGCTCGCGCCGGTCGTCGCGGCGGTGCCGCTGGTGGCCGGGGAGATCGGTGAAAACGACTGCGCGAGCGGGTACGTCACCGGCCTGATGGACTGGCTCGACCGGCACCAGGCGTCCTACCTCGGCTGGACCTGGAACACCTGGAACTGCAGCACCGGCCCCGCGCTCATCACGGCCTACGACGGGACGCCGACCGCGTTCGGTGCGGGCGTCCGCGCCCACTTCCTCGCCGCGGGCTGACCCCGGGGCGGGCCCCCTGTCCGGTTCAGGGGGCTGCGTCATCGCGCCCGCTCGGGCACGATGGCGTCCGGCCGTGCCGTCAGCGCGACGGCCCGGTCCGCGGTGCCGGCCGGCAACCCCCAGGCCGGCCGGCACTCGGACGCCGTCTCCGGCACACGTTCGTCACATCACGGGCTCTCCCGATCACGCTGCGGTACTGTCGTCCCGGTGCACCCGAATTCCCGAATTCGTTGGATGAGCGATGACTCGACAGGCCAAGCCGGGCAGTAAGCCCTACCGTGCGCAGTTGCGCGACCGGCTGGCCACCCTGGGGTTCCCCGAGGAGGCGGTGCCCGCCCGGGTGGCGGAGAACCTGATCGTCGAATGCCGGATCCCGCCGCGCACCGCGTGGCGGCTGGCTTCGGAGCTCTCGCTCGACGTCGCGGCGGACCAGTACAACGCCATCACCGGCGATCCCCGCGCCGGCATGCGCGGCACCCGCATCTGGGAGTACGAGCAGTGGCCCGAGCGCGGCGTCCGGCCCACCGTCGCGGCCCTGCGCGTGCTCGCCCAGGTCTACGGCACGAGCTGGAAGTCCCTGCTGGGGCTGCGTGACCTCGAGCAGCTGCCGGCCAAGGACCTCGCCGAGTACCACGCCGACACGGGGGCGCCGGCCGCCGCGCCCGAGACCGCCCCGGCGCGCCCGGCCCGCGTCGAGGCCCGGGCCGACGCCGACTTCGGCGCCGCCGCCCTCGACGACGCGATCCTGCTGACGAAGACCAACGTCGACGACGTCCAGCTCGACGACCTGTGGGCCGACCTCGACTTCCTGGGCGGCGCCTACACGCGGACGGCGCCCGACGCGATCCTCGGCCAGCTGGCCGTGATCGAGCGGCGCACCTCGGCGCTGCTGAAGGGCAGGCAGCGGCCGAAGCAGACACAGGACCTGCTCCTCGTCGGCGCGAAGTGCAGCGCCATGATGGCCTGGATCGCGGGTGACCTCGGGCGGTACTGCCGGTCCCGCCAGCTGAACTCCGCGGCCTGGCTCTACACCCAGTACGCCGACGATTTCCTGGCCCGGCGCTGGGTCCGCACCTCGCAGGCGCGCGTCGCGTTCTGGGCGGGCAACGGGATCGAGTCCGCGAAGCTGGCCGCGGACGGGCTCAACTACCACGTCGGCAGCCGGATGACGGACGCGCCGCTGATCCTCGCCGAGGCCCGCGGCTGGTCGTCGGTCCAGGCCGAGCCGCAGGTGCTGGAGGCGATCGCGCGCTGGACCAGCATCGAGGACCCGGACCTCGGCCCCGGCGGCGAAGACCCGTTCTTCAACATCACCAAGGACCGCCGGCACTACATGGCGGGCACGTCGTTGCTGTCGGTCGGCCAGGCCTCCGCGGCGCTGCGCGAGTTCCGGACCGCGCGTGAGGCCTACGAGAAGCTTTCGCTGGAAAGCCGCTGGGCAGCCATGGACCCGATGATCCGCATCGACACCGGCCGCGCGCACCTGCGGCTCGACGACCTGGACGGGGCGGCCGCGCAAGTGGAACCGCTGCTCGCCGCGGACGTGGCCAAGCAGCCGGACATGGTGCACGCCATGCTCAAGGTGCTGGCCGTCGAGCTGTCCGGGCCCCGCTGGGGCAAGGCGGCGACCGCCCGGCACCTCGCCGAGGCGCTCCTGGACACACAAACGACGGCGGGCCTGTGACGGCCGACCCGGCCCCGACGGAGGGATCGAGCGTGGCACCGGACGGATCCGCGCGCCGGGACACGGGCGACCCGGCGTCCCGGGCGCTGGACGGCCACAGCCGCCGGGCGGTAGTGGTGGTGGCGGACCGGTTCGCTCGCTACGCCCGCGGCGACCGGGTCCTCACGATGTCGGGCCTGCTGGCCCTGATCGAGGCCGCCGGCTCCGAGACGGGGGACGGCCACTGGGTCGTCCACGCCGGCCAGGGTGTCGACGGCACCGACTGCGACCTGATCGAGACCGCCACGGACAAGAGCGGCGCCCCGGTGTGCCTGGCCGACCCGGCGGGGTTCCGGAAGCCGTACGCCCCGGCGGCGATCGTGCACAAGGACCGGCAGCCGAACGTCCTGCTGTCGGCCGTGCACAGCCCGGAGGACCGGCTGTGCCGGGCGGACCTGCGCATCCACCGTGACAACGAGCTGATCCTCGACCACCACACCGGCGAGCACGTGCAGGGCATCGTGATCGTCGAGGCGATGCGGCAGATCTGCATCGCCCAGTTCGAAACCGCGGTCCGCGCCGGGCTGGGCCCGGTCGCCTACGCCGGGGTGTGGCAGCGGATCGACCTGTCGTTCCGCGACTTCCTGTTCCCGCTGCCGGCCACGGTCGAGTCGCGGATCGAGGAGGCCGACCTCGGCCGGGAGACCCACTGCAAGTTCCGCGCCGCGACGGCGGTGCACCAGGGCGGGCGCACCGTCGCGACCGCCGCCATCGACTACTCCATGATCGCGCAGGGGCGGATCGACGCCCTGGAGCGACGCAAGGCCGACCAGGCCACCCGGGCCTACCTCGGCTGAGCGAAACCGATCCGGAAGGGACACACCACGATGTCCGAAGTGCAGGACCGATCCTCGTCGTTCGCGCAGGGCCTGGACCTCATCCAGCGGCTCGGCGGTGCGGACCGGCCCGCGGTGCTGGACCTGTTCGCGAGCATCGGCGAGGCCGAGTTCGGCGAGGAGTGCGTCGGGTTCATCTACGGCGACGTCTACCACCGGCCCGGCCTGGCGCTGCCGGAGCGGCAGCTGGTGACGGTCGCGGCGCTGACCGCCCTGGGCTACGCGGGCTCGCAGCTGCGGTTCCACGCGAAGGCGGCGCTGAACGTGGGCTGCACCCGCCGCCAGCTCGTCGAGGCGGTCATCCAGGTCAGCTCGTTCACCGGCTTCCCGGCCACGCTCAACGCGCTGGGGGAGCTGAAAGCGCTGTTCGAGACCCTGCCCGCGGAGGAGCCGGGCCCGGACGAGCCCGCCGACGCCGCCTGGGCCGGGATCGAGGACCGCTACGAGCGCGGGCTGGCCGCGATGAAGGCCGTCGACGGCGAGGCGGGCGAGAAGGTGGCTGCCGCGCTCCAGGACATCGCACCCGACCTGGCGACCTACATCATCGAGTTCACCTTCGGCGAGATCTACAGCCGGCCGCACCTGACCCTGCGCCTGCGCGAGATCGTCACCGTCGCCGCGTGCGTCGCACTGGGCAGCGCGCTGCCCCAGCTGAAGGTCCACGTCCACGGCCTGCTCAACGTCGGCGGCAGCAGGCAGGAGGTCGTGGAGATCATCCTCCACCTGGCGTTCTACTGCGGCTTCCCGGCCGCGCTCAACGCCATCGCGGCCGCGCGGGAAGTCTTCGGGCAGCGGTGAGCGGCCTCCGCAAGCTCCGCGCGGTCGCACTGGACTGCGACGGCGTGCTCATCGACGACACCTACCTGGCCATGATCGCCCGGTTCGTCACCGACCACGGCGGGACCTACGACGCCGCGGCCGAGCGGGACGTGATCGGGTTGCGCGACATCGTCGTCGCCGAGAAGGTCACCCGCCTGTGCGGTCTCGACCAGCCCGCGGAGGAAACGCTGAAACAGCTCTGGGCCGCGCGGCAGGACCACCTGGCCGAGCACCCGATCCGCGTCGCCGAGGGCGCGCGGGACTGCCTGGAGGCGCTCGGGAAGCTCCCGGTCCGGCTGCTCTGCTACGGCGGACGGACCCGGGAGCACACCTTCGACCGGTACCTGGGCGACCTGGTCGGCCTGCTGGACCCCGACGTCCCGTACGTGAGCATCAACGAGCACCGGCCGGGCGTGGACCACATCGCCCGCACCGTGCTCGGCGCCGAGCACGGCGAAGTCGTGTTCGTGGACGACGTCAGCCGGGTGGCCGAGGACGCCCGTGCGCACGGCGCCGGCTTCATCGGGTTCCCGGCCGGCCCGGCTCACGCGCGGCAGCGGGAGTTCATGATCGGGTACGGCGTCCGGCACATCGCGACGTCGCTCGCCGAACTGACGCCGGAACTTCTGGAGATCGTCGACGAAGAGCTGGCGACTTCGACACACTGGCGTGGTTGAGGAAATCTCCCACCACTGGAGCCACTGTGAAGAGTTTCTCCCTGCCGCGTCCCGGCGCCGAGCTCGTCGTGGTCGAGCGTGACGTTCCCGAACCGGGCCCCGGCCAGGTGCTGGTCCGGATGCGCGGGTGGGCGGTCAACGCGCGCGACCTCATGATCGTCAAGGGCTTCTACCCGAAGCCGGTGAAGCCGGACGTGGTCCCGCTCTCCGACGGCGCGGGCGAGGTCGTCGCGGTCGGCGAAGGCGTGCGCGAATGGTCGGCCGGCGACCGCGTCGCCGCGACCTATTTCCCGAAGTGGACGTCGGGCCCCGCCACGCCGGCCAAGACGGAGGACGACCTGGCCGGCACGCTCGACGGCGTGCTCGCCGAGTACGCCCTGTTCGCCGAAAACGCGCTGGTCGCCGTGCCGGCGCACCTGGACTTCGCGGAGGCCGCGACGCTGCCCAGCGCGGGTGTGACGGCGTGGCGCGCGGTCGTGGAGGAGGGCGGGCTCGCCCCGGGCCAGACCGTGCTCACCCTGGGCAGCGGCGGGCTGTCCACGTTCGCGCTGCAGTTCGCCGTGCTCGGCGGCGCCCGGGTCATCGCGACGTCCAGCGCGGACGAAAAACTCGCGCGGCTGACCGGGCTCGGCGCCGCCGAGACGATCAACTACACGACCACCCCGGAGTGGGGCGCGGCCGCGGCCGAGCTGACCGGCGGCGGCGTCGACCACGTCGTCGACGTCGGTGGCGGCGGCACGATCGGCCAGTCGATGATCGCCGCCCGCCACGGCGGGCACGTCAGCGTCGCGGGCGTGCTCACCCACGAGGGAGCCGCCGACCCGGTGCTCGTCCTGGTCAAGCAGCTGACCCTGCGCGGTCTCACCAACGCCTCCCGGGAGACGTTCCAGGCGATGAACCGGGCGATCGAGCACAGCGGCCTCCGGCCGGTGATCGACCGCCGCTTCGCCTTCGACGAGGTCGCCGAGGCCCTCAAGCACCTGGAATCCGGCACGCACGTCGGCAAGGTCGTGCTGGCCGACTCCTGACGCCCGGCGCCCGGGTAAGTTTTGCCCGTCCGGCTGGGTAGATTCGACACCCCGACACCGCGTTCGCCCAGGTCAGCGCGGGTGCGCCGGGAGGAAAAAGTGCTCTTTCGGCAGGAATGGCGGCCGATGACCGCAACCGGAAGAGTGATACTCACCGGAGGATCGCCCGAGCAGGCTGCGGCTGCTCGGCACGAGAGCACCGGGCTGGGGGCGCGGGGAGGGGGTTTCAACCGCCTGGGGGTGGGTTGAAACCCCCTTCCCGCCCGCGGCCCGGCAGCTCCGCGGCTCCGCGGCTCGGCGGTGGAGACCCCGGCTGCCCCGCGACCCCACAGCTCGCGGCCGGCGACCCGGCGACATCAACTGCCCAACCGCCCGGCGGCCCCACTGCCGCGCGGCCCGGCGGCCACCGAGCGCCTCGGCTGCCCGCGGCCCCACTGCTCCGCGCCCGGCTGCCCCGCGGCCCGGAGCCCGGCAGCGGTGGCCACCGCGTTCAGGCGGCGGCGCAGGGCTGGCCGTTGAGCGAGAGCACCGCCGGCTTGCCGTTGGTGGCGCCGGACGTGCCGGTGAAGCCGAACTCGGCGGTGCCGCCCGCCGGGATCGTCTTGTTCCACCCCGCGTCCGCCGCCGCGACCGCCGGGCCCGTCTGCGTCACCTGGGCGTTCCAGGCCTGCGTCACGCGCTGGCCGTCGGGGAACGACCACGTGACCGTCCAGCCGCTGACCGGGGCCGTCCCGGTGTTCCCGACCTTCACGCCCGCCTGGAAGCCGCCCGGCCACTGGTTCGTGACGGTGTAGGCCGCGGTGCACGACGACGACGGCACCGGAGTGGTGGTCGTCGTCGGGGGAGAAGTGGTGGTGGTGGGCGGCGGCTGGTCGCCGCCGGACTCGCCCACGATCACGCCTCGCCCGTTCGTGCCCACGTACACCCGGCCGTACACCCGCGGATCGCCGCTCAGCGCCGCCCCGATGTTGCCGTACTGGTGCTGGTCGTCGTTGATCCGCGTCCACGACGCACCCGCGTCGTCCGACCGGAAGATCCCGCGCACCCCGCCGATCTTCGCGATCGTGTATAACGCCGAATACGTCCGGCCGGGGGCGGCCTTGCCGAATCCGATGTTGTCGGCTTCGGTGACCCCGCTCAGTTTCGTGAAGGACGCGCCGGAGTCGGTCGAGTGCCAGAGACCGTACGTCGACCCGGAGCCGCCGGCCAGCCAGACGTCGCCGGTCACGCCCGGCATCGCCTTGAAGTGCACCGGGGCGCCGGGTAGCCCGGTGGCCGCGGTCGCGGTGAACGTCGCGCCGCCGTCGGTGCTGACGTAGAACCGGCCCGCCGCGAACCCGTAGAACTTCTTCGGGTCCACGCGGTCCGCCTCGACCACCGCGCCCGCCGGGATGCCGGCCGACGCCGTCCACGACGAACCGAAGCCCACGGAGTAGCTGACGCCCGTGCCGTCCGGGCTCCACACGAACCGGCTGCCGTCCGCGGCCGCGGCCACCGTCCCGCCGCTCGCGCCACCACCGGGTTCGGCGCCCTGGAACCAGTTCTTGCCGCCGTCGGTGGAAAAGGCGATCCGGTTGTCGTTCGGCCGAGCGGTCCGGTCGAGCGTGCCGACGCGCACGATCGTCGCCGGGGTCAGCTCGGCGTAGTCGAGGCTGGTCGTCGTGGTGAACACCGGGGAGGTGAACATCGTGGCCGGGACGGCGTCGAGGCTGTCGTGCCGGAACCCGCCGACGTCACCGAGCCCGGAGAGCAGCGGCGCGCCCGACGGCGGGCTGATCAGGTCCAGCACCGCGGTCTCCTCGAGGCCGCCGACGACCGGCTTGAGCGTGATCTTCCCGCCGCTGTCCCACTTCGTCAGGTCGGACGTGCCGTAGATCGTCGCGCCGGTGCCGTAGAGCAGGTGGTTCGAGTCGAACGGGTCGATCTCCGCGGACTCGGTCATCCAGCCGAGCTTGGGCGAGGGCACCGGGGGAGCGGCCTGGACGCCGAAGGTCAGCCACGGCACCGAGGAGATGTCCTGCGTGTAGCGCAGCGACCGGTCGGGATAGCTCGTGAAGTCCCAGATCCGCGTCCAGGTGGCGCCGCCGTCGGTGCTGCGGAAGAAGATCACGTCCGGCCACCACGACACCTGCGTCGCGACCATCAGCGTGTTCGGGTGCTGCCGGTCGATCGTCAGGCCGCTGTAGCCGAAGTAGTCGTCCGTGCTGTCGGACGGGATCGGGCTGATCCGCGTCCAGGTACCGGTCTTCGTGGCGTACTTCCAGACGTCGCCCTTCGCGCCGTCGTACGGGCCGCCGGTGTCGCTGGTCGCGAGGTAGAGGAAGCCGCCGGTCGCGTCGAGGACGCCCTTGTGCGCCAGGAACCCGGTGGGCTGGCCGGCCAGCCGCGCCCACGTCGTGCCGCCGTCGGTGCTGCGGTAGACGGTGTTGGCCTTGTCCGCGACGCCGACGTAGACGGTCTGCGTGGTGCCGCCGCGGGTGCCGGTCGACGGGTCGAACGTCACCCAGGTGACGCCTTCGTTGTCACTGGAGTAGCCCGTCGTGTCGCTCGGGTCGGGCGCGTAGTTCCCCGGGTTGGGGAAGGCCGTCACCTTCGCCCACGTGGCGCCGGAGTCCGTGCTGCGCCAGAGCCCGTTGCCGCTGGGAGCGCCGAGGTAGAGCACGCTGTCGCGGTTCGGGTCGATCGCGAGCCGCTCGCCCATGCCGCGGCCGGGCATGTTGCCGCCGAGCTTGAACGGCAGCGCCGAGGCCTGCCAGGTGGCACCCCGGTCGGCTGAGCGGAGGATCGCGCCGTTATTGGGGTCCCAGCTGGTGGTGTACATCCCGGCCGCCGCGTAGACGCGGTTCGGGTCGAGCGGGTCGGTGGCCAGGCTGACGACGCCGTTGTGGCCCCAGTCGGTCCAGCCCACCGAGTCCAGCAGCGGGAGCCAGCGGCCGGTGGCGGGGTTCCAGCGGTACGCGCCGCCGATGTCGGTGCGGGCGTACACGAGGCCGGGTTCGGTCTGGTTGAAGACGATGCCGGGGACGAACCCGCCGCCGCCGATCTCGGCGTTGCGCCACGTGTAGGGCGCCGGGGCGGCCGGGGACTCCGGCGCGGCGACGGTGACCGCGATCGCGGCGGGGACGACGAGGGCGAGCGTGCTCGCCAGTACTCGGCTCAGGGATTTCGGGCTTCGCAAGACTGCCTCCACTCGTTCTGGGAGCGCTTCCAGAAAACGGTAGACCTGCCCTCGAAGCGTTGTAAACCTCCACGGACCAGGTAAAACGTCTTCGACGATTTCGCCTGCCGTTACCGTCCACTATGGACTCCAGGGATCCTTTGTGTACCGGGGTGGCGACCGGAAAGGAGGGTGTGGCGGACGGAGCAATGTTGTGCGCCAAGCGGTGTCACATATGTGAACGACGATCACGTTTCTGAATCGTTATCAACGACTGTCTTGCCCGGTTTTTTCCGGCGTGTGAGTGTGGTGGCCGCTGGCTGGACTGGACCTACGAAAGAGGCGACCTGGCAATGACGCAGACAGCCCCGGCGCGGCATATCAGCCGAACCACTCTGTACTTCTTCGGCGCGCTCGGCGGCATCTTGTTCGGCTACGACCTCGGCGTGATTTCCGGGGTACTCCCGTTCATCGGGAAACTCTGGGCGCTGACCAGCTGGGACAAGGGCGTGATCACCGCCAGCCTGTCGGTCGGTGCCATCGTCGGTGCGCTGTTCTCCAGCCGCACCAACGACGCCCTCGGCCGCCGCCGCACGATCCAGGTCGCCGCGGCGATCGTCATCGTGGGCACCCTGGCGGCGGCGTTCTCCCCGACGTTCACGCTGCTCGTGCTCTCGCGGCTGGTCATCGGGCTCGGTATCGGCCTTTCGTCGTCGACCGTGCCGACGTACCTGTCGGAGCTGGCCCCGGCGCGGTTGCGGGGCGCGATGGGCGCGCTGAACCAGATCTTCATCGTGCTCGGCATCCTGATCGCGTTCCTGGTGAGCTACTGGCTCGGGCCGATCTCGGCGTGGCGCTGGATGTTCGCCGGCGCCATCGTGCCCGCGGCGATCCTGCTCGCCGGGCTCACGTTCCTGCCCGAGACGCCCCGCTGGCTCGTCAAGAACGGCCGCGAGGAGGAAGCCCGGCGGGTCCTGGCGAGCGCGCACGGCAACACCGTGAACCTCGACGAAGAGATCGAGACCATCAACGAGGTCATCCGGCTCGACACCGAGGAGAAGCCGCGGCTGCGCGACCTGTTCTCCGGTTTCGTGCGGCCGATGCTGGTGGTGGCCCTGCTGCTGGCGGTCGGCCAGCAGTTCAGCGGGGTCAACGCGATCAACGCGTACTTCCCGACGATGCTGATCGGCCTCGGGTTCGCCACGCAGGCCGCGCTGCTGTCCGGCGTGCTGCTGGGCGTCACGAAGTTCCTGTTCACCGCGTGGGTCGTGTTCGTGGTGGACCGCTGGGGCCGCAAGCCGCTGCTGCTCATCGGCAACGTGATCATGGTGATCACGCTGGTGGCGGCCGGGCTCGTGGTGCTCAACGTGCACGACACCGGTACGCGCGGCATCCTGATGCTGGTGATGATGGTGCTGTACCTGGTCGGCTACGAGCTCGGCTGGGGCGCGGTCGTCTGGGTGATGATGTCCGAGGTGTTCCCGCTCAAGTACCGCGCGACGGGGATGGGCGTCAGCAGCGTGGTCCTCTGGGCGGCGACGGGCATCGTGAGCGCCGTGTTCCCGCTCATCTCCGACCCGAAGTCGCTCGGCATCGGCGGTTCGATGTTCCTGTTCGCCGGGATCAACGTGGTGCTGTTCGTGCTCACCAAGTGGCTCGTGCCGGAGACGAAGGGGCGTTCGCTGGAGCAGATCGAGCTCGACCTCCGGGCGCGCCAGGGGGTCGCGGCCAAGAGCTGACCCGGGGGATCATTGCGGCGGGGCACGACGGCGACGTCGTGCCCCGTCGTAATTCGCTTGCCCGGCACCGCTTCGCCGCGGGACGGTGCCCCGATGGAGATCCGTTCCACGACCGAGCAGGACCGCGAGACCTTCGTCGACACGCTCTTCGCCGCGTTCGGGCGCTGCCCGGCCTCGGAGGACGCCGTCTGGTCTGCTCTGGAATGGGACCGCGGCTCGATCGCGGTGGCGGACGGGCGGGCCGTCGGCACCGCCGCCGCGTACTCCTTCGAGCTGACCCTGCCCGGCGAGGTCGTCGTCCCGGCCGGCGGGGTGACCGCCGTCGGCGTCCTGCCCACCCATCGGCGCGGGGGCGTGCTCACCGCGATGATGCGCCACCAGCTCGCCGACGCGCGGGCGCGCGGGGAGTTCCTGTCCGTGCTGCTGGCCACCGAGGCCGTGATCTACCGCAGGTTCGGCTACGGACCGGCGACCACCACGCACCGGCTGACCGTGCCACGGCACCGAGCCGCCCCGCGCAGGACAGCTGTCCCGGCGGAGGGCTCGATCGAGGTGCTGCGGCGCGCCGAGTGCGGCGACCTCCTGGAGGAGGTCTACGACCGGTACCGCCGCGGCCGGCCGGGTGCGTTGTCCCGTCCGCACCACTGGTGGGCCCGGGGCGCGGGGCAGCCGCCGATCTCCGCGGCACCGCGGTACGTCGCCCTGCACCGCGACGCCGGCGGCGTCCCGGACGGGTACGCGACCTACCTGCTCGACGAGACCTTGACGGTCGACGAGACGATCGCCGCGGGCGACGCCGTCGCGACGGCACTGACCCGGTTCCTGCTCGACCACGACCTGGCCACCCAGGTGGTGTTCCGGCACTGCCCGCCGGAGCACCCGCTGCGCTGGCAGCTGGCCGACTTCCGCGCCGCCCGGATCAGCGACGAGACGGACTGGCTGTGGGTGCGGCTGCTGGACGTCCCGCGGGCGCTGGCGGCGCGCGGCTGGGCGTCCGACGGCGATCTCGTCCTCGACGTCGACGACCCGTTCCTCGGCGAGCGGGGCCGCTACCTGCTCACGGTCCGGGACGGCAAGGGTGACTGCGTGGCGACCGATCGGGAGCCGGACCTGTCGCTGGACGTGAGCGACCTGGGCTCGGTGTACCTCGGCGGGGTCACGCCGGGCACGCTCGTGCGGGCCGGGCAGATCCGGGCCCACCACCCGGATGCCGCTTCCCTGGCCGACGCGCTGTTCCGCACCGGGCGCGCCCCGCACTGCCTGCACTGGTTCTGAGACTGACCTCAGAGGGTGACGGCGAGCCCGAGCTTTCCGGCCAGCCGCCCGATCCAGGCTTCGACCTCCTCGGGCGACCGGTCCGGCAGCCCGAAGATGGTCTCGGTGACACCGAGGGAATCCAGGTGCGCCAGCCGGTCCTGGTCCGGGCGTTCCCCGAGCGCGCAGATCCGCGGCGCACCCGTGCGTCCTTCGGCGAGCCAGATCTCCTTGAGCAGAGCCACGTGCGCGTCCAGGTCGGTGTCGGCCGGGGTGGTGATCCAGCCGTCCGCGTGGCGGGCGATCCAGCGGAACGTCTTCTCCGTCGGGCCCGCGCCGAGCAGCACCGGGATGTGCGCCTGGATCGGCTTCGGCCACGCCCAGCTCGGGCCGAAGGAGACGAATTCCCCGTCGTAGGAGGCTTCTTCGGACGTCCACAGTGCACTCATCGCTTCGAGGTACTCGCGCAGCGCCGTGCGGCGGCGGTGGCCGGGGACGCCGTGGTCGGTCAGCTCGTCGACGTTCCAGCCGAAGCCCGTGCCGAGCGTGACGCGGCCACCGGAGAGGTGGTCCAGGCTGGCGATCGTCTTCGCGAGCGTGATCGGGTCGCTCTCCACCGGCAGGGCCACCGCCGTGGACAGCCGGATCCGCGACGTCACCGCCGCCGCCGTCGCCAGCGCCACCCACGGGTCCAGGGTGCGGCTGTAGCGGTCGTCGGGCAGGGACGCGTCGCCGGTGCGCGGGTGCGGTGACTCGCGCTTCACCGGGATGTGCGTGTGCTCGGGCACGTAGAAGGTGGCGAACCCCGCGGCTTCCGCGGCGCGCGCCGCCGAAGCCGGGGTGATGCCGCGGTCGCTGGTGAACAGCACGATTCCGTAGTCCACGCGAGGAGCGTATTAGAACGTGTTTCAGTTTTCAAGGTCGGGCGCGAGTGCGAAAAGTGGCAACGTGGACGCGGAGAGTAACGTCGAGGCGCGCTCGAGCGATGATCGAGGCGACGCGCGTCAGCAGGCGAAGAGCAGAGCGCCGGCGCGCGACGCGGCAAGGTGGAGACCCGGGAAGACACGGAGGCAGGGGTGGACCCAGTAATCCATTGTGGACTCTCGGTGTCCCAGCCAGTGGACGCACCGGCGAGGCGGGTTGGCGTGCCGATGCCCGTTTCCAGTACCGTGGACCACAGGTCGAGAGGCGCTGCAACGGACCGCCGGGTCCGCCACGCTCGACCGGGAACCACCGAACAAGGGCGCCTCCCGGATGAGGGAGGCTGCCGGTGAACCCGATCACCCCGCGAGAAACCCCCAGCGAGACCGAAGCCACCGCGCGCCTGCGCGAGCTGCTCGGGCAGCGGGTGGCGGTGCTCGACGGCGCTTGGGGCACCATGCTGCAGGGTGCCGGGCTGACCCCGGCCGACTACCGCGGCGACCGCTTCGGCGAGCACACCCACGACGTCACCGGCGACCCCGACCTGCTCAACCTCACCCGCCCGGACGTCATCCTCGACGTGCACCGCCAGTACCTCGCGGCCGGCGCGGACGTCACCACGACGAACACCTTCACCGCGACCGGCATCGGCCAGGCCGACTACGGCCTCCAGGCGTACGTCCACGAGATGAACGTCCGCGGCGCGCAACTCGCCCGCCAGGCGGCCGACGAGGCCGGCGGCCGGTTCGTCGCGGGCTCGATCGGCCCGCTGAACGTCACGCTCAGCCTGTCGCCCAAGGTCGACGACCCGGCGTACCGTGCGGTGACGTTCGAGCAGGTCAAGGCCGCGTACGCCGAGCAGATCGCCGGGCTCGCCGAAGGCGGCGTCGACCTGCTGCTGATCGAGACGATCTTCGACACGCTCAACTGCAAGGCCGCGATCGCCGCAGCCCGCGACGTCGCGCCGCACCTGCCGCTGTGGATCTCCGTGACGATCGTCGACCTCAGCGGCCGGACGCTGTCGGGCCAGACCGTCGAAGCGTTCTGGAGCTCGATCGAGCACGCGAAGCCCCTGGTCGTCGGCGTGAACTGCTCGCTGGGCGCGGAAGAGATGCGCCCGCACGTCGAGGAGCTGTCCCGGCTCGCCGACACGTATGTCGCCTGTCACCCCAACGCCGGCCTGCCGAACGCGTTCGGCGGCTACGACGAAACGCCCGACGAGACCGCCGGCCTGGTCGGCGGGTTCGCCCGCGACGGCCTGGTCAACGTCGTCGGCGGCTGCTGCGGCACGACCCCGGCGCACATCGCGAAGATCGCCGCCGCGGCGAAGGGCGTCACGCCCCGCGAGGTGCCCGCGCCGCGCAGCCACATGCGGTTCAGCGGGCTCGAGCCGTTCGGCATCGGCGCCGACACCGGGTTCGTGATGATCGGCGAGCGCACCAACGTCACCGGCTCCAAGCGGTTCCGCCGGCTCATCGAGGCCGACGACCACCAGGGCGCCGTCGACGTCGCCCTGGAGCAGGTCCGCGGCGGCGCGAACCTGCTCGACGTCAACATGGACGCCGACCTGCTCGAGTCCGAGGAGGCGATGACGACGTTCCTCAACCTCATCGCCACCGAGCCTGAGGTGGCCCGGATCCCGGTGATGGTCGACAGCTCCAAGTGGAGCGTGCTCGAAGCCGGCCTGCGCTGCCTGCAGGGCAAGGGCGTGGTCAACTCGATCAGCCTCAAGGAGGGCGAGGAGCCGTTCCTCGCCCAGGCCCGCACGATCCGCAACTACGGCGCCGGCGTCGTCGTGATGGCCTTCGACGAGCGGGGCCAGGCCGACACCGCCGACCGCAAGGTCGAGATCTGCGGCCGGGCGTACGACCTGCTGACGCAGCAGGCCGGGTTCGCGGGCGAGGACATCATCTTCGACCCGAACGTCCTCGCCGTCGCCACCGGCATTTCCGAGCACAACGGCTACGCGAAGGCGTTCATCGAGGCGCTGCCCCGGATCAAGGAACGCTGTCCCGGCGCCCGCACCAGCGGCGGCATCTCGAACCTCTCGTTCTCCTTCCGCGGCAACGACATCGTGCGCGAGGCCATGCACTCGGCGTTCCTCTTCCACGCCGTCAAGGCCGGGCTGGACATGGGCATCGTCAACGCCGGCCAGCTCGCGGTCTACGAGGACATCCCGAAGGACCTCCTCGAGCTGGTCGAGGACGTGCTGTTCGACCGCCGCGAAGACGCCACCGACCGGCTGGTGAGCTTCGCCGAGAACGTCAAGGGCAGCGGCACCAAGCGCGTCGTGGACCTCTCGTGGCGCGAAGGCACGGTCGGCGAGCGGCTGTCCCACGCGCTGGTGCACGGCATCGTCGACTACATCGTCGAGGACACCGAAGAGGCCCGGCAGCAGCTGGCCCGGCCCCTCGACGTCATCGAGGGCCCGCTGATGGACGGCATGAAGATCGTCGGCGACCTGTTCGGCTCCGGCAAGATGTTCCTGCCACAGGTCGTGAAGAGCGCGCGCGTGATGAAGCGGTCCGTCGCCTACCTCGAGCCGTTCATGGAGGCGGAGAAGGAGAAGGCGCGCCAGGAGGGCAGGCTGGCGTCGACCGGCGGCCAGGGCAAGATCGTGCTCGCCACGGTGAAGGGCGACGTCCACGACATCGGCAAGAACATCGTCGGCGTGGTGCTCGGCTGCAACAACTACGAGGTGATCGACCTCGGCGTGATGGTGCCGGCCGCGAAGATCCTCGACACCGCGGTCACCGAGGGCGCCGACGCGGTCGGGCTGTCCGGGCTGATCACGCCCTCGCTGGACGAGATGGTGGCCGTCGCGGCCGAGATGCAGCGGCGCGGGCTGAAGCTGCCGCTGCTGATCGGCGGCGCCACGACGTCGCGCCAGCACACCGCGGTCAAGATCGCGCCCGCCTACGACAACGCGACGGTGCACGTCCTCGACGCGTCGCGGGTGGTCGGCGTCGTGTCCGACCTGCTGGACCCGGACCGCTCGATCGCGCTCGCCGAGAAGAACCGCGCCGACCAGGAGGTGCTGCGCGAGCAGCACGCCAGCAAGCAGCGCCGCCCCATGCTCACGCTCGAGCAGGCGCGCTTGAACCGCGAGCAGGTGGTCTTCGCCGACGTGCCGACACCGGTGTTCACCGGCTCACGCGTCGTCGAGCCCGCCATCGCCGAACTGCGCGAGATGATCGACTGGCAGTTCCTGTTCCTGGCCTGGCAGCTCAAGGGCAAGTACCCGGCGATCCTGGACCAGCCGGTCGCGCGCGAGCTGTTCGACGACGCGAACACGCTGCTCGACCAGATCGTCGCCGACGGCAGCTTCACCGCGAAGGGCGCCTACGCGTTCTGGCCGGCGCACAGCGAAGGCGACGACATCCTGCTCGACGGCGAGTTCGCGCACGTCCGGTTCCCGATGCTGCGCCAGCAGACGTCGAAGCCGGAAGACCGCGCCAACCGCTGCCTGGCCGACTACATCGCGCCGGAAGGCGACCACCTGGGCGGGTTCGCGGTCGCGATCCACGGCGCCGAGCCGCTCGCGGCCCGCTACGAGGCCGAGCAGGACGACTACCGCGCGATCATGGTCAAGGCGCTGGCCGACCGGCTCGCCGAGGCGTTCGCCGAGCACATCCACCTGCGGGCCCGCCGTGACTGGTTCGAGCCGGACGCCGACCCGGTGCTGGCGGACCTGCACGCGGAGCGGTTCCGCGGCATCCGCCCGGCGCTGGGCTACCCGGCCAGTCCCGACCACAGCCAGAAGCGCGAGCTGTTCGAGCTGCTGGAGGCCGGCCGGCTGGGCATGGACCTGACCGAGTCGTTCGCGATGACGCCGGCGGCGAGCGTGTCCGGGCTGATCTTCGCGCACCCGGACTCGCGGTACTTCACCGTCGGCAGGCTCGGCCGCGACCAGGTCGAGGACTACGCGCGCCGCAAGGGCGTCGAGCGGTCCGAAGTCGAGCAGTGGCTGCGGCCGAACCTGGCCTACGAGCCCGAGGCGTAGTCCTTCAGCTCGATGTCCGTGGCGAACTCGTCGGTCGCCTTGAGCAGGAGGCCGAGCAGGAAGCGGGATTTGAACGTCCAGTCCCGCAGCTTGATCCGCAGGCGTGACGGCGGCGCGAGGAACGGGCCCGCGCTGCCGCGCTGCGAGATCTTCGCGTAGCCGCGGAACTGCTCCTCGTAGCGGGCGAAGGCGACGCGGTGGTCGCCGTCCGCGGCCAGCAGCTCGCCCGCGAGCACGTACGCGCCGACAGTCGCGAGGCCGGTGCCGAAGCCGCCGAGAGTGTTGCCGTAGGCGGCGTCGCCGAGCAGGACGATCCGGCCCCGCGAATAGTGGTCGATCGTGACGCGAGCGAGCGAGTCCAGGTAGAACTCGCGGGCGTCCGGGAGCTTCGCGATCAGCTCGGGCACCCGCCAGCCCGCGTCGCGGTAGGCGGCGGCCACCAGCTTCCGCTGGGTTCCGGCGTCACCCCGGTCGTAGTCCAGCTCGGGTGAGGCGAAGACGAAGAACGCCGACGCCTTCGGGCCGCCGACCGCCGCCATCCGGCCCGGTTCGTTGTACATCACGGCTTCGCCGTCCGCGACCTGCGCGCCCAGCTCGGCCAGTGCGTAGTAGTGGCCCAGGAAGGTGACGTAGTCGCGTTCCGGCCCGAAGGCCAGCCGGCGGACGTTCGAGTGGATGCCGTCGGCGCCGACGACGAGGTCGAACCGGCGCGGCTCGGCGTGGGCGAAGGTGACGTCGACGCCGTCGGAAGTCTCGGTCAGCGAGGTGACGGTGTCGCCGAAGAGGTATTCGCAGTGCGGGGCGGTGCGCTCGTACAGGAGGTCGGCCAGGTCGCCGCGGCGGATCTCGATCTCGCCGCCGGTGAACTCGCCGGGGATCACCGCCTGCGGCCGCCCGTCGGCGTCGATGATCGTCTGGTCGGTGCCGCCGGTCTGGCGGGCGATGACCTCGTCGAGGATGCCCATGCGCTCCAGCACGGTCCGGTGGGTGGCGCCCTTGAAGTCGACGGCCTGGCCGCCGGGGCGCACCGAGGGGGCGCGTTCGACGACGGCGACGGTGCAGCCGTAACGCGTCAGCCACCAGGCGAGGGCGGGGCCGGCGATGCCGGCGCCGGAGATCAGGACGCTGAGGTTCTTCATGTCGCGGAGCTTCGCCGCGCGGGCTTACCGGTTCCTGGCGAAGCGCTGACGGCGGCCGTCAGCGACTGTCGCGAGTGGACCGCGCGCGGACCGTGATGGCGGAAAATTCCCGGCCGTGATCAGGGTTTTCCCGCCGGTTTTCGGACGTTGACCCCGGCGCGTCGCACGGGCACCATCTCCCGGGGGAGAGGGGGCGGCGATGCTGGACAGCGAAACGCGACCGGCGGCCACCGCACTGGGCGAGCTGCTGCGCAACGGGGAGCGCGCACTCGAGGCCGACGGCGACCTGCGCGCCGGCCGGGAGTGGTTCGACCGCGCGTACCGGGCCGCGGAGGCCGAGTGCGACGGCACCGGGATGGCACGCGCCGCGCTCGGCATGGGCGGGCTGTGGGTCCACGAACACCGGAGCGCGCCCGCGGCGGCGTTGCTGCAGGCGCGGCTGCGCAGCGCACGCACGGCGGTCGACCCGGGGTCGTCGCTGGCCCTGCGCCTCAAGGCCCGGCTCGCCGGCGAGGCCGACTACGTGGCGGGGGAGAGCAACGAGATCCTCGCCGTCCTCGAAGAAGCCAAGCGCGCGGGCGATCCGGTCGCCTGGGCCGAGGCCGCGAGCCTCGCCCACCACTGCCTGCTCGGGCCCGACCACGGCAGCCAGCGCCGGGCGCTCGCGCAGGAGCTGATCACCGAAGGCTTCCGGACCGGACGGCGCAGTGACCTGCTGATGGGCACGCTCTGGCGCACGGTCGACCTCTTCCTCGACGGCGACCCGCACGCCCAGCGCGGGCTCGCCGACCTGCGCGGCCTGCTGGCCGAACGCGACCACCTCGCGGTCGGCTTCGTGCTCGACGCGATCGACGTCATGCTCAGCATCCGCGCGGGCCGGTTCGCCGAGGCCGAAGCGCGCGCGGCGGCCTGCGCGCTGCGCGGCGAGCAGGCGGGGGACGCCGACGTGATCGGCTGGTACACCGCGCAGGTCGGGGCGGTCCGCTGGTACCAGGGCCGCGTCGCCGAGCTGCTGCCGGTGCTGCGGGACACGGTGCATTCGCCGACGCTCAGCGCCGTCGACAACGCGATGATCGCCGGGCTGGCCGTGGCCGCCGCGACGGCCGGGGACGAGCGCGAGGCCGCCGGGGCGCTGGCCCGGCTGCGCGGGCGGGATCTGGCGCTGCTGCCGCGGTCGAGCAGCTGGCTCGTGTCCCTGTACGGGATCGTCGAGTCCGCGTACCTGCTCGCGGACGTCGAATCGGCGCTGGCGGCGTACGCGCTGCTGACGCCGTTCGCGCGGTTGCCGATGACGGCCAGCCTCGGCGTCGCCTGCTTCGGCTCGGTGCAGCACGCGCTGGGCGTGGCGATGCTGACCGCGGGCGAACCGGAGTGCGCCGCGGAGCACTTCCGGGCGGCGGTGCGCGACAACCTCGCGCTGGCGCACTGGCCGGCCGCGGCGCTGTCCCGCGCCCGGCTCGCGCAGGCACTCGGACCCGCGTCGGCCGAGGCTGGGCGGGAGCGGGCCGTAGCGGCGCGCGAGGCCGAGCAGCTCGGGATGGTGCTGCCGGACTTCACCTCCCGCGTCGCCGACCGGCGCGTGACGTGCCGGCGTCAAGGCAGTCACTGGCTCTTCGCCCTGGACGGGCGGTCCGCGCTGGTCGAGCACAGCGTCGGCATGGGCTACCTCGCGACGCTGCTGGACAACCCGGGCCACGAGCTGACCGCCGTCGAGCTGGCGCACGGGGTGGTGGCCGAGGTGACGTCCGGGCAGCCGGTGCTCGACCGGACGGCGACCGCGCACTACCGGCGCTGGCTCGCGAACCTCGAGGCCGAGCTCGACGAGCACGAGGCCAACCACGACACGAGCCGCGCGGAGCAGGTGCGCACCGAACGCGACTGGCTGCTGGGCGAGCTGTCGGCCGCCGCCGGGCTCGCCGGCCGCGTCCGCGAGTTCGCGGGTGCCGAGGAGAAGGCGCGGATCGCGGTGGGCAAGGCGATCCGCCGCGCGCTGACCCGGATCGCCGCGGCGGACGCGGTGATCGGCGACGTCCTGCGCGACGGCGTCCGCACCGGCACCCGCTGCTCCTACCACCCCGGCTGACCGGCTCGTGAGTGGGAAACAGGGTACTGACACTGTTTCCCACTCACGACCGCCGGGGCCTACTCGACCGCGCCGTTCTGGGTGACCATGGTCTGGTACCAGGCGTCGTACGGGTGGTTCGTCGCCGGGTAGTTCGCCAGGGGCGTGGTCGCGTCGCCCGCCGAGTCGAAGTCCCAGCCGCGGACCAGCTTGCCCGACTGGCGGGCCGAGGTGATGAACGCCGACTCCGTCGCGGGCGCGCCGTAGAACAGCGCGCCCTGCTGCAGCTCCGCGCTGTCGCCCTGCTGGAACTCGTCGAACGCGACCTGCCGGTAGCGGATCCGGTCGCCGGGGACGCTCGCGGTGTCCGCGCGCAGGGTGTTCGACGGCGTCGGGCCGTCCGCGCCGGTCCACACCCGCACGCGCCGGGTGCCGGTGGTGGCGGTGTCCTTGGCGAACCGCGCGTCGGACGTCTTGGCGTTGCCGGTCCACGCGACCGTCGTGGCCGACAGGGTGCCGTTCCAGGTCCAGTTCTGGCTGCTGCTCTGGCTCTGGTGGATCTCCCGCAGGTGCGTCGCGTCGGTGAAGGCGACCGTCGGCTGCACGCCGTTGTCGTACTGGTGGCTGGCCTGCCAGGTGATCTCGCCGTCGGCGCCGAGCTTGCCGACGTGGTACCAGAGCGTCGACGCGGTCTGCGACTGGTGGACCTCGACGAGGTCGCCGTCGTCGTTCAGCGCGACGGCCGGCGTCTGGCCGCTGTCGTACTTCCCGTGCCGCAGCCAGGTCACCCGGCCGTCGGCGCCGTACGTGCCGGTCCAGTACCAGAGTGCGCCGCCGCCCGAGTCGTGCAACTCGACGACCTGGCCGCGGCCGTTGATCGCGACGGCCGGGTGGTACCCGACGTCGCGCTTGTACTCGCTGCGGGTGCCGCCGTCCCCGGACAGCAGCGGCAGCACGCGCCCGCGCAGCGCGTCCACGGTCGGCTGCCCGGCCGGGTAGTCCTGGGCGCGCAGCAGCCGGCTGCCGAACACCGACTCCAGCTCGTCGTTGACCGCGACGAGGTTGCCCGCCGCGTAGTTCGCGTTGTCGGTCAGGTCGTCCTTGAGGTCGAGCATGACGACGATCGGCGCGGCCGCCGGGTGCGCGGCCGACCACGTGTTCACCACCGACAGCCAGTCGCGCAGGTTGTTCGAGGCCGGGTTGCCGCCGCTGTGGTCGACGGCGTTGCCGGGCGAGTCGTGGCCGACGCCGTAGTCGTGGTTCGTGGCGTAGCCGTTGTCGTGGATGTCGTACTCGATGAACCGGACGCCGTGGTCGAGCTGGTAGGCGATCGAGCTCTTGGCGCCGTCGACGTCGCCGGAATAGCTGTTGTGCGTCGCGCGGAAGACCGAGGCGGTGAACGGCGGGCTCGCGGCTTCGGCCGTCCCGCCGGTCAGCAGCGCGGCGGTGGTCAGAGCGGTGACGGCCAAGGCCGGCAGTCGGGTCATCCTCGGGTCCTCACGTCGGCGGCGGGGCGGTCCCATCCTGGCCCCTGGCGCGGAACTGCGGGTGGAACGCCGTGGAACGCGAGTGGAACGCCTAGAAGGCGACAGCTGGACGTTCGAGGGAGGAAACGCCATGACCCAGACGGGTGGACCCCAGTACCCGGACCCGACCCGCCCCGTGCCGCCGCAGGCCGGGATGCCCGGCCCGCCGCCCCAGCCGCCGGCCGCGCCGAAGAAGTCGAAGCGGCGGCAGAAGATCGTGCTCACCGTGTTCCTGATCCTGGTCGCCGGGGTCCTCGCGCTGGTCTGGGTGGCCACCCGGTCCAACGGCGAGAACGCCCAGGTCGGCAACTGCGTCACCGAAAGCGGCGAGAACTCCGTGAAGATCGTCGACTGCGGGACGCCGGAGGCCACGCTCAAGGTCGTCGCCCGCGTCGAAGACAAGACCCAGATCGAGGCGCAGATCAGCGCGTGCACCCCGTACCCGGACGCCGACCAGGTGTTCTGGGAGGGCAAGGAAGGGGACACCGGCGTCGTGCTCTGCCTGGCGAAGACCGGCAAGTAATCCGATGGCGGGCGGGAAGTTCTCGTTCACCGGGTCCGGCGAGGTCCGCGTCTCGAGCGGCGGCCGCACGCTCGCCGCGGCGGGCGAGGTGATCGTGATCGGGGACCGGGTCTTCCGGCTGGCCGAAGTGGACCGGGTCGCCTACCACGCGGCGGCCCGGCCACACCAGGCCAGCTACGCGCTGGGCCTGGCCCACGGCCCCGTGCGGAGCCGGTTCGTGTTCGACGCCTTCCGCGGCGGCAGCGAGCTGGACGACGCGCGCGAGACGTGGCGGCGGCTGGTCGAGCTGGTCGAATCGGCGGCCTGCCCGCGGATCGCGCTGGCGGCGGTCGACGCGATCACGGCCGGCGCCACCGCCCGGTTCGGCGGGGGCGGGCACCCGCGGATCGACGCGGACGCCGAAGGGCTGCGCGGCAGGCGGTGGTTCGCGCCGAAGGTGCCGTGGGCCGGCGTGCTCGGCACCGACCTGCGCGCCGGCCAGGTGCGCGTGTGGACCGGCGGCCCGGAGCCGGCG
Source organism: Amycolatopsis sp. NBC_01488 (assembly GCF_036227105.1). Taxonomy (NCBI): domain Bacteria; kingdom Bacillati; phylum Actinomycetota; class Actinomycetes; order Pseudonocardiales; family Pseudonocardiaceae; genus Amycolatopsis; species Amycolatopsis sp. NBC_01488. The sequence continues at coordinate 7,850,945 of NZ_CP109434.1, read as the reverse complement.
TTGGTCACCGCGATGGCCGGGTGGAACGCGGTGGTCCTGCCGCGCGTCGTAGGAATGATGCTCGCGCCGGAAAAAGAATCACCGGGAAGTCGCTGATAACGGTATTCCGGCAATGACCGATAAATGCTCACGCGAAATGGGAGATCGACTGTCCGTTGTGTCGCATTCGCGGCACCGCTCATCGATTTATGCCAAATCGCCGCGCGGATTCGGTACTTGGGCGGGGCCCGCGTAGTCATTATCCGAGGAACGGTTGTGCGCGGGCACCGGAAAGCCCGTGAGGGGTTGGGGAGGCAGTGGGTGTGGCGAACGACTGGCCGCTGGTCGGCCGCGAACAGGAGCTTGCGTTCGCGCGCCGGGCGCTGGCCGATCCCGAGGTGTGCGGGCTGCTGCTGACCGGGCGTGCCGGCGCCGGCAAGACGCGCCTGGCCAAGGTGCTGCTGGCCGAGCTGGCCGCCGGCGGGGCGCGCACGCACTGGGTGCGCGCGATGTCCTCGGCGTCGACGATCCCGTTCGGCGCGTTCGCCCACCTGCTGCCCGGCACCGCGGACGGCACGGGGGACCGCGCGCACCGGCTCAACCAGGTCGCCGGCCACCTCACCCGTGGCGCGGAGGGGCGCCGGCTGGTGCTGTGCGTCGACGACGCCCACCTGCTCGACGACCTGTCCGCGACCCTGGTGCACCAGCTGGCCGCGACCGCGTCGGCGTTCGTGCTCGTGATCGCGCCGCACGGCGTGAGCGTGCCCGACCCGGTGTTCGCGATGTGGAAGGACCGCGTCGCCGAGCGGCTGGACATCCGCGAGCTCACCCGGCCGCAGACCACCGAGCTGATCACCGCGGCGCTGGGCGGGCGGCTCGACGACGGCGCCGAGCACCGGCTGTGGAGCCTGGCCCTCGGCAATCCGCTGTTCCTGCGCGAGCTGGTGCAGGGCGGCCTCGACAGCGGCTCGCTGTCGGCCGAGGACGGCGTGTGGCGGTGGAGCGGCGCCCTGGCCGCCACCCCGCGGCTGGTCGAGCTGATCGAGACCCGCACCGACCGGGTCGACGCCGACGAGCGGCGGCTGCTGGAGCTGCTCGCGTTCGGGGAGCCGCTGGGCGTGGAACCGCTGGTGCGGCTCGGCGCCGAGCGCGTCCTCGCCTCGACCGAGCGGGCCGGGCTGGTCGTCTCCGAGCGGACCGGGCGGCGGCTGAACGTCCGCCTCGCCCACCCGCTCTACGCCGACGTGATCCGGCGCCGGACGTCGCCGCTGCGGCAGCGCGACACCTACCGGATGCTCGCGCAGACTCTCGACCTCACCGGCGCGCGGCGCGCCGAGGACAAGCCGCGGCTGGTGCGGTGGCGGCTGGCCGCCGGGCTGCCGACCGACCCGCAGCTGGTCCGGGCCGCGGCGGAGACGTTGCTGCGCAAGGACTTCCCGCAGGCCGAGCAGCTGGCGGCCGAAGCCGCCCGGATGGGCGGCGGCTTCGGCGCGAAGTTCCTGCTCGCCCAGGTCCGGATCGCCGGCGGCCGCCACGCCGATGCCGACTCGCTGCTCGTGGAGCTCGCCGGTGAGACGGTGTCGGACGCGCAGCACGCCCGCGTCGCCGCGACTCGCGCCCGGAACCTGGCGTTCGGCCTGAACCGCTGCGACGAGGCTTCCGCGGTGCTGGACACGGCCGAGACGGCGGTGTCCGGCGCTTCGGCCGCGGATGAGCTGGCGACCGCCCAGGCGGCCCTGCTCGCGGCGGCGGGGGCGTCGCGCGAGGCGGTGGACCTGCTCGGGCCGGTGCTGGACCGCAACCGGCGCGGCGACGCGCTCCGGCTCGCGGCGCTGGTCGTCGCGGCCGGGGCGCTGGCTTCGTCCGGCCGGACGGACGCGTGTCTCGGCGTCGTCGACGAAGGTCTGGAGATCGCCGGTCGCATCCCGGACGCGTTCGCGCCCGGTGCGCGCGTGCGGCTGGAGCACGCGCGGATCGTCGCGCTGTGCCGGGCGGGCCGGCTCGAGGAGGCTGAAGACCGGGCCGGGGACGGCTACCGGGACGCCGTCCGGGACCGGTGGGGCCCGGCGGTCGCGGGCGCGGCGGCGTCGCTCGGGACGGTCGCGCTCGCCTACGGCAACGTCCGCGGCGCGATCCGCTGGCTGCGCGAGGCCCTCGCCGCGGACGCGCACGACCAGCCACACGAGTTCCGCCCGGCCGTCGCGGCGGCGCTGGTCCGCGCGACGGCGATGAGCGGCCGGGTCACGGAGCCGGTCGGCGAGTGGGACGGCGCGTGGGTGGCCGCGGCGCGGGGCGAGCTGTCCCGGGCGGTGGAGCTGGCGACTTCGGCGGCTTCCGTGGCTTCGGCGGACGGCCGGCTCGCGGTCGCGGCCGAGATCCGCCACGACCTGGTGAGATTCGGTGCCTCGCCGGGGGAAATCCCGGCGGCGGGCGGAATGGCGGCGCTCTACTCCGCGCACGCTTGCGCGGTGTCGGACGCTTCGGCGTTGGACGAGGTGGCTTCGTCCTTCGCCGAGGTGGGCGCGCGGCTGCTCGCGGCGGAGGCCTCGGCCCAGGCCGCGCGGGTGTACCGCGCGGAGGGCAAGAACGGCAGCGCGGCGATGTCGGCCCAGCGCGCGCGGGCGTGGCTGGCGTCCTGTGAGGACGCTGCGACGCCGGCGCTTTCGTCGCTGGACACGCCGTTGGACTTGACGGTCCGCGAACTGGAGATCGCCCGCCTGGTGGCGACGGGCTTGACGAGCCGAGCGGTCGCGGACCGGCTCGTGGTTTCGGTGCGCACGGTCGACAACGTGCTGCACGGCGTCTACGCGAAGCTGGGTATTTCCGGGCGGCGCGAGCTGGCGTCGGTGGTAGGCCCGCTCGCCTCGGGGAGTAGTCCCGGCGACGGTCCCTAGGTAGCTCTCGCCGTTTGCGTGGGCGAACCCGAGTAGGCCGCTACTCATGACCCGGGCGCCCGCCGGACCGAGACTGGATGACAACGGAGGGGCACGGGCTTCACCGATCCGAATGTCAGGAGTGCACACGATGACGACTTCATCGGGCGACGTTTTCCAGAGCGAGCAGGGTTCCGGCCGGGGTGGCGACCAGTTCAACGAGCAGGCTGCCGACGGTGGGCGGGGGGACATCTTCCAGAACGAGCAGGGCTCGGGTGGCCACGGTGGTGACCAGTTCAACGAGCAGGCTTCGTCGGGTGGCCGCGGCGACATCTTCCAGAACGAGCAGGGCGCCGGCCGCGGCGGCAACCAGTTCAACGAGCAGGCTTCCAGCGGTGGGCGTGGGGACATCTTCCAGAACGAGCAGGGTTCCGGTGGTCACGGTGGGAACCAGTTCAACGAGCAGGCCTCCACCGGCGGACGCGGGGACATCTTCGAAAACGAGCAGGGCGCCGGCCGCGGTGGGAACCAGTTCAACGAGCAGGCCTCGGCCGGTCGCCACGGGGACGTGTTCCAGAACGAGCAGGGCGCCGGTGGTCACGGTGGCAACCAGTTCAACGAGCAGGCCTCCAGCGGTGGGCGTGGGGACATCTTCCAGAACGAGCAGGCCTCGGGTGGCCACGGCGGGAACCAGTTCAACGAGCAGGCCTCGTCGGGTGGGCGTGGGGACATCTTCCAGAACGAGCAGGGCGCCGGTGGTCACGGTGGCAACCAGTTCAACGAGCAGGCCTCCAGCGGTGGGCGTGGGGACATCTTCCAGAACGAGCAGGCCTCGGGTGGCCACGGCGGGAACCAGTTCAACGAGCAGGCTGCGAGTGGCGGCCACGGCAACATCTTCCAGAACGAGCAGGGCGCCGGTGGCCACGGCGGGAACCAGTTCAACGAGCAGGCCTCGACCGGTGGCCACGGGAACATCTTCCAGAACGAGCAGGGCGCCGGTGGCCACGGTGGCAACCAGTTCAACGAGCAGGCCTCGAGCGGCGGCCACGGGAACATCTTCCAGAACGAGCAGGCCCACGGCCACCACGGCGGCGACCAGTTCAGCGAGCAGGCGGCCACCGAGCACCACAGCCACGAGCACGAGCACCACCACGACGTGGAGCACCAAGACCACCACGTCGACTACCACCACGACGTCGACCCGCACGTCTGAGCCGGCGTAAGCAGCAGCAAGGGGAGCGGTCATGCAGGAGCCGAGCGGCGGGGGGCACATCGCCCTCGACACCCTCGACCTCGCCGTCAAGGGAGCGAAGGCCTACGGGCGGGACGACCTCGTCCAGCGCCTCACCGACGCCCGGCGCCTGCTGTCCGAACCGGACGTCACCGTCTACGTCGTCGGGGAATTCAAGCAGGGCAAGAGTTCCCTCATCAACGCCCTGCTGACCGCGAAGATCTGCCCGGTCGACGACGACATCGCGACCGCGGTGCCGACCGTCGTCCGCTACGCGCCGGAGTCCGAGGCCCTGGCGACCTACGAACCGGCCGACCCGTCGTCGCCGCCGTGGACCGAGCGGATCTCCCTCGAAGACCTTCCGTCCCACGTCAGCGAAGCCGGGAACCCCGGCAACCTGCGGAAGCTCAAGTCGGTCACCGCGTCGATCAGCCGCCAGCTGCTCTCGGGTGGGCTGGTGCTGGTCGACACCCCCGGCGTCGGCGGGCTCGGCTCGCTGCACAACGCGGTCACCGTCAGCTCGCTCCCGCGGGCGCACGCCGTCCTGTTCCTCTCGGACGCCTCCCAGGAACTCACCGGCGCCGAGCTGCGGTTCCTGCGCACCGTCAAGGAACTGTGCCCGAGCGTCTTCTTCGTCCTCACCAAGATCGACCTCTACCCGCAGTGGCGGCGCATCCTCGAGCTCAACGCCGGCCACCTCGACGCGTGCGGGATCGCCATCGACACCGTCGCCGTCTCGTCGGAGCTGCGCACCGTCGCGGCCCGCTCGGCCGACCAGGAGATGAACGTCGAATCCGGCTTCCCGCAGCTGGTCAAGCGCCTCCAGGGCGTCGTCGGGGACGCCGAGCGCTCGTCGCTCAACGCCGTCGGCCTGCACGTCGGGTCCGCGGTCGGCCAGCTGCACGCCGCCCTGCGCGCCCGCCGCACCTCGCTCGCCCATCCGGAGCAGTCCGCCGCGCTCGTCGCGGAGCTGACCCGGGTCAACGACCGCGTCGACGCGCTGCGCAGCCAGTCCGCGAGGTGGCAGCAGCTGCTCTTCGACGGGTTCGCCGACATCTCGTCCGATGTGGACTACGACCTGCGCGCCCGCTCCCGCGGTGTGCTGCACGAGGCCGAAGAGGCCATCGAAGACGGCGACCCCGCCAAGAACTGGGCCGAGTTCGAGAAGTGGCTGCGCCAGCGCCTCGCGAACGAGACGCTCGAGAACTACGCGACCTTCGTCAAGCAGGCCCGCGGTCTCGCGTCCCGCGTCGCCGAGCACTTCGAGCTGGCCGAGTCCCAAGCCGTGCTGCCGCGCGAGGTCCAGGCGCCGGTCCAGGTCGTCGAGGAGATCGACATCGACTCGTCGTTCACCGGCGTCAAGACCCGCGGCACCACCGGGATGGCCGCGTTCCAGAAGGCCTACAGCGGCTTCCTGATGTTCTCGATGCTCACGAAGATGGCCGCGCTGGCCATTCCCACGCCGTTCGGGGTCGCGGCCGGCCTGCTCATGGGCCGCTCCGGCTTCATGGACGAACGCAAGCGGCAGCTGGAAAAGCGTCGCGGCCTGGCCAAGACCGCCGTGCGCCGGTTCGTCGACGAGTTCAACCTCCAGGTCGGCAAGGATTCCCGTGACGCGATGCGGACCGTCCAAAGGGAACTCCGCGACGCCTACAGCGCGCGCGTCGAAGAACTCCAGCGGTCCCTCACCGAAGCGCTGGCGAACGCGAAGAAAGCGGTCGTCGAGGACGACACCGAAGCGGCCGAGCTCAAGCGCCTCGAAGCCGACATCGACGCCCTCGAGGTGCTCGGGCGCCGCGCCGACGAACTCACCCTGCGCAGTGCGCCCAAGCCCGTCCCGGCGGTGACGCGATGACCCCGCTCTACGTCCAGGTCCGCGGGTTCGTCGCCCGCGCGTGCGCCGGGTACGCCGGCACGCCGGCCGAGCCGCAGCTGCGGCAGATCGCCGGCCGGCTCGCCGAACCGCTGCGCGTCGCCATCGCCGGGCGCGTCAAGGCCGGCAAGTCCACCCTGCTCAACGCGCTCGTCGGCCAGGAGCTGGCGGCGACCGACGCGGGAGAGTGCACCCGGGTCGTCACCTGGTACCGCAACGGCCCGACCTACCGGATCATGCTGCACCCGGTCCGCGGGATGCCGCGCCAGCTGCCGTTCGGGCGCCTGTCCGGCACGCTCGGCCTGGAACTCGGCATGGATCCCGGCGACGTCGACCGGCTCGTCGTCGACTGGCCGTCCCCGGCGCTGCGCGCGATGACGCTGATCGACACGCCCGGGCTCGGTTCGGCGCGCTCGGCGGTGTCCGAACGCACCGAGGTGGCGCTGGTCCCCGAGGGCGACGGCGTCGGCACCGCGGACGCCGTGGTGTACCTGATGCGCCACGTCCACGGCGACGACGTCCGGTTCCTCGACGCCTTCCACGACGACCCGGCGCAGCGGCGGCCGGTGAACACGATCGGCGTGCTGTCCCGGGCGGACGAGGTCGGGCACGCCCGCACCGACGCGCTCGACTCGGCGGCGAAGATCGCCGACCGCTACGCCCGTGACCCCCGGATCCGGGGGCTCTGCCAGACCGTGGTTCCGGTGGCCGGCCTGCTGGCCAGCTCGGCCGCGTCGCTGAAGGAGTCCGAATACCGCGCGTTCCGGCTGCTGGCCGCGGCCCCCGAAGCAGCAGTCGCGCGGCTGCTGACGTCGGTCGACCGGCTGGCCCGCGCGGAGTCCGAAGTGGACGTTCCGGCGCCGGAGCGCGCCGAGCTGTTGGGCCGCTACGGGCTGTTCGGTGTCCGCCTGGCCGTCGAGCTGACGCGCGGCGGGATGGTGACCGGCGCGCGGGCACTGTCGGGCGAGCTGCTGGCCCGCAGCGGCCTGCACCGGCTGCGGTCCCTGCTGACGACCCAGTTCGCGGCGCGGGCCGACGTGCTCAAGGCGCGTTCGGCGTTGCAGGCGGTGGAACAGGTCCTGCGGGCCTACCCGGACCGCACCGGCGGCCTGCTGCACGAATGGGAGCGGATCGTCGCCGGAGCGCACGAGTTCGCCGAGATCCAGCTGATCGACTCGATCCGGCTCGGCGTCGTGCTGTTCACCACCGACGAGGCCCGCGACGCGGAACGGCTGCTCGGCGCGGCCGGGGTGGACGTGCCGAGCCGGCTGAACCTGCCGGGGGACGCGGGCCGCGCCGCGGTCCGGCAGGCGCTCGGCGCGCAGCTGCTGAGGTGGCAGCGGCGCGCCGAGCACCCCGCGTCCCCGCGCGACGTCCGCGACGCGGCCCGCGTGCTGGTGCGCACCTGTGAAGGAATCCTGCTCAGCGAAGCCCGGGCGGAGGTCTTGTCGTGACCGAGCAGCCGAAGCACAAGATCCGGAGGGCCGTCACGGCCGCCGCCGGCGCGGTCGCCTCGGAGGTGGCCGGCAACGTGCTCACGCCCGGATCGCCGGGTGCGCCGCCCCCGCCACCGCACCCCGAACCGGTCGCCGCGGAGACGCCGCACGCCGACACCGGCCACGAGTACGTGCCGCACGTCGAAACCAGCACCGTCACGCGCGGCGAGGACGGCTCGGTCGAGGCGCGGACCGGCACCGTCTGGCACCCGGAGACCCCCGGGGGCGCGCCGGTCGGAGACCTGCCCACCGTCGAGGAGTTCGAGCAGATCGACGTCCGCGAGGACGAGTTCGGCAACTTCGTCATCGAGGCCACCGAGCGGTTCGTGGTGCACGACCACGGCCACGACGAGGTCTACGTCGACCATCAGCACCTCGTGGTGCCCGGGGACGGCACGCCGGGCGACACGGACATCGACGTCGTCCAGGACGCCCACGTCGTGGTGCACGAGAACCCGGACGGCACGATCAGCGTCGAGCACGGCGGTTCGCTGACCTGCCAGCTCACGCCCGACGCCCCGGGGCACGGCGACGTCGAGGTGTTCCAGGACGAATCGGTGACCCTCGACGAGGCGGCGAGCGGGCCGCCCGGGATCGCGGTCGGGATCAGCGTCGACGAGCAGGCGAAGGCCGACGACCCCTTCGGTGAACCCGCCGGGCCGGTGATCCACCAGACCGAGACCGTCGGCGACAAGGCCCGCGGCACCGCGGTGACGACGTCGGTCACCGTTCCCGCGCCGCCCGCGCCGCCGGTCGCCGTCACCATCGGCCGCGTGTCCACAGTGGACCCGCAGCCGGCCGCGGCGGAGACGGCCACGCTGGCCGCGTCTTCGTCGCTGGCCGAGCACCCGCCGGCGAAGCACAGCTTCGCGACCGAACCCGAGCCGAAGCACCACGACGCCGGCGAGGTCACCGGCTCCCGGGCGCACCCGGCGGAGCGGGAGCACCCGTTCGAGCCGCCGCGGCACCCCGAGCCGGAGCACCTGCCGGACACCGGCCACCTCCCGGACGAACCGCCGCCGGAGCCGCCCGAAGCGACGCCGCCGGCGGAGCAGCCGCCGGAGCACGAAGACCACCACGACCACCACCTCGCCGACCCGGACCCGGAGCAGGTCCCGGACGAGCACCCGACTTTTGACCACGCGCACGCGGATGGCGGAGGCTGACAATGGGCTACGGACTCGGCATCGACCTCGGCACGACCTTCACGGCCGCCGCCGTCGACAGCGCCGGCCACGTCGAAATGGTGTCGCTCGGCGACCGCACGGCGGCCATCCCGTCGGTGGTGCTGCTGCGGGCCGACGGCAGCGTGCTCGTGGGTGACGCCGCGAGCCGGCGCGCGGCCGTCGAGCCGGACCGCGTCGCGCGGGAGTTCAAGCGGCGCCTGGGCGATCCGACGCCGGTGCTGCTCGGCGGCGCGCCGCATTCGGTGGCGTCGCTGATGGCGCACCTGCTGGGGTACGTCGTGCGGACGGTCGCCGGGCAGCAGGGCGGCCGGCCCGACCGGATCACGCTGACGCACCCGGCGAACTGGGGGCCCTACAAGCGGGAGCTGTTCGAGCAGGTGCCGCGGCTGACCGGGATCGACCACGTCGGCCTGATCACCGAGCCCGAAGCCGCGGCCGCGCACTACGCGGCGCAGGAGCGGCTGGACGACGGCGCCGTCGTCGCGGTGTACGACCTCGGCGGCGGCACGTTCGACGCGACCGTGCTCCGCAAGCGCGGCACCGGCTTCGAGATCCTCGGCACCCCGGAGGGGATCGAGGGCCTCGGCGGGGTCGACTTCGACGAGGCGGTGTTCGGCCACGTCGACCGGGCGCTCGACGGGAAGCTGTCGCGGATCGACCCGGACGACGCGGGCGCGGTGGCCGCGGTCGTGCGGCTGCGCCAGGAATGCGTGCTGGCGAAGGAGGCGCTGTCGGCCGACACCGAGACGGCCGTCCCGGTGCTGCTGCCGTCGGTGCAGACGGAGGTGCGGCTGACCCGCGGCGAGTTCGAGGAGATGATCCGCCCGTCGATCACCGCGACGATCGGCTCGCTGCACCGGGCCCTGCGGTCGGCGAACCTCCGCCCGGCGGACCTCGGCGCGGTGCTGCTGGTCGGCGGCTCGTCGCGGATCCCGCTGGTGTCCCAGCTGGTGTCGGCCGAGCTGGGCCGTCCGACGGCGGTCGACATCCACCCGAAGTACGGGGTCGCGCTCGGCGCGGCGGCACTGGCTTCGGGCCGGTCGGGCCTGGTCCAGGCGACGCGTTCGCACCCGGCGATCCGGCCGGTGCCGCCGCCCCCGGTCCCGCTGCCCTCGGCGCCGCGCGTGCCGGCACCGCGCGAGGAGACGCGGGCGCTGCCGGCCCCGGGGTTCGGCGCGGGCGCGGCGCCCCCGTCGCTGGGCCGCGTCAAGTCCGACGCGACCCCGGGACGGCGGGCCTCGCGCCGGGGCGTGGTGATCGGGCTGTGCGCGGTGGCGGTCGTGGCGATCGGCGGCGTGGCGGTGGCGGTGAGCAGCTCGGGCGGAAGCCCGTCAGGCGGCACCCCGCCGGCGACGACCTCGGCGACGGACACACCGACGCTGGTGACGGTCCCGTCGCCGGAAACCCCGGAGGCAACGCACGCAACGGTGGCGGCCTCGCACCCGAACCCACCGGCGAGCACCCGGCACAAGACCCCGCCGCGCACGACCACCCCGACCCACACGACCACGCCGACGACGTCCACCACCCCGACGACCACGACGAGCGCGAGACCCACGACCTGAGCCGGCGGCCAAGGGGATCCCGCCCGGCAAGACGGGGCGCCGCGACGAGGGCTCGGGTCGGCGGCACACATAGTAGGGGGCCGGTCCGCCGCGGGATCCCGGTCGGGCAACGGCGCACGGGACCGGGTCACCCGGCGGGAGCCGTCGGCTGCCCGGGTTGCGGTGCGGCCGACCGGACGCACGGGACCGCGCGCTGGGCCGGGTAGGGGTCGTCGATCTCGTTGAGCCGCGATCCCGTCGGCGCGTGGCCGTCGAGGCAGCCGATCCGGCTCCTGCTGAGTCCGCGGTGTCGGCGCGGCCGCCGGTAGCCTCGCGGGCATGGTGGCAGAGCACGTGATCGTGACGTCCACGACCGACTCCGAGACGGCGGCCCGGGAGCTGGCCGCGAAGGCGGTCGAAGAGCGGCTGGGGGCCTGCGCGCAGGTCGTCGGGCCGGTGACCAGCGTCTACCGCTGGGAGGGCGAGGTGCGGACCGACCAGGAGTGGCGCGTCGAGATCAAGACGACCGCCGCGCGGGTGCCCGCGCTCGCCGAACGCCTCGGGCAGCTGCACGGCTACGACCTGCCCGAGGTGATCGCGACCCCGATCGTCGGCGGCAGCGCCGGTTACCTGGCCTGGCTGACCGCCGAGACCGCTGGCTAGATTCGGCGGCATGGCCGACCTCGCAGAGCGTTTCGCGACCCTCACCACCGCCCACCTCGCCGACGCGTGCATCCGCGCCGGCCTTCCGGTGCGCTGCGCCCCGGCGCCGACGCGCGCGGTGGTGCCCGGCACGCGCGTGCTCGGCCCGGCGATCCCGGCCCGGCACGTCGGCAGCGTCGACGTCTTCCTGGAGGCCTTCGAGCACGCCGCGCCCGGCGGGGTGCTGGTGGTCGACAACGGTGGCCGCCTCGACGAAAGCTGCGTCGGCGACCTCGTCGTCCTCGAAGCGCGCGCGGCCGGGCTGGCCGGGGTCGTGATCTGGGGCCTGCACCGCGACACCGCCGACATCCGCGCGATCGGCCTGCCGGTGTTCAGCCTCGGCTCGATCCCCACCGGCCCGCTCGGCCTCGGCCCGCGCGTCGACGGCGGGCTCGCCGAGGCGATCGTCGGCACCTGGCGGATCGGGCCGGCGGACCTCGTCGCCGGCGACGACGACGGCGTCGTCTTCCTGCCCCGCGATCGGGCCGGGGAGCTGTTCACGCTCGCCGAGGGCATCCGCGACACCGAACGCCGCCAGGCCGACCGGATCCGGGCCGGCGAGCCGCTGCGGGACCAGGTCCGCTTCGCCGACTTCCTCGCCGCGCGCACAGCGGATCCGGGCCTGACCTTCCGGGCGCACCTGCGGGCCGTCGGCGGGGCGATCGAGGAATAACCCCGAAGTGTGACATTCCGCCGAAGGGGGTAACCGGGCGCAGCGGCGGCGCGGGAGGCGAGACCCATGAACATCCTCATCGACTTCGGCAAGGACAGCGAATACCACTTCGCCCGCGGCCTGCGGGCCTACCTCGCCCGGGTCGCCTGCGCCGTGGGCGTCGGATTCGAGTCGTGCTCGCTCGACCTCGAGGCGCCCGCCTCCGGCTACGTGGCGCTGGACCGCGCGCTGCCCGGCCGGCCGGGCCACGACCTGGCGCTGATCTGGGACGAGGTGCACGGCTGGTCGGCGGTCGTCGAGCCCGCCGGCGGCGGTGCGCCCGAGGTGCTCGCCTACCTCGGCGGAGCCGAGGTCGTGCCGGCGCCGAACGCGGTCGCGCGGTTCGTCGACCTGCTGCCGGGCGCCGGCCCGGCGCGGCCGCCGGTGTTCCGGACGGCGGGCCGCCACGAGGAGCTCGTCGACCGGCTGCCGGCCACCGGGCCCGAAGGGCTCCTGCTGCGGGCGAGCACGCCGGCGTGGTGACGCGTGCCGGGCGCCTAGGATGGGCCGCCAGCGACCCGACCAGCGAGGGAACCCCGTGAGCAGCGCCGACGAACCCAGCTCCGTCCGAGTCCTGCTCGTGGAGGACCACGACATGGTGGCGGAGGCGCTGCAGCTCGCCCTCGACAGCATCGACGGGATCACCGTGGTCGGCCGCGCCCGGTCCCGGGTGGAAGCCGTCGCCGACACGCGCGAGCACGCTCCCGACGTCGTGGTGCTGGACCGGCGCCTCGCGGACGGCGACTCGCTCGGCGTCATCGGGGAGCTCGGCTCGAGTGGCGCGCGGGTGCTGGTGCTGACCGGGGACGCGACGCCGTCGGTGGCCGCGCGAGTCGCGAAGGCGGGCGGAGCGGGGCTCCTGCTCAAGTCGTCGCAGCTCGGTTTGCTGGAGTCCGCGGTGCGCGAAGTCGCCGCGGGCGGTGTCGTCTTCGCCCCGGAACTGCTGCCCGAGATCTTCGACCGGCTCACCGGCCGGATGCCCGCCCGCGGCGCGGAGCTGACCGCGCGGGAGCGCGAAACCCTCGACCTGCTTGCGGAGGGCGCCACCACCGAGGAGATCGGGGAGCGCCTCGGCGTCTCTCGCAACACCACGCGCAACCACGTGCAGCGGGTGCTGGAGAAGCTCGGCGCGCGCTCGAAGCTCGAAGCGGTCGCCGTGGCCCGCCGGGAGGGCCTGATCGGCTGATGCAGCTGCACCAGAACCGCGGCCCCGGTTTGCATCTCGTCCCGCGGCGAGCCGCGCGGCACGCTTGACGCCGTGGACATCCCGGCGCCGCTCACGGCCGAGTGCGCCCTGACCGATCGGGCGGGTGGCTTGGCCGTCGTGCGCCGGTTCGCCCGGCTCACGCTGACGGCCTGGGCCTGCGACACCCTCGTCGACGACGCGCTGCTGATCGTCACCGAGCTCGCGACGAACGCCCTCCAGCACGGCGCCGGCCGTCCGGTCCTCCGGTTGAGCGTCGGGGCCGGCCACATCCGCGTCGAGGTGTTCGACGACGACCCCGCACCACCCGTGCGGCGGTCGCCCGGCGCCGACGGCGGGTGGGGCCTGGCCCTCGTCGAGCGGCTGTCCCTGGCCTGGGGGACCGCGCGCCACGGCCTGGGAAAGGTCGTCTGGTGCGCGCTGTCCGCACCGTCGGCCGGCCTGGCCGGCTGACGCGCCGTGCCGGCCGGGCGCGGATCCGGCACAGTTGCGGCATGGACGACCACGCGATCGTGCGGCTGGATCCGGAAGGCCGCGTGGTGAGCTGCACCGCGGAGGCCGAGCGCCTCACCGGGTGGCCGGCGGCGGAACTGCTGGGGCGGCCCTTCTCGGTGCTCGCGGTACCCGAAGCCGAGACGGCGGAGAAGCTGCGGGTCGCCGCCGGACGGGGACGGCTGGAGGACGACGGCTGGCAGGTCCGCAAGGACGGGTCGCGGTTCTGGGCGAACGTGGTGATCACGGCGTCGTTCGACGAGCGGAACCGGCTGCTCGGGTTCGAAACGGTCACCCGTGACCTGACCGGCGAAGCCCTGGGGAAGGGCGAAGAACGGTTCCGGTTGCTGGTGCAGAGCGTGCAGGACTACGGGATCTTCATGCTGGACCCGGGTGGGCACATTTCGAGCTGGAACGCGGGTGCGGAGCGGATCAAGGGCTGGTCGGCGGGCGAGATCATCGGGCGGCACTTTTCGGTGTTCTACCCGCCGGAAGACGTCGCTTCCGGAAAACCCGCCCGGGAGCTGGAGATCGCGATCGAGGAGGGCCGGCTGGAGGACGAGGGCTGGCGGGTCCGCAAGGACGGCACGCGGTTCTGGGCGAACGTCGTCATCACGGCGTTGTTCGACAAGCAGCACCGGCTGCAGGGCTTCGGGAAGGTCACCCGCGACATGACCGAACGCCGCAACGCCGAGGAAGCGTTGCGCGAGAGCGAAGAACGGTTCCGGTTGCTGGTGCAGAGCGTGCAGGACTACGGGATCTTCATGCTGGACCCGGGTGGGCACATTTCGAGCTGGAACGCGGGTGCGGAGCGGATCAAGGGCTGGTCGGCGGCCGAGATCATCGGGCGGCACTTTTCGGTGTTCTACCCGCCGGAGGACGTGGCGGCGGGGAAGCCGGCGCGGGAGCTGGAGATCGCGATCGAGGAGGGCCGGCTGGAGGACGAGGGCTGGCGGGTCCGCAAGGACGGCACGCGGTTCTGGGCGAACGTGGTGATCACGGCGTTGTTCGACAAGGAGCACCGGCTGCAGGGGTTCGGGAAGGTCACCCGCGACATGACCGAACGCCGCAACGCCGAGCAGGCCCTGCGCGAACGCCGCCGGCTCGTCGGCCACCTCGTCGACGCGCAGGAGGTCGAACGGCGCCGGATCGCCTGGGACGTCCACGACGAGTCCATCCAGTCCATGGTCGCCGTCGGCATGCGGCTGCAGCTGCTGGCCTCCCGGCTGCCGGAGCCGCACGCGAGCGCCGTCGCGCGGCTCGACGAGTCGGTGGACGCGGCCATCGGCAGGCTGCGGGGCCTGGTGTCCCGGCTGCGGCCGCCGGAGCTCGACCGGCACGGCCTGGTGGAGGCGGTGTCCGGCTACGTCGACGACGTCGCGGGCCGCTGGGGACTGGCACACTCGGTGCGCGACGAGCTCACGGCCGAGCCGTCGCCCGCCGCCGCGATCACCGTGTACCGGATCTGCCAGGAGGCGCTCAGCAACGTCCACAAGCACGCCCGCGCCACCCGGGTCGACCTCTGGCTGTCCACAGTGGACAACGGAACGCTGGTGCGGGTCGCCGACGACGGCGTCGGCATGGCGGGCGACGACGCGGGCGCGGGCCACTTCGGGCTGGTCGAGATGCACGAACGGGCCGAAGCGGCGCACGGCTGGCTGTCGGTGACGAGCGCGCCCGCCCGCGGCACCACGGTCGAGTTCTGGCTGCCGTTGCTGCCCGACCTGCCGGGGCTGGAACCGTGACCGAGGTGCGGGTGCTGATCTCCGACGACGACGAGATGATCCGCGCCGTCCTCCGGGAGGTCCTCGACGAGGAGCCCGACATCGCCGTGGTCGCGGTCGCCCGCGACGCCGACGAGGCGATCCGGCTCGCCGAGCACCACCGGCCCGCCGTCGCGGTCCTCGACGTCCGGATGCCGGGCGGCGGCGGGGCCCGCGCGGCGCGCGAGATCGCCCGGCTCAGCCCGGAGACCGCGATCCTGGCGTTCTCGGCCTACGCCGACCGCGCCTCGATGGCCGGGCTCGCCGCGGCCGGCGTCACCGAGTACCTGGTGAAGGGCGTGCCGAACACGAAGATCGTCGAAGCCGTCCGGCGGCTCGGCCGGTCGTCGGCGTGACCGGTCAGGCGACCGGCCGCGGGCTCATCACCCCGTAGAAGTCCATCGGCAGCAACGTGAACAGCCGCTGCACCGCGCGCGACCCACCGGGGTCGACGGTCAGGAGCGCCCCGGCGGCGTCGGCGAGGAGCTGGGCGCGCAGCAGCGAGTTCAGCCCGGCGACGGAGAAGAACGTGACGCCCGCGAGGTCGATGACGACCTCGCCGACCGGGCCGCGGATGCGCGAGTGCAGGACTTCGTCGAGGCGGCGCGCGGTGCTCAGGTCGACCTCGCCGGTCACCCGGACGAGGACGGTGCGCGGCGTGGGGCGCGAGACGCGCAGGGACAGGCGACCGCCGGCGTTCATCCAGTCGGTGGTGGTGAGCTCGTGGTCGGCCGAGCGAGGTTCAGGAACCATCGCGGGCACCCTTTCGTCGGGCAGCGGGGGCGGGCCGGACGTGGGGCGGAGCGGTGCCGGTCAAGGCAGCCTGCCGGCCCGGGCGCGGAACGTCCGGCAGCGGCTGACGGCTCAACCGTGAGCCTTCAGCATAGTGCATCTGCACTAGGCGGACCAGCGGCACGCAATTCGGTGGACAGACCGGCCGTGGCTCGCTGTGATCGTCGGCGGGTCTTCCGACGGCGTGAGGAGTGTCTTGGAGCTGTCTTCCCGCGAAGCGACCATCACCGTGGAGGTGGTCCGGCGCCTGGTGGCGGCGCAGTTCCCGCGGTGGGCCGGGCTCGCGGTCGAGCCGGCGCCGACGCAGGGCGTGGACAACGCGACGTTCCGGCTGGGGCCGGATCTGGCGGTCCGGCTGCCGCGGTACGCGCGGTGGACGGGTCAGGTGGCGCGGGAACAGGAGTGGCTGCCGAAGCTGGCGCCGGTGCTGCCGCTGCCGATCCCGGTGCCCCTGGCCGAGGGCCGGCCGGGGGAGGGCTACCCGTTCCCGTGGTCGGTGCTGCGCTGGCTGCCCGGCGGCCCGCTCGACCCCGGCCGCGTCGCGGACCCGGCCGCCGCGCTGGCGGAGTTCTTCGGAGCCCTGCAGCGTGCCGACGCCACGGGCGGGCCGGCTCCCCAGTGGAGCAACGGGTTCCGCGGCGTCTCGGCGACCGACGAGCGCGACTCGGCGATCGCCCCGGGCCGCCTCGCCCCGCGCATCGAGGCGCTGGCCGGCCTGATCGACCTCGACGCGGTGGCGGCGGTCTGGGAGGCGGCTCGCGCGGCTCCGCCGTGGGACCGCCCGCCGGTGTGGATCCACGGCGACCCGGCCCCGGGAAACCTGCTGGCGCGGGGCGGCAGGCTCAGCGCGGTGATCGACTTCGGCACCCTGGCGGTGGGCGACCCGGCGTGCGACCTGATCGTGGCGTGGTCGGTGTTGTCGCCGGAGGGCCGGGCGGTCTTCCGGGCGGCCCTGGACATCGACGACGCGACGTGGGCCCGCGGCCGCGCGTGGGGCTTGACCGCGGTCCTCCCGACGCGGGCGGCGCTGACCGCTCCGGACGCGGCGCGGGCCCGGCGGCGGCTGGACGAGCTGGTGGCGGATTTCCGGGCGTCGACGCCGTAGGCAGCCCACCCCTGGCGGCCCCGCGCCGGTCGCGCCAGGCTGGGCGGCGAGGAAGGAGCACGCATGCCCACCACCGTCGTCAACCTCAAGGGCCACCGCGACGACCCGGAGTACGCCGACGTCGTCTACGTCGGGCGGCCGATGCACCGCGGCGGCTGGCACCTCGCCGGGTCGAAGCTCGCCAGCCCGTTCCGGCCCGGCCCGGACGGCACCCGCGAGGACGTCGTGAAGAAGTACCGCGAGTACCTGCTGTCCCGGCCCGACCTGCTCGCCCTCCTGCCTGACCTGCGCGGGAAGCGGCTCGGCTGCTGGTGCGTGCCGGAACCGTGCCACGCCCAGGTGATCGCCGACGTCGCGGATCACGGGCCGTAACGAATCGCACCCCCTCCGCGAGTAACCTGGCGACACGAGGGGGTGATCGGCGGTGCCCGCGCGACGACACGGCGGCTTCGATCAGGCGGAACTTCCGGCGGCTCACCGGATCAGGTGGTGGCTCGCGGCGGTGACGTCCGGGCTCGTCGCGACCGGCTTCGCCGTCGTGCCGTACCTGCCGTTCTTCCAGAGCTGGACGTTCGTCCGGGACCCGAAGGTCGCGAGCGTCATCACCTGGACCGTCCTGCAGACCTCCGTCGTGCTCGTCTCCGCGGTGCTGACGCTGTACTTCGTCGGCCGGGCCCGGCTGGAGACCGCAGCGTTCCGCGCCAATCAGATCGACATCCGTCTCTTCGCCGACGAACGTCCCGAGCGCAGCCACGACCGCGAGATCGACTCCGCCGTCGAGCTGACCGCCGCGTTCAAGCGGATCCTCAACGACTCCCGGCTCTACACGCCGACCCCGGTGCCGGGGGCGGGCAGCTCCTACGACTTCATCCAGATCGTCGAGAACGCCGGCGACTCCGCGGAGGGGTGGTGGAAGGCGGTCACCAAGCTGGTCCGGCTCGCCCAGCCGCCCGCCGCGTTCACCGTCACCGGCACCGTCCGGCCGGGCAACACCACCGGCCGCTACCAGCTCATCCTGGAGCTCGTCCGCGTCCCGCGGTTCGCCGCGAGCCCGCTGGTGATCGAAGACGAGAACTGGCCGCGCGTCCTGCACCGCGCGGCGAACGCGGTCGCCGCGCTCGTCATCCCGCGCAGCGCCTACGTCCGCACGAACATCCACTGGGCCGCCTGGCGGGGCGCGAAGATCCCGTACGAGCTGTTCGACGCCTACCAGCGCGCCAACCACTTCATCATCCACCGCCGCTACGACGAAGCCCTCGCCGAGTACTACCGCGCGGTCAGCCTCGACCCGTCGAACGTCTACATCAGACTCGAGATCGCCGCCCTGCAGGAGCAGCTCGACCTGCACCTCGACGCGCTGGCCACCTACGACGACGTGATCACCTTGTGCAGCCGCGGCCACCCGAAGCTGGCGCGGTGGTGGATCGGCCCGGACTTCGCGCGCCAGCCCCGCCACGCGGGCCGCGGGCGCGACGTCGCGCTGCTGATCGCCCGCTACCGGCACGCCCTCGTACTGGGCCACGGCGACTCGGTGGCCGGCTCCTGGTGGGTGCGGCGCACGACGGCGGGCGCGCCCGGTGACGCGCGGGCGCTGCGCCGCGCCGAGCTGCGGGTGGCGCTGGAGCTGCGCTTCCGCCGCTACGTCGACCTCGACGTGCGGGTGCGGCCGTACGTGATCCCGCCGGAGAAACGGCTCGAGCTGCACCGCCGGGTGCTGCGGGTGCCCGCCGAGGAGCTCGTCGTCCAGGAGGCGACGCCCGCGCAGCTGGCCGAGTACAACCAGCGGGCCGCCGAGATGCGCTCGTACTTCTGCGCGCTGTCGCAGTACGAGATCGAACGGCTCGTCGCGGACTACCGCCGGTTCGGCAGGCGGTGGCGCCCCACCTGGCGGCAGCTGACGAACCGCGCGCTCGACCTGTCGCTGGTCTGGGCGGTGGTGCGGCGCGCGATGGCGGACGTCGAGCCGGTGACCGGCGCGGTGCCCGAGCCGCGGCCCGCCTACCCGGGCAGCCGCGTGCGGCTGGCCGACGTCTGCCCGGGCCGGCGCTGGCCGCCGGACCCCCGCGCGCTCGACGAGACCGTCGAGGCCGCCGGGCCCCGCAAGTCGTGGGAGGAGTGCTACAACGCGGCGAGCGTGTACGCGATCGCGATGCTCGAAGTCGGTCCTCGCGGCGAACGCGACCTCCGCGACCGCGCGCGCAACCCGCGTCTGCTCGGCGAAGCGCGGGACGAAGTGGCCCGGCGCGCCGTCCGCGAGCTCTACCACGCCGCGACGATCAGCCACAGCGGCCGGCTGCCGGAGCGCCGGTCGTGGGTGATGGGGGAGGACCCCGACCTCGTCGCGCTGCGCGGCCACGAGCTGTTCCGGGTCTTCGAGATGGTGACGTTCTCCCCGGACCGCGCCGCGCCGTTGCGGCCGCAGCGCGCGCACGTCTGGGAGCAGGTCAGCTACGTCCGGCAGCTCGTCGGCGAGATCGCCGCCTGCCGCGCGCACTTCTGGCGCGCCCGGGCCCTCGACGCGGCCACGATCCCGGACGGCCGGACGCTCGACCGCTGGCGCGCGGCCGACCGCGACGCCTGGCGGAGGCTCACCGAGCTGGCGACCGGCAAGCAGGACTGGTACACGCGCTACCAGGCGATCTGCGCGTTCCGCGCGTGGTCGTCGGCGTCGGGCTACCCGGGGGCGATCGCGGGATTCCCGCTGTACTGCGAGGAGCGCCTGCACGCCCAGCTGCGCGGCGCGGCCGGCCCGCGCGCGAAGACCGGCCTGGACGTGAACATCGTGGTCCGCGAGTACGTCCGCCTGTGCGACCAGCGGCTCGATCACCTGGTCGGCGACATCGCCGAGCTGGTCGAGCACTCGACGGTCGACGACTTCGCGGGCTGCGCCGAGCTGTGGACGGCCCTGTCCTCGTGGTTCGACGACGACATCGCGGACGGCTCCTCGGCCGACGAGCGGCGCGAGCGGTTCCGCAAGCTGATCCGGCCCTAGGACGGCCGCGTGTAGCGGTGCTTCACCCCGACCGGGAAGTACTCGGGATCGCCCGCTGGGCGCAGGACGACGTCGGGTAGTTGCCGTTCCACCGGGACGTAGTGCGCGAACTCGCTGTTGAGCCGCACGAGCTGGGTGCGGACGGCGGCCGCGATCCCGGCGGCGTCGGCGGTCGCGCCCGGGGCCGTCTCGACCGTGATGCGCAGCCGCCGGTCGCGGTCGGCGTCCTCCACCGACTCGATGACGAACTTGCCCGTCACCGTCTCGCTGATGCCGGGCTGCTCCAGGCCGACGGTGACGTTCTCCGGGTAGACGTTCGCGCCGAAGAACGACACCGTGAACAGCGACCGGCCGAACACGTACACGAACGGCAGCTCCGGCCCGGGCGGCGGCGTGAAACCGTTGCGGGCGCAGAACTCCAGCAGCTGCGCGTGCGGGAGGAGCCCGCCGTCGTCGGCGATG
The DNA here is from genome assembly GCF_036227105.1 of Amycolatopsis sp. NBC_01488. Classification (NCBI taxonomy): domain Bacteria; kingdom Bacillati; phylum Actinomycetota; class Actinomycetes; order Pseudonocardiales; family Pseudonocardiaceae; genus Amycolatopsis; species Amycolatopsis sp. NBC_01488. The sequence goes on along the minus strand of NZ_CP109434.1, from coordinate 7,830,538 downwards.
TGGTAGCGGATCAGCGGGATCCCGCCGTCGCCGGTGAAGACGAGCGTGCCCTCGTGCACCTCGAAGAAGCGGCTCGCCGGGTCGTACTGCACGAGCGTCGGGAGGCGCGCGTCGCCGAAGACCTCGCGGGCGAGGCCGGGATGACCGGCGAGGAACCGGCGGATGCCCGCGGACAACGGCGTTTCGGTGCCGAGGACACCCGCGTCGGCCGTGCCGTACAGCGACGCGACGTCCCGGACCGGGTCGGCGATCCCCGCCCGCCGGGCGACCAGCTCGCGCCACTGCTCGCTGAAGACTTCGCCCGCCAGCACGAGCTTGATCGCGTACGCGGGCCAGTCGACGCCTTCGGCGAGGCCGGTGTCGACGACGTCCTTGACGAACGGCGGGTAGCCCAGCAGCACCACCTGCTCGAAGTGCGGCGCGAGCTCCGGGAGCACGCGCAGGATCTCCGCCTTGTTGTTGCCCGGCGCCACGACCGTGATCGGGCAGCCCTTGGCCGCGAGGTGGCGCACGCACGCCGTGGTGAACAGGCCGCCGACCCAGGTGCCGAGCGGGAAGCAGACGACGGCGAGGGTGCTGCGCCGATCGGCTTCGAAGGCGTCCACCATGACCGTCTCGAACCGGCGCGCGACGTGCAGCTCGTCCTCGAGCGCGCGCGGCCAGATCGTCGGCCGGCCACTGGACCCGGACGAGACGGCGATCATGTCGAGCTCGGCGAACGTCCCGCCGCGGCACAGCTCGGGCAGCGGGTACTTCCGGTGGTAGCCGGCCTTGTCGAGCAGCGGCAGCTTCCGGAAGTCGGCCATTGTTCCGACGTCGTCGGGGGAAATCCCGTGCTGGCGCAGGAACTTCCGGTACGCGGGCACGGTTTCCGCGGTCCGGCGGAAGAGGTCGAGGACGTGGTTTCCGGACGGCGGTTCCGGCGGGCCGAAGAAGGTGTCGAACGCCTGCCGCACACGGGTCTGCCGACCGAGGTCCATGATCGGAGCATAGCCGCGGGCGCGTGTCATGATGAGCGGCGTGAGCATCTCCGCGGAGCAGCAGCCTGCCCGGCCGCCGCTGACCCTCTACCTGGTCAAACGCCTCGAGCTGGTGATCAGAGCGCTGCTCGACGACGCGCTGCGGCCGCTGGGGCTCACGACGTTGCAGTACACCGCGCTGACGGTCCTCGAGGCGAGCGGCGCGCTGTCGTCGGCCCAGCTGGCCCGGCGTTCGTTCCTGCGGCCGCAGACCATGCACGAGATGGTGCTGGCGCTGGAGAAGCGCGGGCTGATCGCCCGCACCCCGCAGCCGGACAACCGGCGCGTCCTGCTGGCCGGCCTGACCGACACCGGCCGCCGGCTGCTGACCGACTGCGCCCCGGCGGTCGCCGAGGTGGAAGGCGCGCTGCTCGCCGACCTGAGCCCGGGCCAGCGCGCGACGTTCCGCGAGGGACTCCAGCACGGCGTCCTCGCGCTGGGTGCATTGTCGGACCACCGGCGCTCTCAGGAAGCCTGACTGGCACGGCCGCCTGCGACTGGTTCATCCGCCTCCGCCAAGTGGCCGATGGACTCAGGCTTGCTGACACCAAAGCACTAGGCCGGTCGAGTGGTCGCGGCAGGCGGCACGTTGCGCGGGTGTGGCGACGGCCGTTGGAGGGTAAGTCCCAGTCCCGCTTCCCGCACCCGGAGGTTCGCCGACAGTGACCAGGCCCCGCAAGGAGGCTGGCGCGACGCTCGCTGCCCGCCGCTTGCTGGTCCTGGCGGGAGCGGTGGCCGGTCTTTGGCTGGTGTCGTGGCTCGTTTCGGCCCACGCCGAGGCAGCCGACCGGACCGTCGTCGGCGACGTGGTGGCGGGTGTGCTGGGCGGCCAGCCGTCGCCGGTGGCTCAGGCGCAGGACCAGGCGGCCGGTTCCGCTGTTTCTCACGGGGCGCCGGTGGTGCGTGCGGCCGAGGCCCCGGTCTCTCGGGTAGTTGCCGCGCCGGTTTCCCGGGTGCCGGACATTGCCACGCCGATGGTGCGATCGGCCTCGCCGGTGACTGGGTCCGTGTCCCAGGCGATGCGCGCTGGTGCACCCGTGGTCCAGCCGGTCACCCAGGCAGTGCGATCGGCCTCGCCGGTGACTGGGGCCGTGTCGGAGGCCGTGCGCGCTGGTGCACCAGTGGTCCAGGCGGTGCGATCCGCGAAGTCGGTGGTCGAACCGGTCTCGCAGGTCGTGCGCGCTGTCGCACCGGTGGCACAGCCCGTTTCTGGGGCAGTGCGTTCCGCCGCTCCTGCGGTTGGTGTTGGTGCACCTGTAGTCCGGCCAGTCTCCCAGGTCGTGCGCGATGTCGCGCCCGGAGCCGAGGTGGTCTCGGGCGTAGTGGGTTCCGCAGTGCCCGTGGTCGACGCTGTCGCCTCAGTGGTCGGGCCGGTCTCGCCGGTGGTGCGAGCGGTAGTGCCGGTGGCTGAGCCGGTCTCGCAAGTCGTGCGCACCGCACGTCCGCTGCTCGAGCCGGTGTCGCAGATCGTCCGGGCCGCCGTGCCCGTCGTCGAACCCGGGGTGCGTTCCCTCGCACCCGTCCTCGATCCCGTCTCCCAGCTCGTGCGCGCCGCAGCTCCCGTGCTCGATCCGGTCCTGGGTGCCGCCCGAGCCGTCGCGTCGCCCGTGGTCCAGCCCGTCGCCGGGCTCACTCCGGTCGTCGACCCCGTGGTCCGGCCGATCGGCGCGGCCGTGGCCGGAGACGAGCTGCCCGTGTCGCATGCGGTCGTCGCCGTGCTCGGCCGGCCGGCGCACCCGGCGAAAACCCTGCCGCCGCAGCAGGAAACCACCCCAAGCGCACGCCCGGCGGCCACCCAGTACCGGCCCTGCACGCCGCCGGACCTGAGCGCCGGGCCCCCGGCCGTCGCGAAGACCGGGTCGCAGCCGACTCACGCCACCACCGCGTCGTCGCAGAAGCACGCTCCGGGTGACGCCCCGGAGCCGGCGCGGCGGTCGCCCGCGCCCGCCGATGCCGCCTGCGGGACCAATCCCACCGTCCCGCCCGGCTTCCTCACCCCCGGCCACGGACCCCGCGCCACCCGGACGTTCATGCCGCCGCACGGGGACTTCGTCCCGCTCTGGCGGGCTTGCGAACCGGGTACCGGCCCCGGCTGACCCGCGCCGAACTTCCGTCCGTCGCGGTGCGCGGCGCGATCCGCGCTGCCCGCGACCGCCAGTACGAACCCACGCTTGGAATAGGGGCGAAATGGAAGCGAACGTGTTCGATCTCGGGAAAGTGCGAAGAGACGCGGTGGTCACCATCCGGCTGGAGGCGATGGCCAACGTCAGGCTTCTGACGGAGGTCAACTTCGAGGCCTACCGGCGCCGGCAGTACTACCGGATGCACGGCGGGGTGGCCACCGCACCGATGTTCAAGATCCACATCCCGGCCAACGCGCACTGGTTCCTGGTGCTCGACGTCGAGGGGCTGGAGAACCTGCCCCTGCGGCCGCGGGTGAGCGTCGAACCCGAGCCCGCGGTCATGGCTCGTGGACGCACCGGCCCCCGGTGAACGTCATCGCGACCTTCGCGGCCCCGATCTCCGAGTCGGGGCCCGCGAAGGGGTCGCGGTCGAGCACCACGAGGTCGGCGCGGTGGCCGGGCCGGATCTCGCCCGTGTCGTCGAGGTGGTGGACATGGGCCGAGCCCGCCGTGTACGCGGCGATCGCTTCGGCCAGGCCGATCCGCTGCCCGGGCAGGAACGCGGGCACGTCCTCGCCGTACGGGATCCGGTTGACCGCCACGTGGATGCCCTGCAGCGGGTCGGGGCTGCTCACCGGCCAGTCGCTGCCGGCGGCCAGGGTCGCGCCGGACCGCAGCAGGGCACCGAACGGGTACTGCCAGGACGCCCGTTCGTCACCGAGGAAGGGAATGGTCAGCTCGTCCATCTGAGGCTCGTGCACGGCCCAGAGCGGCTGGATCGTCGCGGTCGCGCCGAGCCGCCGGAACCGCGGGACGTCGTCGGGGTGCACCACCTGCAAGTGCGCCAGGTGGTGCCGGCGATCGGCCGGGCCGTTGGCGGCGCGGGCGGCTTCGACGGCGTCCAGCGCGTCCCGCACCGCGCGGTCGCCGAGGGCGTGGAAGTGCACCTGGAAGCCGTGCGCGTCGAGCAGCGTGACGTGCTCGCGCAGCGCCACCGGGTCGACGAAGCTCAGTCCACTGTGGCCGGTGCGCAGGTAGGGGCCGAGCATCGCCGCGGTGTGGTTCTCGGCGACGCCGTCCAGCATGATCTTGACGGTGCCGGCGCGGAAACCGCTGTCGCGCAACGACTCCCGGCGCTCCAGCAGGTCCGGGAGCTGCTCGGCGCCGCGGGCGCGGTCCCACCAGAGCGCGCCGGTGACCCGGGCGGTCAGCAGGCCGCGTTCCGACGCGGTGGCGTACGCGCTCGACGGGTCGGGCATGCCGCCGTACTCGCCGAGCAGCGGGTCCTGCCAGGCGGTGACGCCGAGCGAGTGCAGCAGCCGTTGCGCCCGCAGCAGGCCGGTGAGCTTGTCGGCCTCGGTGACCGGCGGCAGCAGCCGGGTGACGAGGTCCATCGCGCCTTCCTGCAGGACGCCGGAGGGGCCCTCGGCGTCACGCTCGATGCGGCCGTCGGGTGGGTCCGGCGTGCTCGCGGTGATCCCGGCGCGGACGAGCGCGGCAGTGTTCAGCCACGCGCCGTGGTGGTCACGGTTGACCAGCACGACCGGTCGTTCCGGCACGACGGCGTCGAGGAGCCGGCGGTGGGGGAGGCCGCCCGCGAAGGTGTCCAGGGACCAGCCGCTGCCGGTGAGCCAGCCGAGCCGCGGGTTCGCCCTGGCGTACGCCGCGACGGCGTCGAGGCAGCTCACGACGGTGGCGGCGCCGGTGAGGTCGCAGCGGCCGAGTTCGACGCCGCCGCCGACGGCATGGACGTGCGCGTCCTGGAAACCGGGCAGCAGCAGGCGGCCGCGGAGGTCGACGACGTCGGTGCGCGGTCCGATCAGCGGGACCGGATCGTCGCCGACGGCGACGATCCGGTCGCCGCGGACGGCCGCGAAGCCGGCCCGGCCGCCGGGGGTGAGCACGGGGCCGCGGGTGAAGACGAGGTCGGCGTGCATGCACCCGATCTTCCCGCATCGGCGGCCGCGTGCGGGGGATCCGGCGGGATGCAGACGTTCCTGCCGCGCGGACTTCACGGCCAGTGCCCGCACGCTCGACCGCCGCCGCCTCGGCAAGCAGCGCGTGGCCGGGCCGCGCTGCCTGGCCGCATCGCGCTGCGTCGCCCGCGCCGGATCGCGCCCGCGGGCCACGCCGCGTCGGCCGCCGGACCGCGCTGGTCGGCCGCATCGCGCTGCGTCGCCCGCGCCGGATCGCGCCCGCGGGCCACGCCGCGTCGCCCGCCGGATCGCGCTGGTCGGCCGCACCAGGCACCCGCACTGCCCCATCCTCACCACTTCCTCGTCGACCAAGCCCGGCCGCGCCGGACACCGACCGACCCGCGCCGTCCGAGCGGGGTCGGAATCCGTACCGGACCTGCGCCCCCAGTGGTCCGCCAAAGAATCACCACCCCGACCAACGGCGGATTTACAACGTTGTACCAACGATGTAAAAGTTATCCCCGCACCGGCTCGCACGCCGTGGAAGGGGCCACCGATGTCCTCCCGAGAACGCGCTCACCTGACCCGCCGGGACCTGCTCCGGCTCGCCGGCGGCTCGGCCGTCGCCGTCGCCGCCGCGCTCTGGCTGCCCGGCACCGTTGCCGCCGCGGGTACCTTCAGCCCGATCCGGCCGCCCGCCACTCCGCTCATCGTCCGGTCGCCGTACCTGTCGACCTGGCAGGCCGCCGACAACCTCCCCGGGACCTGGGCCGGCTTCTGGACCGGGCACACCACCGCCCTCTGCGGCCTCGCCCGGATCGACGGCGCCGCGTACGTCTTCGCCGGCTCGCCCGCACTGCCGTCCGGGCCCGCGCTCACCCCGATGACCCAGGTCAGCCTGCAGGTCACCGGCACGCGCTCGACCTACGTCCTCACCGGCGGCGGCGTCACCCTGACCGTCACGTTCTTCTCGCCCGTCGACCCGGCGAACCTGCAACGCCAGTGCGTGCCCTTCGGCTACGTCACCATCCGGGCCGCCAGCGCCGACGGCCGCGCGCACGCCGTCGACCTCCACTTCGACACCTCCGCCGAGTGGGTGCACGGCGACACTTCGACCCCGGTCACCTGGACCCAGCAGCAATCCACCGGCTACACGCTCCTGAGCTGCACCCCGGCGAGCCCGGGCGTGCTGCAGGAGAACGGTGAACAGGCCAGCTGGGGTTCGCTCGTGCTCGCCGCGCCGACGTCCGGGGTGAGCTGGCAGATCGGGCAGGACACCGTCGTGCGCGCCGCGTCGGCGGGCCAAGGCGCCCTGGCCAACACCAGCGACACCGCCCAGCCACGCGCGATCAGCGACCGCTGGCCGGTGCTGGCGTTCAACAAGAACCTCGGCACGATCCCGGCCGGCGGCTCGTCGAGCCCGTTCACGCTGTCGATCGGGCACGTCCGCACGCCCGCCGTCCGCTACCTCGGCACCCCGCTGAACCCCTGGTGGACGCACTACTGGGGCAGCTGGCAGGACATGGCCGTCTGGTTCGCCAACGACTACGCGAGCGCGCTCGGCGCGGCGGTCGCGATCGACCAGCGCCTGCACGACGACGCCGTCGCCGCGGCCGGCGGCGGGACCACCGGCGAGCACTACGCCGCCATCTGCGCGCTGGCGCTGCGCCAGGCCTTCGGCGGCACCGAACTGGTCGACCGCGGCGGCGCGCCCTGGGGCTTCCTCAAGGAGATCTCCTCCAGCGGCAACATGTCCACAGTGGACGTCACCTACCCGGCGTTCCCCGCCTACCTCGCCCTGTCCCCGGCCTACCTGCGGCTGATCCTGGAGCCGCTCCTGGACTACGCCGAGCACGGCGGCTGGCCGATGCAGTTCGCCGAGCACGACATCGGCACCCACTACCCGGACGCGGCCGGGCACAACGACGGCAACGAGGAGAGCATGCCGGTCGAGGAGTCCGCCAACATGCTGATCATGGCCGCCGCGCTGGTCCAGCGGCTCCCGTCGGCCGACGCCGTCGCCTTCGCGACCACCCACTACCCGATCCTGCGGCAGTGGGCCGAGTACCTCATCGGCACCACCCTCGACCCGGGCTTCCAGAACCAGACCGACGACTTCACCGGGTTCATCGCGCACAGCGCCAACCTCGCGCTCAAGGGCATCATCGGCGTCGGCGCGATGGGCGTCCTCGCCGCGGCGACCGGCAACACCGCCGACGTCCGGCGGTACCGGTCGACCTCCCGCAGCTACATCAGCCAGTGGGTGACCCTCGCCGAGGACGGCCAGCACCTCAAGCTGGCCTACGACCAGCCCGGCACGTGGAGCCTGAAGTACAACGGCTTCGCCGACCGCGTGCTCGGCCTCGACCTGGTCCCGCTCGGCGTCGCGGCGCAGGAGGCGGCCTGGTACCAGGGCCGCGCGGGCGCCCACGGCGTGCTGCTCGACCCGCGCAACAACTACACGAAGGCCGACTGGGAGCTGTGGACCGCCGCGTGGCTCACCGACCAGCCGAACATCCGGAACACGCTGGTAGAAGGCGTGTACAGCTTCGCGAACACCACGCCGCAGCGCGTTCCGTTCACCGACTGGTACGTCGTCGCCGACGCCACCCAGCGCGGCTTCCAGGCCCGTCCGGTCGCGGGCGGCTACCTGGCCCTGCTGACCCGCCCGGCGGGGTCGGCGACGGTGTGGCGGAAGCTGCAGAACCAGCGCTCGGGCAAGGTCCTGGCCGTGTCGGGCATGTCACTGGCCGACACCGCCGAGGTCACGCAGTGGTCGGACAACGGCACGGTCGACCACCTCTGGGCCGTCGTCGACAACGGGGACGGCACGGTCCGGATCGTCAACCGCAACAGCGGCAAGATCCTCGCGGTGCACGACCAGAGCCTCGACGACGGCGCCCACGTCCAGCAGTTCCAGGACAACGGCACCCCGGACCACAACTGGCGGATCGTCGACGCCGGCGGTGGCTGGTCGAAGATCGTCAACGTCCGCAGCGGCAAGGTGCTGGCCGTCGACCAGCAGTCCACCGCCGACGGCGCGCAGGTGACCCAGTGGTCGGACAACGGCACGCCGGACCACCTCTGGCGGTTCGCCTGACGCCGTTTGCGACACTGGCGCCGTGTGCGCCGACTCCCTCCGCCGGTTCCTCGACGAACGGGACCCGCCGACCCCGTGCCTCGTCGTCGACACCGACGCCGTCGCGGCCCGGGCGCGCGAGGTCCGCTCGGCGTTCCCGGGCGCGCTGATCCGGTACGCGGTCAAGGCCAACCCGGCGCCACCCGTGCTCGATGCGCTGGTGGCGGCCGGGCTCGGCTTCGACGTCGCCGGGCCCGCCGAACTGGCGCTGTGCCTCGCGCGCGGCGCCGATCCGGCGGACCTCGCCTACGGGAACCCGATCAAGAAGCCGCGGGACATCGCCTTCGCCTTCGAGCGCGGGGTCCGGGAGTTCACGTCGGACGCGCCCGGTGACGTCGAGCACCTGGGCCGGTTCGCGCCGGGCTCGGCCGTGTCGATCCGCGTGGTGCTCGACGCACCCGACTCGGTGACGCCGTTCGGCCGCAAGTTCGGCTGCGACCCGGCCGAGGCCCTGGACCTGGTCCTCCAGGCGGCCGCGGTGGGATTGCGGCCCGGTATCGCGTTCCACGTCGGGTCGCAGCAGCCGGACGTCGCCGCGTGGGAGATCGGGATCGCCACGGCGGCGAAGCTGTTCGCCGAAGCCGAGGCGCAGGGCGTCGCGATGACGCGGCTCAACCTCGGCGGCGGCTTCGCGACCACTCACCGCGGCGCGGTCCCGCCGCTGGCGGCGTACGCGGCGAAGATCGGTTCCGCACTGGACACGCACTTCCCGGCGAACCGGCCGGAGCTGCTGCTGGAGCCGGGCCGGGTGCTCGTCGCCGACGCCGGCCTGCTGCGGACCGAGGTCGTGCTGGTCGCGCACCGCGGCGAACGGCGGTGGGTCTACCTCGACATCGGCCGCTACAACGGGCTCGCCGAGGCCGAGAACGAGGCGATCGCCTACCGCTTCGAGCCGGTGCGCCCGCACGACAGCCCAGCCGGGCCGGTGGTGCTCGCCGGGCCGACCTGCGACGGTGACGACGTCCTCTACCAGCGGACGCCGTACGAGCTGCCGCAGTCGTTGACGACCGGCGACCGGCTCGACCTGCCGGGCACCGGCGCCTACACCGCGAGCTACGCGTCGGTCGGGTTCAACGGGATCGAGCCGCTGCGGACCTACTGCGTCGGCAGGTGGGGCGATGCCTGAGGTCGGCCGGTTCACCGGGCGCCACGTGCTGGCCGAGCTGCACGGCGTCGACCCGGCGCTGCTCGACGACGCCGCGCGGCTGGGCGAGCTGCTGCGGGCGGCGGTCACGGAGGCGGGCGCGACGGTCGTCGACGTCGTGGCGAAGCGGTTCGCGCCGCAGGGGGCCACGGTGATCGCGCTGCTGGCCGAGTCGCACGCGTCCGTCCACACCTATCCGGAGCACGGGTCGCTGTTCGCCGACGTGTTCACCTGCGGCGAGCGCGCCGACCCCGAGCACGCGCTGCGGTTGCTGGCGAAGTCGCTGGACGCCGCTTCGGTCCACTTGTCCGTCCTGCACCGGGGAGAACGCTAGTGCCCACGATCCACGAACCGGTCGGCGCCGGGCTCACCCGCGTCTGGGCGGTCGACGACGTCGTGTTCAGCGCGCGCACGCCGTACCAGGAGGTGCTGATCGGCAAGACCGCGCAAGGGGTTTCGCTGTTCTGCGACGGCGAACGCCAGAGCACCGAAGCGAGCCAGCTCGTCTACCACGAGGCGCTGATGGTGCCCGCGCTGCTGCTGGCCGAGCGGGTGCGGCGGGTGCTGATCATCGGGTCGAGCGAGGGCGTCGCCTCCGAGCTGGCGGTTTCCGCGGGTGCCACGCTGGTCGACCACGTGGACATCGACGAGCAGGCGGTGCGGGCCTGCGCCGAGCACCTGCCCTACGGCTACACGACCGGGGACCTCGAGCGGAGTGGCGGGCCGATCCGGGTGTCCTTTGCGGACGGCTGGGCCTTCCTGGCCGCGGCCGAAGCCCGGGGCGACACCTACGACGTGGTCGTGATCGACCTGCCGGACGAGAACACCGATCCGGACGCGCAGCACAACCGCTTGTACGGCAAGGACTTCCTCGGCCGGTGCGTGCGGGTGCTGGCGCCGGGCGGGGTGGTGACCTGCCAGGCGGGTTGCCCCACCCTGTGGCGCAACGAGACGCTGCTCGCGTCGTGGCGGCGGTTCCGCGAGGTGTTCGGCACCGTGCTGTACTTCGGTTCCGACGAGCACGAGTGGGCATTCCTCTCCGGGCGCGCCGACGTCGTCGACGACCCGGGCGCGCTGGTCGCGCGGCGGTTCGCGGAGCGGGGGAGCCGGGCTTCGACCCTGGACGCCGAAGCTCTGCTCGGCGGCGTGACACCGCCGTACTCGCTCCGGCACGATACTGGTCTGGACCAGCACTGACCGTCGATTTTCCGATTTGCACAACGGTGGAAGAGTAAAATGACGGGAAATGGATTTCCCGTACTCCGGGTTGCCGTGTTACTCCGTTCAGTGGCCGTCGAAAAGGTTGCGATCGCGCTACGATCCGTTCCGCGCGCGATCATCGTGATCAAAAGGCACCGTGGCCCATTTGGAGGAGCGTCATGCTCGGTATGTTGGTCGTAGCCGGAATGGTTCTGTCCGCCGTCGTCGCACCCGTCGATTCCCCGGTGACATCGGCTCCGACCGAAAAGATCACGCTCGACGTCAAGACCATCAACGGATCGGGCTGCCCGGCCGGCACGGCCACGGCGTCGGCCGACGTCGCGTCCGACAACACGTCGTTCACGGTGCACTACACGAACTTCACCGCCAAGGCCGGCGGTGGCGCGTCCGCGCTCGACGCCCGGAAGAACTGCCAGATCAACGTGCTCGTCCACGTGCCGCAAGGGTTCACGTACGCGATCGCCGAGGCCGAGTACCGCGGCTACGCGCACATCGAGAGCGGGGCGAGCGCGCTCGAGCAGGCCAACTACTACTTCGCGGGCACGGCACCGACCGCCCGGGTCCGGCACACCTTCCCGGGCCCGTTCGCCGGCGTGTGGCACGCGACGGACACCACCGACGTCGCGGCGCTGGTGTTCGCCCCGTGCGGCGAGGACCGCAACCTGAACATCAATGCGGAACTGCGTGCGGACGCGGGCGGCTCAACAGCGACGAGTTACATCGAAATGGATTCCGAACACGCGAGCGTGGACACGATTTACCACTTCGCGTGGAAGACCTGCTGAATTACGCGGCCATTGCCCGGATGGACGGCCCGCTCACCGGAACCCTCCCGGCGAGCGGGCCGGTTCGCGCTACCGGTTCGCGCTGGGGATCGCAGCGGGGGACGGTCAGCCGCGGGTTTCGGGGCGTTCGGGTTCGGCGACGGGCACGAGGCTGCATCGTCGCTCGAACCGCTCCATCAGGACGGTGGCGATCAGGAGGGCAACTGGGGTGCTCACCGCGATCCACATGACAGAACACCTACCCAGCCCCTCGCGAACTCAATCACCCGATGCGGCGATCGGGTGACCAGGAGGCAGGGTTCGGTGGTCGACATGCAGGCACGGACGGGTGATCGCCCGCGGCAAGTTCGGGGCGACCCGGTCCGCGTGGGCGAGTGGCTTCGAGCGGTGTGGCCGTAGCCTCCCCGGGGCTGGGTTGCACTCGGATCGCCTGCGGTGATCGCCGCCTCGCGCCGCTCACCTGCGGCGGGCGGCTTGGCGTGGCTGAGGTGATCGCTGCCTGGCGCCGCTCGCCTACGGCGGTCGGGTAGTCGGCCCGACCCTGACCCGCGCCGCGGCTTACTCGGTCGTGGACAGCCGGGTGATCACGTCCAGCAGTCCGGCGCGGAACGCGTCGTCCTCGCCGAGGACTCCCAGTAGTGCGGGCTCGGCCTGCACTGCCCGTTCGTGGACCGCCCGGCCGCGTGGCGTCAACCGCGTCAGGTGCCGCCGGGCGTCCGCCGGGTCCGGGGCCCGGGTGACGAAACCCGCCTTGGCCAGACGGTCGAGGGTGCGGCTCATCGTCTGGTCGGTCACCTGGCAGCGCTGGGCCAGCGTCCGCTGGGGGAGCGGCCCGTCGCGCAGCGTGTGCAGGGCGATCAGGCCCGCGTGGGTGAGCCCCATGTCGTCGAGCACCGCCGCCCAGCGGTGTTCCACCAGGCGCGCCGCCACGGCCAGCAGCCAGCCGGTGGGCCACGTGCTCAGGTCGGGTCCGGGGGCTGTACTCACTACGAAATCGCCTGCTTGAAATCCGGGCACTCGACCAGCGGCACGTGGTCGCAGGTCGCGGCGTGGCGGAGGCTGTCGCGCATGCGGGTGAGCCGGTCGATCGTGTCGTCCAGCTCGGTCGCCTTGGCCGCCATCCGCTCGCGCAGTGCGTCGTCGCTCGGCGTCGCCACGAGGAACCGGGCGATCTCCGCGATCGTGAACCCGGCGCCGCGGGCGCAGGCCACGAGGTCAAGGCGGCGCAGGACGTCCGGGTGGTAGGTGCGGCGCAGGCCGTTGCGGCCGGCCGGTTCGACGAGCCCGCGCTTCTCGTAGAACCGCAGCGCCGACGGCGCCAGCCCGGACTTCTCGGCGACTTCGGCGATGTCGAGCAGGGTCATCGTGGCCTCCTTGACTTGAAGCGTAGTTCAAGTCAGACGATGACGGCATGAAGATCCACCACCTCAACTGCGGGTCCGTGCGGCAGATCGACGCCCCCGGCCTGCCGCCCGCGCACGCGGTCAACCACTGCCTGCTCGCCGAGACCGAGCACGACGGCCTGGTGCTCGTCGAAACCGGCCTCGGCCTCGACGACGTCCGCGATCCCGAAGCCACCCTGGGCGGCGACTGGGTCGCCATGGCGCAGCCGCTGCTGTCCGAAGCCGAGACGGCCGTCCGGCAGGTCGCCCGCCTCGGCTTCGCGCCCGAAGACGTCCGGCACGTCGTCGTGACCCACCTCGACGTCGACCACTGCGGTGGCCTGCCCGACTTCCCGGGCGCCCGGGTCCACGTCCTCGCCGCCGAACTCGACGCGGCGCTGGCCGAGGCGCCGAGCTTCCGCTACCGGCCCGCGCACTGGGCGCACGGCCCGAAGTGGGAGACCTACGAACCACCGTCCGGCGACGACTGGTTCGGCTTCGCTTCGGCGCCGCTGACCGGGGTGAGCGCGGACATCCGGCTCGTCCCGCTCGGGGGGCACACCGCGGGCCACGCGGGCGTCGCGGTCCACGACGGCACGCGCTGGCTGCTGCACTGCGGGGACGCGTACTACTACCACCGGGAACTGGACGCCGTCCCCGAGCCGCACCCGGTCCTCGACGTCGTCCAGACGCGCTCGGAGATCCACCACGACCTGCGCCTGGGCACGCAGGCCCGGCTGCGCGAACTGACCCGGCGGCACGGCGGCGAGGTCACGGTGTTCAGCGCCCACGACCCGTGGGAGCTGGACCGCCTGGGAGTCGCGCAGGACGAGTGAGCCGGTGAGGCACGCCATCGTCCCCGTCACGGCGAGCAGGCGGTCGAGCGCGGGCTTCCGGTTGTCCAGGTACGGCCGGGACCCGGCGGGGTGCGGGCGGCTTCGTTGGGCGCGAGGACGACACCGTCGCGGACGGCGGCCGGGGGCGCGGCGGCCCGCCCGCGATCGCCGGTGTCCCGGGCAGTCGGCGCGCTGGGCGCCGGATCAGCCGTGGGCGCCCGCGGGGTCGTCGGTGGCCAGCTCGGCCCACAGCGTCTTGCCGCTGGGCCGGCGCAGCTGGCCCCAGGCCGCCGCGCAGCGCTCCACCAGCAGGAGCCCGCGGCCGCCCTGGTCGGACGGCGTCCGGCGGCGGGCCGGCTCGCCGCCGCCGTCGTCGACCTCGATGCGCAGCTTGGCGGCTCCGGTCAGCAGGCGGACGTGGTAGGGCGCGCGGCCGTGGCGCAGCGCGTTGGACGTCAGCTCGTCGACCACCATGACCGCGGTGCTGACGACGTTCGCCGGCAGCCCGCGCAGGACCGTGCGGACCCAGTGGCGGACCTTGGCCAGCTCGGTGAGCTCGGCGGTGATGCCGAGCTCGTGCCGGATCGCTCGCAGGTTCACGTCCGCCTCCTTCGCCGTGCCGGGCCCCGGGGAGAAGCCGTCCCCTTCTTCATGCCCGGAACCGGCCCCGCCGACACGGGTGTCGGACGCCGTCATGCTCTTCCGCCCCAGGCGGCGCGCGTCGCGGCGACGCTCGGGTGCACCGGCATCACGTCGCCGAGGCCCAGCAGCTCGATCGGCCGGATCACGGCGGGCACGGTCGTCACGACGGCCAGCTTGCCACCGGCCTCGCGCAGCCGGGTGCCCAGCCGGAGCAGGATCTGCAGGCAGCTGGAGTCGCAGAACTCGACCTCGTCCATGTCGAGCACGATCCGCCGGGGGCCCGGGGCGGCCGGGAGCAGTTCGGCGAGCTTCGGCGAAACCGCGAAGTCGAATTCGCCGCGCAGGGTGTACACCTCGAGGTCGCCGTCTTCGTGGACGTCGAGGGACCACCCGACACCGGAGAACCGCTGCCGGGGCCGCGTCGCGTCGGTGGTCATGCAGGCTCCAGGATGGGGGATCGGGACGCGGGCTGGCGGCTCAACCTGCTCGGAACGCAATCTACCAGCGTCGCCGATCCCGGGCAGTACAGTGTCCCGTCACCGTCCTTTGAGGACTTCGGCAGGCCGGCCCGGCCCGGCCGCCGGTTCGGGTGCCGGGGTGCCGGGCGGCACGATGGCGGTGTTGACCGTGCGGGTCAGCCGTTCGTAGGGCGCCCGGTGCTCGCTGTCGAGCAGCACCGCCAGCGGCGTCCAGACGCCCACGACGAACACCGCCGCGGCCAGGGCCACCGGCAGCAGCAGCTGTTCCGGGTGGTTGCCGAGGTCCCAGTGGTCCAGGTCGAGCACCATCCACGTCAGCCACAGCGGCGACAGCAGGACCCCGTTGCGGACCAGCAGCGAGATCGGCCCGGCGCGGCGGCGGCCGCGCCGGACCACGCGCAGCAGCATCGCCCGCTTCCCCGGCGTCGAGCCGGTGACCGCGGGCAGCACCACGAACCAGACGAGGGCGAGGATGACCACCGGCGTGTCGCGGTGGGTCAGGTCCTCGCCGAACAGCGTGAGCAGGCCGAACAGGAAGCCGAGCAGCGCGGCGAACCCGAGCAGGTCGGTGGCCAGCGCGAACAGCCGCCGGGTGAACGTGACCTTCGCGGCGTAGCGGCGGCGGTCGTGCTCCGGCTCCGGCGAAGGCAGCAGCCGGCCGAGCGGGCCGGCCAGCACCCAGCCCACGACGACGCCGGCGGTGTTGAGGATCAGGTCGTCGACGCTGAACAGCCGGTACGGGCACGGGTAGACGAACCACAGGCCGGTCAGCTGCGTCAGCTCGAAGAACAGCGACACGCCGAAGCCGACCAGCGTCGCGGGCACGAGCCGCATCTTCTGCGCGTAGCGGACGTAGAACCCGAGCGGGGCGAGCATCACGACGTTGAGCGCGGTGGTCCAGACCGCCGGGTTGTGCAGGAGCGCGCCCGGGCTCCAGTGCCCGCGGGCGCGCTGCGAAACCACCTCGACGAAGTAGAAAGGCCGCAACTGCGGAGAACTCGCGTAGGTGTGGCCCACGCAGTACGCCGTGTCGGCGGGCAGCGGCAGCACCGTCTGCGTCGCGATCGCGAGCAGGTAGAAGAGAAACGCGTAGAAGACGAACGTCGGCCACCCCCCGGCGCGGCCTCGGCGGCGGTAGCTGACGAAGGCGGCCGGGAGCATGACGGCCAGCACGAGGAACGGGAAGAGGATGAGGGCGGTCCGGACGGGGACGAGGTAGGTGGCGACCACGGAGCCGGTGGTACCCAGCCGAGCGGGCGGCGAAGCGTGCTTCCCCCGGACGGCTGGGCGATCACCGGCGCGGGCTCACTGCGGGGGCGCGTCCTGCTGGCCGCCACCCTGGTTGTGCAGGTAGTCCTTCACCTTGTCCGAGCCCTGGTCGATCTGGTCGGCGTGGTCGCCGAAGCGCTGCTTCGCGGCCTCGGCGGCCTTGTCCACACCCTGGTCGGCCTTGTCGGGGTTCTTCCCGATCGCTTCCTTCGCCTTGTCGAACAGGTTCATCGCCTCAGGCCTTCCGTTCGGAATCCGATCTTCGGACCCTTCGAGGAGAACACCGGCGCAACCGGCCCGCAACCGAATGGCCGCAGGCACTCCCCTGTCGTGGGTAATCCCCGCCCTTTCCCGGGTGAAAGCCGCGGCCACGCGTTTGGATCGGGCGAGTTCGGGTATCGGCCGATTCCTTTCCCCGCCGGCCCTGGTCGGTACGGGCATGAGCACTTCCACTGACGGAAAACGGGTGGTCGCCGTCGTCGGCGCCACCGGGCGGCAGGGCGGCGGGCTGGTCCGTTCGCTCGCCGCGGACCCGGACGGCGCGTTCGCCGTCCGGGCCATCACGCGCGATGCGGGTACGCCGCGCGCGAAGGAACTGGCGGGGCTGGGCGTCGAGGTGGTGATCGCCGACCTCGACGACCCCGGTTCCGTCGAGGCGGCGTTCACCGGCGCGTACGGCGCTTTCTGCGTCACGGCCGGCCAGGAACACCCGCCGGAGCGGGAAACCGCCCACGCCGCCACGATGGCCGCGGCGGCCGGCCGCGCCGGGGTCGCGCACGTCGTGTGGTCGACGTTCGAGGACACCCGGACGTTCGTGCGGCCCGGCGACGACCGGATGCCGCTGGTGCGCGGGCAGTACCGCGTTCCCCACTACGACGCCAAGGGCGCGGCCGACGCGGAGTTCCGCGCCGTGCCGGCCACGTTCCTGCGGACGGCGTTCTACTGGGAGAACTTCCTCGACAGCGGCCCGCGCCGCGGCGACGACGGTGTCCTCACCCTGGCCATGCCGCTGGGACCGGCGCGGCTGCCCGGGATCGCGGTGGCCGACATCGGCCGCTGCGCCCACGCGATCCTGCGCCGTCCGGAGCTGGTGGGAAAGACGGTCAGCATCACCGGTGAGAACCTCACCGGAGCCGAGTACGCGGCCGCGTTCGCCGACCTCTTCGGCGAACCCGTGCGGTTCGCGGACGTCCCCGCGGACGTGCTGCCGACCGAGCTGGCCAACATGTTCCGGTTCACCCGGGACTTCGAAGCCGCGTACGCGGGCGCGCGGGACCCCGCCGAGGTCCGCGAGCTCCACCCCGGCCTGCTGACCTTCCGGCAGTGGCTGTCCGAGAACCTGGAAAGGACCTCCCGATGACCGTGCCCCTGACCGGCGCCGCCCGCGAAGTGCTCGACGGCCCGCACACCGCGGTGATCGCCACCGCGAACGCCGACGGCCGCCCGCAGTCGTCGGTGATCTTCGTGAAGCGCGACGGTGACACCGTCGTGTTCAGCACCATCGAGGGCAGGCTGAAGACCCGGAACATGCAGCGCGACCCGCGGGTCAGCCTGCTGGTCTCGAGCAACCCCGGCCGGTACGTCGAGATCCGCGGCCGCGTCGAGATCACCGCCGACCCGGAAAAGGTGCTGCTGCACGAAATGTACGATCGGTACATGGGTGGGAAGACGCCGCCGCCGGAGCCGGACGACGAGCGGCTGATCGTCCGGATCGTCCCGGAAAAGCTCTACGTCTGGCCGCCCGCGGCGTGACGAGCCGCGGCGGCGTGAACCTCGCGCCGCCGCGGCCCGTATATCGGGGTGAGGACCGCCGTCCCCGCCGCAGGGGTACGGTGGCCGACCCCGCCGCAGGGGTACGGTGGCCGACCCGTGAACCGTGATGTGAGGCCGCGCCATGATGGGAACCACCGGTCTGCCGCTGCCGCGGCGTGTCCGCCGCCGCACCCGGGACGGCGGTGGTCCCCTGCCCGACTTCGGGTTGCCCCGGGCCGCCCGGCGCCCCGCCGTCGCGGGCGTGGTGCTCACCGTCCTGGCCGCGTTGCTGGTGCTGTTCGCGCTCCTCGCGCCGGACGACCTCAGCTCGTTCTCGCCGGCAGCACTGGTCCGCGTCCCGGCGGAAGGCCTGATCGTGGCCGCGCTCGTGCTGGTCCTGCCGCCGCGGCCGCGGCGCGTCCTCGCCGTGCTGGTCGGGCTGGTGCTCGGGCTGCTCACCCTGATGAAGGCACTCGACACGGGCTTCTACGCGACGCTCGAGAAGCCGTTCGACCCGGTTTACGACTGGAGCTTCTTCAACGCGGGCGTCGAGTTCCTGGCCGGCGAGATCGGTGACGCGGGCACGTACGCCCTGCTGGCCGGCGCCGTGGTGCTCGCGATCGCCGTCGTCGTCTTCATGGTGCTCGCGATGCTGCGGCTGACCCGGCTCGCCGCCGGCAGGCGGACCGGCACGACGCGGGTGCTGGCCGTGCTCGGCGTGATCTGGATCGTCTGCTCGGTGTTCGGCGTCGAGATCGCTCCCGGGCAGCCGATCGCGGCCCAGAACGCCGCGGCCCTGGCCTACGACGACCTGCGCCAGGTGGGCACGGACCTGCGGGACCAGCGGCCGTTCGGCGAGCTGGCCGCCGACGACGCGTTCCGGAACACCCCCGGCGGCCAGCTGCTGAACGGCCTGCGCGGCAAGAACGTGATCCTCACCTTCGTCGAGAGCTACGGCCGGATCGCGCTCGACGACCCGGGGTTCGCGCCGAAGATCGGCGCGACGCTCGACGCGGGCACCGCCCAGCTGAAGGCGGCCGGCATCGGCGCGAAGAGCGCGTTCCTGTCGTCCTCGACGTTCGGCGGCGGCAGCTGGCTCGCGCACTCCACCGTCGAGTCCGGCATGTGGATCGACAACCAGCAGCGTTACAACAACCTGCTCGACAGCGATCGGCTGACGCTCGGCGGCGCGTTCCAGAAGGCGGGCTGGAAGACCGTCTGGGACGTCCCCGCGCACACGAAGGACTGGCCCGAGGGACAGCGGTTCTACCACCCGGACGCCTACTACGACTTCCGGAACATCGGCTACCAGGGCCCCGGTTTCGCCTACGCCACGATGCCGGACCAGTACACGTTCTCGATGTTGCAGAGCAACGAGCTCGCGAAGTCCTCGCAGAAGCCGGTCATGGCCGAGGTGGACCTCGTCTCCAGCCACGCCCCGTGGTCACCGCGGCCCTGGCTGGTGGACTGGAACCAGGTCGGCGACGGCTCGATCTTCGCGCCGCAGCCCGCCGCGGGCGAGGCGCCGGAGTCGGTCTGGAAGGACCCGGCGAAGATCCGCGACGCCTATCGCGACGCCACCGACTACTCGCTCAAGACGCTGATCTCGTTCATGCAGCACTACGGCGACGACAAGACGGTGCTGGTCTTCCTCGGCGACCACCAGCCGCCGGCGGTCACGCCGCAGGGCGCGGTGCACGACGTGCCGATCACGATCGTGGCCAAGGACCCGAAGGTGCTGGACCGGATCTCCGGCTGGGGCTGGACGGACGGCCTGCACCCGGCCGCCCGGGCCCCGGTCTGGAAGATGGACTCCTTCCGCGACCGCTTCCTGACCGCGTTCGCGCACTGACCGTCCACTTCGGACATCCCGGCCGGCGGCTTCCGGGTGCGGCCCGGCGTGCCTGTCCTGGAGACGCCGGGCGGGGAGCCGAAGCTCGCTCCTCGGGAGTGGCTCTTCTTCGCCGTCCTGCTCGGCTCCGCGATCGTGCAGACCGAGCTGTCGGCGAGGCCGAGCGCAGGGCCGGGATCGGGTTTGCGTCAGCCGCGGAGGAATTGCGCGTGCCTTCCGCCATCCGTCCAGGGGCGCGGGCTAGCCCGGATGGAGCAGCGTGGTGACGTTGCGCTGCGCACGCATTCACTGGCCCGATGAATTGCCGGTAATTCTTCCGCACTCCTAAGCTTCGTATCGTCGGGTTCTCCGCGCTGAGGAGTGGTCATGCGAAGGAAATTGACGGTTCTCGGGGTCGCTGTGTTTTCGCTGTTCGGATTGTCGGTCGTGCCCGCGGCCGCGGCCGGTGGCGACTTCGCGCCACCCGGCTGCTTCGCCGAGCGCTACGGAACCCTCTTCGGGCAGGGCGTGTCGGTCAGCTGCTTCCCCGGTGAGGGCTACGGCTACCGCGTGATCGCGGAGTGCGCCAACGGCAGCGCGTTCTGGTTCGTGGCCGGTGATTTCGTGCCGTACGGATTCGGCCCGGCGACCGCGGAATGCGCAGGCGCGCTGCTGGTGCCGGCCCGGGTGGTCGCCTACCGGGTCGACGAAATCTGATTTCCGCGGGAACCGCCCGGCCACCCATTTTCCGGTGGCCGGGCGGTGTTTCGCTTTCACGAGACGCGCCGGTCGTCCATGGCGTCGCGGTCCCAGTCGATTCCGAGTCCCGGTGTTTCCGGAGCAACCGCGTGGCCGTTTTCGATGGCCAGTTCGGTGCGCGTGATCGCGCGCAGCTGCGGGATGTGCTCGACGTACCGCCCGTTCGGCACGGCCGCTGCGAGGCTCACGTGCAGTTCCATGAGGAAGTGCGGGCACACCTCGACGTTGAACGCCTCGGCGAGGTGGGCGACCTTGAGCCACGGCGTGATGCCGCCGACCCGAGCGACGTCGGGCTGCACGATCGACGCGGCGCCGCGGTGCAGGTAGTCGCGGAACTGCGCGACGGAGTACAGCGACTCGCCCACGGCGACCGGGACGGCCGTCGCGGCGGCGAGCCGGGCGTGCCCGGAGACGTCGTCGGCCGGCAGCGGTTCCTCCAGCCAGAACAGGTCGAGCGGCCCGAACTTCGCGGCCCTGCGCGTCGCTTCGGCGGCGGTCATCGACTGGTTGGCGTCCACCATGAGGTCGAACCGCGGCCCGACGGCCTCGCGCACCGCGGTGAGCCGTTCGAGGTCCTCGCTCGCGGCGGGCTTCCCGATCTTCACCTTGACCCCACCCCACCCGGCGGCCATCGCGGCCTTCGCACCCGCGACCAGCTCGTCGGTGGTGAGGTGCAGCCAGCCGCCTTCGGTGTCGTAGAGCGGAATGCGCGGCCGGAACCCACCGGCGACGCGCCACAGGGGTTCGCCGGCCCGCAGGCACTTGAGGTCCCAGAGAGCGGTGTCGACGGCGGCGAGCGCGAGCGAGGTGACGGCGCCGACGGTGGTCGCCCGCGTGGCGGCGAAGAGGTCCCGCCACCGCGCCTCAACCAGCCGCGAGTCCCGGCCGACCAACCGGGGGAGCAGGTGGTCGTCCAGCAGGGCGACGACGGAGCTGCCCCCGGTGCCGATCGTGTAGGAGTAGCCGAGCCCGGTGCCGCCGTCATCGGTGGTCAGCTCGACGAAGACGGTCTCCTGCGAGGTGAAGGCCTGCACGGCGTCGGTCCGAGTCTGCTCGACTTCGACATCGACGAGAAAAGCCTCGGCCCGAGTGACGACGGTCAACGATCCCCCTGACACGGAATCCTATAGGAAATACGATTCTGGAGGGTGGGGTGGAGGCTGTCAATGGCCGAGGTGGGCGGCGGTGGCGGGGCC
The DNA here is from genome assembly GCF_036227105.1 of Amycolatopsis sp. NBC_01488. NCBI lineage: Bacteria > Bacillati > Actinomycetota > Actinomycetes > Pseudonocardiales > Pseudonocardiaceae > Amycolatopsis > Amycolatopsis sp. NBC_01488. The sequence continues at coordinate 7,809,045 of NZ_CP109434.1, read as the reverse complement.
CGATGGTCGCCGCTTGCCGGGCGGGGGCGGGGAGGTCGGATTCGGCGCTGCTGCCCCCGCTCTGCCTGCCCGCCTGCCACCGCCTCGCCCGCCGGCCCTGCCCTGCCCTGCCCTGCCCTGCCCTGCCCTGCCCTGCCCTGCCCTGCCCTGCCCTGCCCTGCCCTGCCCTGCCCTGCCCTGCCCTGCCCTGCCCTGCCCTGCCCTGCCCTGCCCTGCCCTGCCCTGCCCTGCCCTGCCCTGCCCTGCCCTGCTTCGCCCGTCGCCCGTCGCCCGTCGCCCGTCGCCGTTCGCCCGCTGTTCGGCTGCTCGCCGACGCCTGTCCGTCGGCAGGGAAGGGACGGTCATGCACGTCTGCTGCCCCGCAGACTCTGGTTCCGGCTACCGCGCACACCCGCGTGCTGTACTTGGTCCAGACCTTCGTCGCCGCGGACAGGTGGGACCTGCTCGCGGCTTTCGGCTGTGCCGGAAAACCCTTGCGCCGCAAGCACTTCCCCGCAAAAGTCCGCAGTGGACAGTCGTTCGCCTCCGCGAATTGCGGACAGAAAACCGGACAATTCTGGACCAGCTCCGCGAGCCGCCGCACACTCGGCGCACGGTGTGTTTCTTTCCCCCGGCCCCGAAGGAGACCTCATGCGTCGAAGAATCGCCCTGGCCGTCGGCGGCGTCGCCGTCCTGACCGCGTCGCTCGCTTCCGCTTCCCTCAGCCCGGCCGTCGCGTCGCCCGGGTTGCTCGCCGCCATGCAGCGGGACTTCGGCCTGACCGCTGCCCAGGCCGAAGCCCGGCTCGGCCAGGAAACGACCGCCGCGCGGGTGATGCCGGACGCGCAGAAGGCCGCCGGTGCCGCGTTCGGCGGGGCCTGGTTCGACCCTGCGCTCGGCAAGCTCGTGGTCGGCGTGACCGACCCGGCCGCGGCGGCGGCCGTCCGGCGGGCCGGTGCCGAAACCGCGCCGGCGAAGGTCAGTGCCGCGAAGCTCGACGCCACCAAGGCCGCCATCGACGCTTCCGCCAAGGCGCACCCCGCGCCGGCGGCCGTCAGCGGCTGGCGGACCGACCCGCGGGCAGGCAGTGTCGTGGTCACCCTGCGGCCGGGCGCGCACGGCGCCGACGTCGACGCGTTCCTCGCGAAAGCCCGCGAGGCGGGCCCGGTCACCGTCGCGACCACGCCGGCCGCCCAGCCGTTCTCGGCGGGGACCGTCGGCGGCGACCCGTACTACATCAACGGCAACACCCGCTGCTCGATCGGCTTCTCCGTGCAGGGCGGGTTCGTCAGCGCCGGCCACTGCGGCGGCGTGGGCAGCTCGGTCGTCGGCTGGGACGGCTCGGCGATGGGCACCTTCGCCGGCTCTTCCTTCCCGGGCAACGACTATTCGTTCATCCGGATCGGCAACGGCTGGTGGACCGCGCCGGTCGTGCTCGGCTGGGGCACGGTCAGCGACGCGCTCGTGCGCGGGTCGTGGGTCGCGCCGGTCGGCACGTCGGTCTGCCGCTCGGGCTCGACGACGCACTGGCACTGCGGGGTCGTGGAAGGGCTCAACGAGACCGTCAACTACTCCCAGGGCGCCGTCTACCAGGTGACGCGCACCAACGTCTGCGCCGAACCCGGTGACTCCGGCGGCTCCTTCATCACCGGCGACCAGGCACAGGGCGTGACGTCCGGCGGCTGGGGCAACTGCAGCTCCGGCGGCGAGACGTGGTTCCAGCCGGTGAACGAGATCCTGCAGACCTACGGCCTCTCGCTCGTCACCGCCTAGTGGTCGCGCACGGCACCGGTCGGCGGCCCTAGGCTGGGCCGATGATCCCGATCGGTGTCGTGCGGACCGGCCGCACGGACCTCGAGCACACCCCCGTCCAGGCGGGCGCGAACCGCGCCGAAGAAGGCACGATCGAGCTCGACCCGCGGTTCGCCGAAGGCCTGGCCGGGCTCGCCGGGTTCGACTACGCGTGGCTGCTCAGCCTGCTCGACCGCCCCGACCGGCCGGGCACGCTCACGCAGGTCCCGTACCTCCTCCGCCGCGAGGGACGCCGGATGGGCGTCTTCGCCACCCGCGGTCCCCGGCGCCCGAACCCCATCGGGCTGAGCCTGGTCCGCATCCTCGACGTCGACGGCAGCGCGATCCGCTTCGCCGGGGTCGACCTGCTGGACGGCACGCCCGTGCTCGACGTCAAGCCGTACGTGACGCGGTTCGACCGGCCGCCCGGCGAGCCCGCGTGCGGGTGGTTCGACGCGGTCGACGTCGTCGACGGGACAACTCCCGCCGATCTGAGCGATGAATCCGGCGGGCGCCGCCGGTAGGTACCGGTGAGGCCGCGCCACCAGGGCGCGGCGAGACCCACCGGGAGTGGTCATGAGCGTGATCGTCGTCGAGTTCCTCACCTTGGACGGTGTCGTCGAGGACCCGGACGGCTCCGGCGGCACGGCCACCGGCGGCTGGGCGTTCCGGCACGGGCCGGAAGCCGTGGCCGGGGACAAGTTCCGGCTCGGCACGCTGCTCGAGACCGGGACGCTGCTGCTCGGCCGGACCACCTGGGAGCTGTTCGCGAAGCTCTGGCCCGGCCGCACGGGCGAGTTCCCCGACCGGCTCAACGCGGCCCGGAAGCTGGTCGCTTCGCGGACGCTCGGCGATGTCTCGGCGTGGCAGAACTCTTCGCTGCTGCACGGAGATCTCGTCGACGAAGTCCGGCGCCACGAACGCGACCTGATCGTCATCGGGTCCGTCGGGATCGCGCAGGCGCTCGGCCGCCACGGCTTGGTCGACGAGTACCGCCTGCTCGTGTTCCCGAGCGTCGTGGGCGCGGGCAGGCGGCTCTTCGAAGTCCCCGCGGACCTCGCGCTGGTCTCGACCACGCAGGTCGGGCCCGCGATCCTCAGCACCTACCGGACGCGCTAGGTCCGCAGGAGGCTCGCGAGCCAGCCGCCGAGGACCTGCTGCACCTCGGCGCGGGTGCGGGCCGGGTCGTCGGCCGCGGCGATCATCCGCGCCGCCTCCATCACCGCGCTGAGCACCAGCTGGGCCAGGGCGCGGACGGGCGTCTCCACGATCAGCCCGTCCGCACTGGCCTGCTCCAGCACGGCGACGATCAGGCCGAGGCCGTACTCCGCCTCGATCTCGCGCCAGACGTCCCAGCCGAGCACGGCGGGCGCGTCGGTGAGCGAGATGCGGCGGACCTCCTCGCGCAGGCAGGCGTCGAGGAAGACGCCGAGGCCCTGCAGCATGCCGGCCAGTGGATCCGCGCTGCCGGCGAACGCGGCCTCGACCTCCGCGGTCAGCTCGCGTTCCAGCTCTTCGACGACCGCGCGGAACAGGCCCTGCTTGTCGCCGTAGTGGTGGTAGAGCGCGCCGCGGGTGACGCCGGCGGCGCGGGTGATCTCGTCCGCCGGGACCGCCTGGTAGCCGCGGGCGGCGAACAGTTCGCGCGCGGCGGCGACCAGGGCGGCCTTCGTGCCGGCGGAACGGTCCTGCTGGGTACGTCGCACCCGGCTAATCTGCCATGACGCCCGCGAACTCGACGATGTGCCCGGCCAGCGCGGCGGGCTGGTCCTCGGAGACGAACGCGTAGGAGTCCGGGATCTCCACCAGCTTCGCGTCCGGCAGCAGCTCGGCGAGCCGGTGCGCCAGCCGGATCGGGAACAGCTTGTCCTCCGGGGCCCACGCGAGCAGCACCGGCCGGTCGAACGTCCGCAGCGCCTCCGCGGCGGCGAGCGTGTGCCGCGGGTGGACGTCGCGCAGCAGCTTGCGCAGGTCGCGCCGCACCCCGGCGGACTTGCGCAGCGGCGAGAGGTAGGCCTGGGCGACGGCGTCCGGCAGCGGCCGCTTGACCACCCAGCCGAAGAGCACGGGCAGCGGGTACAGCGCCCGGATCCGCAGCAGCTGCCCGAGCACCGCCATCGAACCGGGGATCCGGGCGACCGCGGGCAGGGGCTTGAAGATCGGCGGGAAGAAGTACTCGAAGCAGTCCGACGGCGTGAGCACGACCCGCCCGACCCGCTCCGGACGGCGGCTGAGCAGGATCTGCGTGAGCGCGCCGCCGGTGTCGTTCGCGACGAGCGTGACGTCCCGCAGGTCGAGCGCGTCGAGGAAGTCCGCGATCAGGTCGGCGTTGCCGGCCGGGGAGAGGTCGGCGTCCGCGCGCATCGGGAGGTCGTGCGAGCCGAGCGGCAGATCCGGGGCGAGGCACCGGAACCCGGCGGCGGCGACGTCGGGCACCACCTTCCGCCACAGCTGCGCGTTCGTCAGCACGCCGTGGACGAACACCACCGGGGCGCCTGCGCCCCGCTCGAAGTACCGCACCTCGCCGGCGGGCAGCGGGACCCGGTGCTCCTGGCCCAGGGATTCGCTCCGTTGCGTCATGGGACGAGAATACATACATGGTGTATGTATGTAAATGAGCCGCGGTTCTCCTGCGGAAGGCTCGCGGAGCTGGTGGTGGGAGAGCGGCACGATCGGCCGAGGGTGCGGTGGTGCCCCGGACTTGGCTTCGGGGAAAGGTCGGACCCGGGACACCACCGCCCGCGGGACAGCTGACACGGTGTCCTGCGGTGGATCCACCCTACGAACCGCCGGCGCGCCTGACCAGGGCCTCGATGCGGTGTCGAAGGTTTGTCGCCCGGTCGGTCACCAGGCGTACCGAGAGTGGGTCTCGGTGAGCGCCTCGTCGGGCACCGGCTCGTCCGGCGGTGGGCGGCTTCGCCCGTGGTAGCCTGAAGTTGAAACTTCAATCTATGCGTGCCGCGTGCGGGAGCCCCGATGTCGATCTTTCGCCTGAACCACGCCGTGCTCTACGTCCGGGATCTGGCCGAAAGCGTCGCGTTCTACCGGGACGTGCTGGGCTTCGACTACATCGAGGGCGGCGACGTCCACCGCGGCGCGGCGTTCCTGCGAGCGCCCGGTTCGACGAACGACCACGACCTCGGCCTGTTCGAGCTCGGCTCGCACGCCGCCGACTCGGGCGCGGGGCGGACGTCGGTGGGGCTGTACCACCTGGCGTGGGAGGTCGACACGCTCGGCGACCTCGAGCGGCTCGCCGGCCGTCTCCAGGCGGCCGGCGCGCTCGTCGGCTCGTCCGATCACGGAACGACGAAGTCCTTGTACGCCAAGGATCCCAGCGGGCTCGAGTTCGAGGTCGTCTGGATCATCCCGCGCGACCTGCTGACCGACGACGACCGCGCGAAGAGCGGCGCGCTCGACCTCGCGGGTGAGCTGGCGAAGTACGGCCCCGATGCCCGCAGCGGCGTCGGGATCTCCCGCCCTTAGGCCGTGACGTGGTCCCGCGCCGGTTCGGAAGCCCGGCTCAGGGCCGGGAGGTTGCCGAGCGCGAAGCGGCCCGGGCCGACGAACGCGATCGCGAGCAGGCTCCAGCAGAACAGCGTCGCCGCTTCGCCGCCGTTCTGGATCGGGAACAGGCCGGTCGGCAGGTGCACGGTGAAGTACGCGAACGCCATCGAGCCGGAGCCGAGCACCGCCGCCACCCGGGTGCCGAGGCCCAGGCAGACCAGGGCGCCGCAGACCAGCTGGATCACCGCCGCCCACCAGCCCGGCCACGTCCCGACGGCGGTGGGCGCCTTCGCGCCGAACAGGCCGAACACCGTTTTCAGGCCGTGGCAGGCGAACAGGAAGCCAATGACGATGCGGTAGAGCCCGATGACGTGGTCGCGGGCCGGGTCCAGGCGGGACATGGGTGCCTCCGGTGACGGGTGCGGGCGGCATCGGGTGAGGCCGGCGGTCTCGCCGGCGTCCGTGGATTCGGTGTAGTGCAGATATACCGCTCGTGAAGAAGTAACGCACCCCCCGAAAGTCGCTTAACCGGTTTTCCGGCGGAGCAATTGCGACCAGTTGCCGCAATGGTCTATACCTTAATGTTTAGCTTACGGTAAAACGGAAACCGCCAGACGGGTGATCTTGCGGAAGTGGTCCAGACCAGTAAGGAAACTGGTCCGTGTTTCGCCATTGTTTCCGATTCTTTTCGGGTGCGCGTAGGCATGCCTCCGGGTGGCGCGGTCCGGACGCGGTAACCGACGTCTCACAAACATGTTCGCCCCGAACGTGCTCGGAACGAACATGTTCGCTACAGTGGGGGCATGACTCCGGACAGCACCTACAACCGCCGGGAGCGCCCGGCGAAACCGGCGTTGACCCGCGAAGGGATCGTGGCGACCGCCGTCGCGGTCATGCGCGCCGAAGGCGTCGAGCGCGTCACCATGCGCCGGCTCGCCAAGGAGCTGGACACCGGGCCCGCCTCGCTCTACGTGTACGTCGAGGACACCGAAGAACTGCACGCCGCGGTGCTCGACGAACTGCTCGCCGAGGTCGACCTCGGCGGGGCGGGGGACTGGCGTACGCGCCTGTGGGCGGTGCTGGACTCCTACCGGTCGGTGCTGTTCGCGCACCCGAGCCTCGCCCGGGTCGCGCTGGTGACGCGGCTGAGCGGGCCGCACTACCTGGCTCTCGTCGAGAGGGTGCTCGCGCTGCTCGACGAGGGTGGCATGGCGCCCGGGCAGGCGGCCTGGGCGGTCGACGTCCTGCTGCTGACCGCCACGGCGACCGCCGTCGAACACGGCACCCGGCGGGAGAAGCCGGGTGCCGCCCGCGAGCACGAGGTCATGGTCGACTCGGTGGCCACCGCGTCCCCGCAGACCCATCCGCACATCGCCGCGCTGGCCACCGACCTGGTGTCCGGCCCCGGCCCCGCCCGCGCGCGGTGGGCGTTCGACGCACTGCTCAACGGCGCGCTCGCCACCCCGCGCCCCGAACCGGAGGAGACCTGATGACCCGGATCGCCATCGTCGGCGGTGGCCTCGGCGGCCTCACGCTGGCCCGCGTCCTGCACACCCGCGGAATCGCGTCGACCGTCCACGAGCTCGACGCGGCACCCACTGCCCGGGACCAGGGCGGCACGCTGGACCTGCACGAGGAGTCCGGTCAGCGCGCGCTCGCCGAAGCGGGCCTGATCGAGCAGTTCCGCGCCGTCGCCAGGGAAGAAGGCGAGGCGCTGCGCATCCTCGACCGCGACGGCGTCGTCCGGTTCGAGGAGGGCGCCGAAGCGAGTGGCGGCACCCGGCCCGAGGTGGATCGCGGGGCACTCAAGCGGATCCTGGTCGAGTCCCTGCCGGACGGCGTCGTCCGCTGGGGCAGCAAGGTGACCGCGGTGTCCGCCGGCCGGCTCACCCTGGGCACCGGCGAGATCGTCGAAGCCGACCTGGTCGTCGGCGCGGACGGTGCCTGGTCGAAGGTCCGGCCGCTGCTGTCGGAGGCGGTGCCGGGCTACTCCGGACTGTCGTTCGTGGAGGCCCATCTGTCCGATGTGGACGAAAAGCACCCCGCCGCGGCCGCGCTCGTCGGCCCGGGGTCGATGTTCGCGCTGGCCGACGGGCTGGGCCTGATCGCCCAGCGCAACGGCGGCGGCCGGATCCGCGTGTACGCCGCCCTGCGGACCCAAGACCCCGCCGAGATCGTGGACCTGGCCGACCGCGGACGCCTGCTCGACGTCTTCGCCGGCTTCCACCCGGGGCTGCGCGCCCTCGTCGGGGAAAGCGACGGCCCGCTGATCCCGCGCCCGATCCACGCGCTGCCGGTCGGCCACCGGTGGGCGCGGGTGCCGGGCGTGACCCTGCTCGGCGACGCCGCGCACGTGATGTCGCCGTTCGCGGGCGAGGGCGCGAACCTCGCCATGCTCGACGCCACCGAGCTGGCCCTCGCCCTGGCCGGCCACGACGACGTCGAAAGCGCTCTCACGGCGTACGAAACCGCGCTGTTCCCGCGGGCGGAAGAAGCTGCCCGCGACTCCGCCGACAACCTCGAATCCTGCTTCCGGCCGGACGCGCCCCGCGCGATGGTCGAGCAGATGCTGGCCCACGCCGCGCACCACTGACCGAACGGACAAGACCGTGACCCGAACGCTGCGTCCCCACCCGGGACTGGACATCCCCCTCGTCGACACCGGCAGCGGCGACCGCACCGTGCTGGTCCTGCACGGCGGCGCCGGACCGCGCGGTGTCGAGCCGATCGTCGAGCACTTCGCGCAGCGCGCCCGCGTGCTCGCGCCGACGCACCCGGGCTGGGCGGGCACGCCGCGCCCGGACTGGTTCTCGGGCGTCGACGACCTGGCCGTCACCTACCTCGACCTCCTGGACGACGAGGACGCCGACGACGTGCTCGTGGTCGCCAGCTCCTTCGGCGGCTGGGTCGCGTCGGAAATGGCCGTCCGCGACCGCGGGCACCGGATCGGCCGGCTGGTGCTCCTCGACGGCATCGGCGCCGACGTCGAAGGCCACCCGATCAGCCTGCCGCAGCCGCCGCCCGGCGCGCCCGGGCCGGACCCCGCGGACCTGGCGACGCTGCGGGCGTACGGGGGCCCGCGCACCGCCGACCCGAAGCTGCTGCGCCGCCTCGCCCGCGTCCGGATCCCGGCGCTGCTGGTCTGGGGCGCGGACGACGTCGTCGTGCCGCCGGAGTTCGGAAAGGCCTACGCGGCCGCGTTCGCCGACGCGCGGTTCGAGGTCGTCGCCGGTGCGGGGCACGTGCCGCACGTTCAGGCTCCGGCCGCAACGTTCGCCTTGATCGACGAGTTCACCGGACGAGCTTGATCGTTCACCCCGTAGAGTAGGTCCATGGTGGACGAAGAAGCCGTCTCGGAGCGCATCCGGCAGATCGCCGCCACCCTCGCGGACCGGGCCGCCGAGCTGGCCGGGGAGCTGGTCCAGCTGTACGCGGCCGACCTGCCGCAGCTGGTCAACGACGACGAGCGCATGGTGAGCCTGCTGTCGGCGAGCGTGTACCAGAACATCGAGACCGCGCTGCAGATCTTCCAGCACGGCATCGATCCCTCCACCGTCGAGCCGCCGGCCGCGGCCGTGGAGTACGCGCGCCGGCTGGCGCAGCGCGGCACGCCGGTGTTCGACCTGATCCTGGCCTACGACCTCGGGCAGGCCGCGATGCTCGACTTCGGGTTCCAGGAGTGCACCCGGCTGGTCGACGACGCGGCCCTGCTCGGGGCCATCATGCGCCGGCTGCTCAAGGTCGCCTACGAGTTCATCACGCGGGTGGTGCGCCAGCTCGTGAGCGTCTACCAGGACGAACGCGACAAGTGGCTGCTCAACCGGAGTGCCGCGCGGGCGGCGAAGGTGCTGGAGCTGCTGGGCGAGAACGGCGGACCGCCGGACCTCGACGCCGCCGAGGCCGTGATCGGCTACCGGCTGCGCGGCACGCACGTGGGCATGGTCGTCTGGCACGCATCCGAATCCCACGACGTGCTGTCGCTGCTGGAGTCGGTCGCGGGCGCGGTGCTCGAGCGCGCCGGCGGCCAGGGGCGTCCGCTGTTCGTGCCCCGCGACGAAGCCGGCGCGTGGGCGTGGCTGCCGGTCGCGTCGGTCCGCCGCGAGCACCTCGACGCGGCGCTCGCGGAGGCCGACCCGGGGGTGCGCGTGACGGTCGGCGACCCCGGCACCGGCGTCGCCGGCTTCCGCGACACCCACCAGCAGGCCCGCCGGGTGCACGCGCTCGCGCTGGCCGCCGGCGAGCACTGCGACCGCGTGCTGACCTTCCGCGAGGTCGGCACGGTCGCACTGATGACGACCGACCTCAACGCGGCCCGGCTGTGGGTCGCGAGCACCCTCGGGCCGCTGAGCGCCGACGACGAGAACTGCGCGCGGCTGCGGGACACCCTGCGCGTGTTCCTCGCGTCCGGTGGTAGCTACACGGCGGCCGCGGGCGAGCTGACCATGCACAAGAACTCCGTGCAGTACCGCGTCCGCAAGGCGCAGGAGCTGCTGCCGCGCGGGCTCTCGGACAGCCGCCTGGACGTCGAGCTCGCCCTCAACCTGAGCCACCGCCTGGGCGCGGCCGTGCTGTCGCCGGCGTGACTTTGGTGTCCTGGACCACACCCGCCGAAGATCGTTGGTACGCGGGCACGAAGCCGGAATGCCCCGTTCGGCCTACCTTTCGGCTATGGGTGAGAACGGTGGGATGCTCGCGTTGGTGCGGCTACGCCGAGGCGTCGTCGGCGAAAGCAGACGAGTCTGCCACCTGATCCCCGTTCCGCCCGCGGGCGCGGTGCCGGCGCAGCTGACGGCCCTGTGCGGCGAGGCGATCTTTCCCGGCGAAGCCGAGGTGCTCGACGGGCTGCGCGGGATGCCGTGTCACGGGTGCCTGATGGAGAGCGCGCCGTCGGGGCCGGGCCTGCTGGCGAACGCGGGCTGAGCCGCCGCGCCCCGTGGCAGGCTGACGGGGTGATCGACGAGACGTCCCGGCCGGTGCTGGTGCTGCTGGCCCATCCCCGGCCGGGCAGCTTCAACCACGCGCTCGCCGCGCGGGTGAGCGACGCGCTGACCCGCGCCGGGCGCCCGGTGCTGTTCCACGACCTGTACGCCGAACGCTTCGACCCGGTGCTGACCGCGGACGAGGCCTACACGAGCGGGACCCGGGCGGAGGAGTTCCTCGCCGCCGAACCGGATCCGCTGGTGCGGCGGCACCGCGAGGAGCTGCGCGAGGCGGGTGGGCTCGTCGCGATCCACCCGAACTGGTGGGGCAAGCCGCCGGCCATCCTCAGCGGCTGGCTGGACCGGATCCTCGTCCCCGGCGTCGCGTACCGCCTCGACGACGCGGGTGGTGCGCCGGAGTCGCTGCTCTCGCTGCGCCGGCTGCTGGTCGTGAACACCTCCGACACCACCGAGGAGCGCGAGCGGACGCTCTTCGGCGACCCGCTCGACGCCATCTGGCGGCGCTGCCTCGCGCCGTACCTCGGTGAGCCGGACGTGCGCCGGCTGGTGTTGCGCGTGGTCGCCGACACGGACGAGCGGCGCCGCGCCGGGTGGCTCGACGACGTCGAAACCGAGGTGCGGCAGGCGTTCGCCGGTCAGTGACCGGTTCCGGCCACTTCCGGTGCAGGCCTTGAGCCGGTTTCGCGGGGCGTGCGATTCTCGGTTCGACCCGGCACCGGACGCCCGAGGGGGAACCGTGAGCATGCTCGAGCGGATGGCCGAAGAACGCCGTCGCCGCAAGGAAACCGCCCCGGAGGCACCGGCCGGGCAGCAGTGGGGCACCTGCGTCGGTGTCCACGAGGTCGGCGACCGGCGGCGCAAGGTGGCGCGCGTGCTGCTGGCCAGCGGCATGGTGATCACCGCGTACCTGCCGCTGAACGCCCTGGTTCCGGCGGTCGACTCGCCGGTGCTCGTGCAGACCCGCGCGATCGGCGACGAGGGCCACGGCCGGGGTGCCGTCGTGCCCGCGATCGGCGACCAGCCGGGGCACGGCCAGATCGTCGTGCACTGACCGCCGTGCGCACCTTCTCCCTGGTGACCCTGGGCTGCGCGCGCAACGAGGTCGACTCCGACGAACTGGCCGCCCGGCTCGGCGGCTCGGGCTGGCGCCTCGCCGAGTCCGGGGCCGACGCCGACGTCGTGGTGGTGAACACCTGCGGCTTCATCGAAGCGGCCAAGAAGGAGTCCGTCGACGCCGTCCTCGCCGCGTCCGGGAAGGGCGCGAAGGTCGTCGCGGTGGGCTGCATGGCCGAGCGTTATGGGCGGGAGCTGGCCGACGCGCTGCCCGAGGCCGACGCCGTCCTGTCGTTCGACGACTACCCGGAAATCGGCGAGCGCGTCGAGGACGTCCTGCTCGGGCGAGCGCACCCGGCGCACACGCCGCGCGACCGGCGGACGCTCCTGCCGATCACCCCGGTGCAGCGGCCCGCGGCGACGGCCGCGCACGTACCCGGGCACGGCCCGGCGAGTGGCCCGCCGGTGCTGCGGCACCGGCTCGGCGGCGGCCCGATCGCGTCGCTCAAGCTGGCGTCGGGCTGCGACCGGCGGTGCACGTTCTGCGCGATCCCGAGCTTCCGCGGCGCGTTCGTCTCACGCCCGCCCGCCGAGATCCTGGCCGAAGCCGAGTGGCTGGCCGGTCACGGCGTCCGGGAACTGGTGCTGGTCAGCGAGAACTCGACGTCGTACGGCAAGGATCTCGGCGATCTCCAGGCGCTGGAGAAGCTGCTGCCGAAGCTCGCCGCCGTCGCCGGCCGGGTCCGGGTGAGCTACCTGCAGCCTGCCGAGCTGCGCCCCGGTCTCGTCGAGGTGATCGCCGGGACGCCGGGCGTCGCGCCGTACTTCGACCTGTCGTTCCAGCACGCGAGCGGCCCGGTGCTGCGCCGGATGCGCCGGTTCGGCGACCGGGAACGGTTCCTGCAGCTGCTGGAGCGGATCCGGGCGGTGGCGCCGGACGCCGGGGTGCGCTCCAACTTCATCGCGGGGTTCCCCGGCGAGACCGACGCCGACTTCGCCGAGCTGAAGCTCTTCCTGGAGCAGGCGCGGTTCGACGCGACCGGCGTCTTCGGCTATTCGGACGAGGACGGCACCGAGGCCGCCGGCCTGCCGGACAAGGTTCCGGCCCCGGTGCTCGCCCAGCGCGTCGAGGAGTTGTCGCTCCTCGCCGACGACGTGGTCTCCCGTCGCGCCGAGGAACGGCTCGGTGCGGTCGTCGAAGTGCTCGTCGGGACCGGCGGCCACGGCTGGGCCGCCCACCAGGGTCCCGAGGTCGACGGGCACGTGACGTTCGCCGGGGCGACGCCGGAACCGGGTTCGCTCGTGCGGGCCGAGGTCGTCGGCACCCACGGCGTCGACCTGCGGGCGCGCGTCCTCACCGAAGACCGCTGAGGACGAGCTTCGCCGCCTGCGCGATCAGCCGGTCGTCGGGCGTAGCGTCCTTCGCCTTCTTGTCGGACATGACCACCAGCACGATCGGCGCGCGCGCCGGCGGCCAGACGACGGCGATGTCGTTGCGGGTCGCGTAGTCGCCGGTGCCGGTCTTGTCCGCGACGGCCCAGCCCGCGGGCGCGCCCGCCCGGATCAGGGCCGCGCCGGTGGTGTTGGCGCGCATCATGTCGGTGAGGACGGTCCGCTTCTCCGGCGGCAGCGCCGTGCCGAGGGTGAACGCGCGGAGGCTGAGGGCCATCGCGCGCGGCGTGCTGGTGTCGCGGACGTCGCCCGGCGCGAGGTCGTTGAGGCCGGGTTCCACCCGGTCGACGTGGGTGGTCGTGTCACCGATCCCGCGCAGCGCGGCGGTGAGCCCCTGCGGGCCGCCGAGTTCCCGGAACAGCAGGTTCGCGGCGGTGTTGTCGCTGTAGCGCAGGGCCGCGTCCATCGCGTCACGCAGGGGAATGCCGGTGGTGACGTGCTTTTCGGTGACCGGCGAGTTCGGCTGCAGGTCGGCCCGGGTGTACTTCAGCACCTTCGCCAGGTCGTCGAGGCTCGTGCGCTGCAGAACGGCGCCGGAGGAGAACACCTTGTGCGTCGAGGCGTAGCCGAAGCGTTCGTCGGCGCGGTGGGCGAGCTCGCGACCGGAACCGGTGTCCACCGCGTACACGCCGAGCCGGGCGTCGAACTCACGCTCCAGGGGCGCGAAGTCCACTGGCGAGGCGACGGCCGTGGTCGACGGCGCTGGTGCGGCCGGCGCCGGGGCTTCGGCGGTGCAGGCGGTGAGCGACCCGAGGGCCAGCGCGACGAGCACGGCCCGCCGGACGGAAGTAAACGGCACAGGACCCCTTTCCGATCTTGATCGACCTTCGCAGTCTCACCGCGTTCGCTCATGCTGTCCAAGACGGAAGTGCGCGGTTCGATGCCGGAATCGCATAGAGTGGGGTCGTGGACCTGGTCGGCGGCTGCAGGGCGTTCGTGAGCGTGAGCGAGGCGGGGAGCTTCACGGCGGGCGCGGCGGTCGCGCGCATCCCGCAGCCGGTCGCGAGCCGGCGCATCGCGGCGCTGGAGCGGCACTTCGGCGAACGGCTCTTCGACCGCTCGACCCGCCGGGCGCAGCTCACGCCGTTCGGGCGCGACGTGCTCCCCTCGGCGAAGCGGCTGGTGCAGCTGGCCGACGCGCTGGACCACGACGCGCGGCAGGCGCGGCTGCGGCCGCTGCGCGTGGCCGTCCCGGACACCTGCGGCGTGCGCGAGCTGGCCGAGCTGGCCGCCGAGGCCCGCGCGCAGGAGGTGCACCTCGAGTTCCGCGTCGCGCCGCCGGGGGAGCGGGCCGAGCTCGTCCGCACGCAGGAGGTGCGGGCGGCGCTCGTCGCGGTCCCGGCCGACGAAGGGGTGTGGTCCGTGCCGCTGGGGCTGGCCGCAGTGGTGGCCCCGCAAGCACGGGTCGTGCACCTGGAGACGTTGCGGACCGGCCGGTCCGGCGGCCCGCGCCGGCACGTCCGGATCCAGCCCGAGGACGACGTCCCGCACGTCCGCGACCGGCTGCTGCGGGTGCGCGACGCCGTGGGCCTGCTGCCCGCCCAGGTCGAGGTGGCCGGCTCGCTGACCGCGGCGGCCGCGGCGGTGTTCGGGTCGGCGGACCTCCTGCTGTGCTCGGCCGCGCAGGCCGGCGAGCTGGGCCTGCACTGGCGGCCGGTCGGCGAAGTCTCGTTGGCGCGTGGCTTCGGCGTCGCCGCCGCGCTGGGTGCGGACGCCGACCGCTTGCGCGGATGGCCGGCCGCGGTAGGGCGTTGCCTGGGGGTCGAGGCGTGACGGCGGAGGCGCTGGTCCGGCGGCTGCGGGCCGAGCTGGACGAAGGCGGGCTGCGCGGCTCGTTCCTGGTCCGCGACCTGCGGTCCGGGCACGAGCTGGGGATCGACCCGGACCGGGTGTACCCGATCGCGTCACTGGTCAAGGTCCCCCTGGCGGCGGCGACCCTGGAGCGCATCCGCCTTGGCGAACTGGACGGCGCGACGCAACTGGAGGTCGCGCCCGGCGGCGTCACCACCCCCGGGCCGATCGGGTTGACGCGGTTCCGCCACCCGGCCCGGGTCGCCGTCGACGACCTGCTGTACCTGAGCACGGCGCTGAGCGACGGCGTGGCGGCCGACGTCCTGTTCGGCCTGACCCGACCGGACGTCGTCATGCGCACGCTGGCCGGCTGGGGCCTGCGCGGAATCGCCGTGCGGCACCTGATGGCGGACCTCGTCGACACGCCGGCCGAGCGCTTCGACGCGGGCGAGGCCGACCTGGCGCACGCGCTGGCGATCGGCGCGGGCACGGCCGGCCGGGGACATCGCCTGCCCCAGCTCGACGTCACGCGCGCGAACGCGGCATCGGCGCGGGCCGTGCTCGAGCTGCTGCAGGCACTGTGGACGCCGTCGCCCATCGACCCGACGGTGGCGGCGGGCGTGCGGGAGCTGATGGCGCACAACGTGATCCGCCACCGCCTGACGCCCGACTTCGCATCGGACGCGGCGCGGTGGTCGTCGAAGACGGGAACGCTGCTGAACCTGCGGCACGAGGCGGGGGTCGTCGAGCACGCGGACGGCCGGGTGTTCGGCGTGGTGGCGCTGACGGAGTCCAGGGTCCCGGCGGTCCTGCAGCCCGAGGCGGACGTGCTGATGGCCCGGGTGGCCCGGGCCCTGCGCGACCACCTGCGCGGGGCGTGAAGATCGGCTCGGAGAACCTTGACGAGCGCGGCGGCCGCGGGTGGGCGATGCCGGACCGTGGCGGCGAGTCGGGGCTTCGCGCGGCCGCCGAGTGGCCGCCGCCTCGCCTGGTCCGCGGCGCCGGCCGGGCACCCACCGCCGCCGAGTGGCCGCCGCCTCGCCTGGTCCGCGGCGCCGGCCGGGCACCCACCGCCGCCGAGTGGCCGCCGCCTCGCCTGGTCCGCGGCGCCGGCCGGGCACCCACCGCCGCCGAGTGGCCGCCGCCTCGCCTGGTCCGCGGCGCCGGCCGGGCACCCACCGCCGCCGAGTGGCCGCCGCCTCGCCTGGTCCGCGGCGCCGGCCGGGCACCCACCGCCGCCGAGTGGCCGCCGCCTCGCCTGGTCCGCGGCGCCGGCCGGGCACCCACCGCCGCCGAGTGGCCGCCGCCTCGCCTGGTCCGCGGCGCCGGCCGGGCACCCACCGCCGCCGAGTGGCCGCCGCCTCGCCTGGTCCGCGGCGCCGGCCGGCCACCGACCGCCACGAGTTGGCGATTCCGCGCTACCGCCGCCGGAAGCCGTGATGGCACGGAATGCTGGGCGTGGCCCGGTAGGCAACCTCCTCGGCCGCGTGCGTCCCCTCTCGGCGATGGAGCTGCCGCGAAGACCGCGCCTGGTCACCGCCGACGGCGAGTTCCACACCGGCCGGACTCGCTCAGGCCTGAGCCTTCACCCCGAACTCCACCTCCGCCGTCTTCACCGTTTCCGCCGTGCGGCCCGGCGCGGTGTGGTACTGCCAGTACAGGTTCGTGTGCGCGATGACCTCCCCGGGCCCCGGGGCCCCGTACGCGGACAAGTCCTCGGTCGTGTGCGCGTCCGACACCAGTGTCGCGTCGTAGCCGCGGGTGATCGCGCCGTGCAGCGTGGACCTGATGCACGCGTCCGTCTGGGCGCCCGCCACCACCAGCCGGCCGATGCCGCGCTCGGCCAGCAGCGCTTCGAGGTCCGTGTCCTCGAACGAGTCGCCGTAAGCCTTGTGCACCAAGGGTTCCGGCTCGCGCCGGACCAGCTCCGGGACGTACTCCCACACCTCGCTCCCGCGGGGCAGCTCGTCGCTGGTGTGCTGCACCCACACCACCTCGACCCCGTTCGCGCGCGCCTTTTCGACCAGGGCGGTGATGTTCGCGAGGACGGCCGAACGGTCGTGAGCGCCCTGCATGACGCCGTTCTGCACGTCGACGACGAGCAGGGCGGTGTTCGGTCGGTCGGTCAGTGTCGTCATGCCGTCACCTTAACCGCGGGCACCGACAGTTTCCGCGACGTAGCATCACCGGCCATGGACTACGGGATGCTGCTGCTCGGGATCGTCCTGCTCGTCGTGGTCGTCGGCCTGGGCTCGTCGGCCACCGAACGCAGGCTCAGCCGCCGGCTCGAGCGGATGGAACGGAAGCTGGACGCGATCGTCGCGCAGCTCGGCGTGACCGTCGAGGAGCCGGGGCTCGCCGAGGTCACCGCGCTGCTGCGCGAAGGCAAGAAGATCCAGGCGATCAAGACCTACCGCGAGCGCACGGGCGCCGACTTGAAGGAAGCGCGCGACGCCGTCGAGCGGCTCGCTTAGGGCGGCGGCCGCGAAACTCAGCCGGCGACGATCGTGTGGTCCCCGCGCGGCACCAGCTCCCCGATCACCGGGTGCCCCGGCAGCTCTCCGGCCACCAGCAGCCCGCCGGACGTCTGCGCGTCGGCCAGCAGCAGGGCTTCGTCGGACGAGATCCGGGACAGGTCCGCGTGCGGGCGCACCCAGTCGAGGTTGCGGCGCGTGCCGCCGCTGACGTACCCGTCGCGCAGGGCTTCGCGCGCCCCGTCCAGGTAGGGGACCGCCGCCGGGTCGAGGCGGGCGGTGACGCCGCTGGCCCTGGCCAGCTTGTGCAGGTGGCCGAGCAGGCCGAAGCCGGTGACGTCGGTGGCGCAGACGGCTCCGGCGGCGAGCGCGGCCCGCGCGGCGGCGTCGTTCAACGTCGTCATGACGTCGATCGCCTGCGCGAACCGTTCGCCGGTGGCCTTGTGCCGCGAGTTGAGCACGCCGATCCCGAGCGGTTTCGTGAGCGTCAGCGGCACGCCCGCGCGGCCGGCGTCGTTGCGCAGCAGCCGCGAAGGATCCGCGATGCCGGTGACGGCGAGGCCGTACTTCGGCTCCGGGTCGTCGATGCTGTGCCCGCCGGCCAGGTGGCAGCCCGCCTTGCCGCAGACGTCGAGGCCGCCGCGCAGCACCTCGCCGGCCAGCTCGAAGGGCAGCTTCTCCCGCGGCCAGCCGAGCAGGTTGACCGCCACCACCGGCGTGCCGCCCATGGCGTAGACGTCGGACAGCGCGTTGGCCGCGGCGATCCGGCCCCAGTCGTAGGCGTCGTCGACGACCGGGGTGAAGAAGTCGGTGGTCGCGATGAGCGCGGTCGACCCGGAGATCCGGACCGCGGCCGCGTCGTCGCCGGTGTCGAGGCCGACGAGCAGCTCGCCGACGGGGTCGGCGGGGGAGCTGCCGGTGAGGCCGCGGACGGCCTCCTCCAGCTCGCCGGGCGGGATCTTGCACGCACAGCCGCCGCCGTGCGCGTACTGCGTCAGTCGGAAAGCCACGGGTTCATCGTGCCCGTTCGCCGCAACCTTGGCAGGATGACCGCATGGTGCAGGGAGGCGTATCCGGCCTGGTGACCGGCACGGTCTTCAAAACCGTTGAGCGGCAGGTCCTGCCGCTGGCGGGTTCGATTCCCGTCCGCCTCCGCCATGTCTGACCCCCGCCGCGCGATCCCGCGGACCGACGCGGTCCTGGCCGAGCCCCGCGTCGCGAAGGCGGCCGGGACGCTCGGGCGCGACCTGGTCAAGTCCGTGGTCACCGAGGTCCAGCGGGCCGCGCGAGCCGGGGAAGTCGAGCCGGGTGACGTCGTGGACGTCGTGCTCGCGCGGCTCCCGGCGAGCGCGGCGTCGCTGCGGCCGGTGGTCAACGCGACCGGCGTCGTCGTGCACACGAACCTCGGGCGCGCCCCGCTGTCGGCGGCCGCGCTCGACGCCCTGGTCGCGGCGGGCGGCGCCACCGACGTCGAGTTCGACCTCGCGACCGGCGAGCGGGCCCGTCGCGGGCGGGGTGCCCTGGCGGCGCTCGCCGCCGCCGTGCCGGACGCCGGGGCGGTGCACGTCGTCAACAACAACGCGGCCGCCCTGCTGCTCTGCGCGCTCGCCTTGGCGCCGGGTCGCGAGATCGTCGTCAGCCGGGGCGAGCTGGTCGAGATCGGCGACGGCTTCCGCATCCCCGACCTGCTCGCGTCGACCGGCGCCCGGCTGCGCGAAGTCGGCACGACCAACCGGACCTCGGTCCGCGACTACGCCGACGCTCTCGGCGCGGACACCGGGTTCGTGCTCAAGGTCCACCCGTCGAACTACCGCGTCACCGGTTTCACGTCCGAAGTGCCCCTCGGCGAACTGGCCGGGCTCGGCGTGCCCGTGGTCGCCGACATCGGGTCCGGCCTGCTGGCGCCGCACCCGCTCCTGCCGGACGAGCCGGACGCCGCGAGCGCGCTGCGGGCGGGCGCCACGGTCGTCACGGCCAGCGGGGACAAGCTGCTCGGCGGTCCGCAGGCCGGCCTGCTGTTCGGGGACGCGGACGTCGTCGGACGGCTGCGGCGCCACCCCGCCGCGCGGGCCCTGCGCGTCGACAAGCTCACGCTCGCCGCGCTCGAAGCGACGCTGCGCGGGCCGCGACCGCCGGTGCGGCAGGCCCTCGACGAGCCCGTCGAGAGCCTCCGGCAGCGAGCCGAAGCCCTGGTCGGGGCCTTGGACGGCGTGGACGCCCGTGCCGTCTCGTCCGTTGCGGCCGTCGGCGGCGGGGGAGCGCCCGGCGTCGAACTCCCCAGCGTCGCGGTGAGCCTGCCCGCCCGGTACGCCGGCGCGCTGCGGACGGGCGAGCCCGCGGTCGTCGGCCGGGTCGAGCGGGACCGGTGCCTGCTCGACCTGCGGACCGTGCGGCCGGAAGAGGACGCGAAGCTCCTGGAAGCGGTCCGCCGATGCGGGTGATCGTCACCGCCGGGCACGTCGACCACGGGAAGTCCACCCTGGTCCGGCGGCTGACCGGGATGGAGCCGGACCGCTGGGCCGAGGAACGCCGCCGCGGGCTCACGATCGACCTCGGGTTCGCGTGGACGCGGATCGGCGCCGAGGACGTCGCCTTCGTGGACGTGCCGGGCCACGAACGGTTCGTGCCCAACATGCTCGCGGGTGCCGGGCCCGCGCCGGCGGTGCTGTTCGTGGTCGCGGCCGACGAGGGCTGGATGCCGCAGTCGGCCGAGCACCTCGCCGCGCTCGCCGCGTTCGGCGTCCGGCGCGGTCTGCTCGTGGTCACCAAGGCCGACCGGGCCGATCCGGCGGCCGCGACCGAGGCCGCCCTGGCCGAGTTCGCCCGGACGTCGCTGGGCGCGGTGCCGTTCGTCGCGGTCAGCGGGACCACGGGCGCGGGCTTCGACGAGCTGCGGGCGGCGATCACGGAGCTGGCCGGCGGGTTGCCGACGCCCGATCCGGGCGCCGACGTCCGGCTGTGGATCGACCGGGCGTTCACCGTCTCGGGCGCGGGCACGGTCGTCACCGGCACCCTCGCGGCGGGGACGATCGCCGTCGGCGACGAGCTGCTGCTGGGCGGATCGCGGGTGAAGGTCCGGGGCCTGCAGGCGCTCGGCGAACCGCACGACCGGGTGGCGGCGGTGGCCCGGGTGGCGGTGAACCTGCGTGGCACCGCGCGGACCGACGTGCGGCGCGGTGCCGTCCTGCTCACGCCGGGCCGCTGGCACGCGACGGCCGAGTTCGACGTCCGGCTGCGCGGCGCGGCCGCCGCCGACCTGCACCGGAACCTGGTGCTGCACCTGGGGACCGCGGCGCTGCCGGTGCGGATCCGTCCACTTGGGACGGACACCGCGCGGCTCACCACGGGCGTCGCGCTGCCCCTGCGCGTGGGCGATCGCGGGCTGGTGCGCGACACCGGCGAGCACCGGATCGCCGCCGGGTTCGACGTCCTCGACGTCCGGCCGCCGTCCTTGGCCCGCCGGGGTGCGGCGCGGGCGCGGGGTGCCGAGCTGGCCGACCCGGATCTCGCCCGGACCTACCTGCGTCGCAACGGTTTTGTCCGTTCCGCGGACTTCGCGGCGATGGGCCTGCCCGTGCCGGGCGACGAGGTCGGCGAGTGGCGTGCCGACCCGGCACGGTTCGCCGGGCTGCGCGCCGAGGCCGCGGCCATCGTGCGGGGGTGGGATGCCACCGCGGCGGGCGTGCCGGTGGAGGCGCTGCGGCAGCGGCTCGGCCTGCCCGCGCCGGAGCTGGTCGCCCCGCTGCTGGCGGGAACGGGGTTCGAGGTCGCGGGCGGCCTCGTCCGGCGGCCCGGCGCGGGTCTCGCCCCGGCCGTCGAGAAGGCGCTGGAGACGGTGGCGAAGCGGCTCGCCGAGCACCCGTTCCGCGCCCCGGAGGCGGACGAGCTGCGCGCGCTGGGCCTGGGCCGCCGCGAGCTGGCGGCGGCCGTGCGTCTCGGCAGGCTGACGGCGGTCGCGGAGGGCGTCGTGCTCGGGCCGGACGCCGAGGAGCGGGCGGCGGCCGAGCTGCGCGGGCTGCCTCAGCCGTTCACGGTCTCGGAGGCGCGGCGCGCGTTGGACAGCACCCGCCGGGTGATGGTCCCGCTCCTGGAACGCCTCGACGCGGCGGGCCGGACGGAACCGCTGGGCGACGGAACCCGCCGCATGAGCGAGTAGGCCGCTGAACCGTGGGTGGTCGCTACTGTGCCGAGAGGGCCGGAGTCCACAAGGGACCCGAAGGACCTGGTGATCCCGCAGCGGGCGCGGCTCGAGCGGCGCCGAAGACACGGAACCGCCGCACCCCGGAAGTCCGGAGTGCGGCGGTCGCCGGGCAGGTCAGTCCTTGTTCGTGACGCCCTTGACGGCGTCCTTGACCTTCTCGCCCGCCTGCTTCAGCGAGCCCTTGGCCTGGTCGGACTTGCCCTCGGCCTGCCACTGCTCGTTGCCCGTGGCGTCGCCGACGGCTTCCTTCGCCCGGCCCTTGAGCTCTTCGCCCTTGTTCTCGATCTTGTCGTTCATGAAGTGCACCTTCCGTCGCGGCGACATTTCCGGATCGGCCAGTCGCCAAAAGGGCCTTGACGTTCGGATACCCACTTACCGAGCGCGTACACATCACAACCAGACGAGCGCCGTGAGGGCCGTCACGCCGACCAGGAGCCACGCGACGTAGTCCCCGACGTGGCCCGAATGGCCGCGGTGCAGGACGTCCAGCGCGACCCGGACCGGCCGCGGCCAGGACGGCAGCCGGTGGGGCCAGAGCGCCGCCGCGGCGATGCCGAGCGCCAGCAGCACCGTGATCCCGCCGGTCAGCACGCCGGCCGACGTCCACTCCGCCGTCACCGGCGGCAGGTGCCCGGAAGCCCCGGCCGCGGGCAGGACGTCGTGCAGGTAGCCGCCGCGGTCCGCCTCCTGCCGCCCGGCCGTGACGGCGGCTTTCCCCAGCCACGGGGCCGCGAGCGCCGCGGCCAGCACCGCGACGATCGCGGCGGTCATCGTCGCCGGGGTGCGCTCGATGCGGTTGCCCGTCTCGGGTTCCTCGTCCGTCCCGGCGGTCCGGTCGCCGTCGTCGCGGCGGGGTGGCCGGCCCCGTCCGAAGTAGACACCCAGGCCCGCGCGCAGGACCGCGGCCGCCGTCACGGCGGTGACCAGCACGGAAACCGGCAGCAGCCAGCCGTGCCCCGTTCCCTCGAGCGCGTGGTCGGTGACGTCCGTGCCGAACGCGACGCCGAACGGCGGCAGCCCGGCCAGCACCAGCGCCGCCAGGAGGAACAGCCCGCCCTCCAGGCGGGAATGGCCGCACTTGCCGAACAGCTCGTCCTCGTCGACGCTGCCGTAGCGGTCCTTCAGCACCCCGACGAGCAGGAACAGCGCCGCCTTGGCGCCCGCGTGCCCGGCCACCGCCAGCACGAAGCCCGCGCTCGCCTCGCCGTCGGCGGCGGCCAGGCCGCACAGGAACAGCCCGGTGTGCGCGATCGTGGAGTAGGCCAGCAGGCGTTTCAGGTGCCGCTGGTTGAAGGAGAGGACGGCACCGAGCAGCGCACTGGCTAGCCCGAGCACCAGCAGCACGCGGGCGAACGCGCCGTCGTCGAGCACGCCGCCGAACACCGTGCGCCGGACCCGCAGCACGCCGTATACGCCCAGCTCCACCATGACGCCCGAGAAGAGCACGCACACCGGCGTCGGCGCCACCGCGTGCGCGTCGGCGAGCCAGAAGTGGAACGGCACCGCGGCCGCCTTGACCAGCAGGCCGGTGCAGACGAGCACGAACGCGGCGAGCACCAGCGCGTCGGCCGGCTTTCCGTCGAGCGCGACGCCGAGCTGCGCGAGCCCGAGCTGGCCGCCGCGCGCGTAGAGCAGGCCGATGCCCAGCAGCGTGAAGTACGCGCCGAGGGAGTTCACGATGCCGAAGTTCAGCGCTCCCTGGACGGAGTCGGCTTCCTCGACCCGGTACCCGGTGAGCGCGTACGCGACGCCGCTCATCAGCTCGAAGAAGACGAACAGGGTGAACAGGTCGCCGGTGAGCAGGAAGCCGAGCATGCCGGTGAGGAACAGCAGCATCATCGCGTGGTAGCGGGATTCGACCGCCTCGAAGTAGCGCCAGCTGTAGACCAGCGCGCACGTCGTCAGGAACGACGCCACCAGCGCGAGCGTCGTGTTGAGGCCGTCAGCGGCCAGGACGATCCCGACCGAGCGCGTGCCTTCGGGCCGGTGCCCGCCGAGCCAGCTGACGACCCGGCCGTGCCGGACGGCCACGAGCAGCACCGCGGTCAGGACCGTGACGGCCAGCGCCGCGGCGGTCGCGACGCCGTCGGCCACCACCCGCGGCAGCTTCACGCCGAGGCCGAGCAGCACGCACGCGGCCAGCAGCGGCACGGCCACGATGAGGGACGGGAGCGCGTTCATCGCCTCAGCCGCGCAGCGCGCGCAGCTCGTCGGGATCGACCGTCCCGTGGCGCTGCGAGATCTGGATGGTGAGCCCGAGCAGCAGCGCGGTGATCGTCGCCGACACGACGATGTCGGTCAGCGTCATCGCCTGCACCATCGGGTCGACCACGGGCTGGCGCTGGTCCTGCACGACGATCGGGGCGCCGGCCTGGTCCTGGTAGCCGATGCCGAGCAGCAGCACGTACGTCCCGGCCTGTGCCACCGAGAGCGAGACGACGGTGTGGACGAGGTGCCGGCTGCGCACGATCCCGACCGCGCCGACCAGCAGCAGCCACCCCGCGACGCAGTAGCAGGCCAGGCCGGTCACGACTGCTCCTCCCGGATCAGGCCCTGGCCGAGGAACTGGGCCAGCAGCACGACGAGCCCGGCGGCGACCTCGATCCCGACGAGCACGCTCAGCACCGGCACGGTCCCGGCCGACAGCAGCGAGCCGAACTGGCCCTTCGGCAGCACGTTGGCCAGGAACGCGCCGCCGGCGACCAGGCCGGCGAGCCCGGTGACGACGTAGAGGCCGGTTCCCGCCGCTTCGGCGTACTCGCACCAGTCGATCGGGCGCAGCCGCTCCAGCGCCGGGTAGCTGCCGGAGATGTAGAGCAGGTGCCACCCGGTCGCCAGGACGACACCACCCTGGAAGCCGCCGCCCGGGGTGAGGTGGCCGTGCGCCACGACGTCGATGCCGAGCAGCAGGGTCACCGGGAGCATCAGGTAGCCGGCGAGCTTGACCACGGGCATGACGTACCCGCGCTCGACCTCGATCCGCTCTCGTTCCGCTTTGGACGGTTGCAGCAACGAAAGCGTGCCGACGACCGCCGCGGCGACGATCGTCTCCTCGCCCAGGGTGTCGAGGGCACGCAGGTCGAAGTTGACCGAGGACACCACGTTCGGCGTCGCGTGCGCGAGCGCGGCCGGCAGCGCGAGGTCGCGGTAGACGTGCAGGGCGCCGCCGAACTGCGGCATCCGCAGGAACGCCGTCACCAGCAGCACCGCCACGCCGAGCGCGCCGGCCGCGCACAGCCACGTCCGGGCCCGCAGCGTCATCGCCCGCCGACCTTCCGGATCGTGAGCAGCACCAGGAGCGGCACCAGGGCGGAGCCGACGGCCAGTTCCGAGAGCGCGACGTCCGGCGCCTGGAGCGCGACGAACAGCAGCGCGAGGCAGAGGCTGAACAGCGACAGCGTGATCGCCTGCCGCCGCGGGTCCGGGGTGGCCACCACCGCGAACCCCGCGACGGCGACGAACGCGAGGGCGACGAGCAGCACGACGGTCGTCACGACGGCAGGTCCTCGTCGATCGCGCCCCGCCGCTGCGCCTCGATGCGCCCGGCGGCGGACTGCAGCACGGGGCCGGTCACCGCGAGCAGCGCGACGGTGAGCAGGATGGCCCCGGAGCCGAGGTTCCAGCCGTTCGCCAGCGCCAGCCCGAGCCCGACGAGCGGCGCGCCCAGCGTGGTCACCGGGGCGAGCAGGTGCAGCCGGTTGAGCAGGGTGCGCGCCCGCAGCATCGTCAGCGCCGACACCACGACGACGGCGATTCCGGCGAAGACCAGGACCTGCGCGAAGACGGTCATTCGGTCGTCCCCAGCAGCCGGATGAACACGAGCGTGCCGGCGAAGGCCAGCACGGTCAGCGCCAGCGGCAGGAGCACCGCGCTCGACGGGCCGTAGGCCTGCACGAGCAGGAGCAGCGTGAGCACGGTGACCGGGCCGGCGAGCTGCAGCCCGGCGAGCCGGCCGATGGCGTCCCCGCGCGCGGCCAGCCACAGCGCGGGGCCGAGGCCGCCCGCCATGAGCAGCACGGCGGCGATCAGCCAGCCGGTCACCGGCGCACCTCGTCCAGCAGGCGCGAGTCGCCCTCGAGCAGCCGGTGGACGACGAGTGCGTGGTCACCCGGGGGAGTGGCGACCACCATCGTCCCGGGCGTGCTGCTCACCACGACGGCCGCGCAGGCCGCCCGGGCCGCGTGGACGGCGTCCGGTTCGTCGGGTACGTCCAGCGAGTCGAATCGGCCCGCGCGCGGGTGCCGCACGACCTCGACCAGGGCCCGGCCGGTCTCGCGGACCGCGGTCCAGGGCACGGCGAACAGCCACCGGACCCAGCGCGCCCGCGGCCGCCACGCGCCGCCGACGGCCCGGTGCGCGGCACGGGCCGCGAACGCGCACGGCACGGCGGCGACGGCCGCGGCCACGATCTCCGGCAGCGAGGGGGTCGACAGCGTCAAGACCCACAGGCCGGTCAGGCCGAGCCACCACGGCAGCACCTCGGATGTCATCCGCACGCCGGGCCGGGTACCCCGCGGACACCGTCGCCAACCGGGCTCAGCGCGCCGGCAGGTGGCCGCCCATCCGTTCGATCCGCTGGATGGCTGGCTCCGCGAGAATGCCGTGGACCAGCACCGACACGGCGACGGCGAGGGCGCCGACCCGCCACAGCGCGTCCTGCCGCGCCATCGGCAGCCGGTCGAGCGCGTACGCGAGGTAGTAGAGCGTGCCGATACCGCGGACGCCGAAGAACGCGATCGCCAGCCTCGCCGGGCGCCCGGCCGACGACCCGAGCAGCGAAACCCACCCGACCACGGGCCGCACCACCAGCACCGCGACCACCGCGATCACCACCTCCAGGGGGCGGAGGCCGCGCAGCAGCCCGTCGCCGATGGCGAGGCCCAGCCCGAGCAGGGCGAGCGGCACGAACAGGCGTTCCAGCTGGTGGCCGAAGGCGTGCAGGACGCCGTGGTAGTCGTGCTCCCGCTCCTGCTTGCGCACCACGACCGCGGCGGTGAACACCGCGACGAACCCGTTGCCGTGGGCCAGTTCCGCCAGTGCGTACGGCAGGAAGGCGAGCGCCAGCAGGACCAGCCCGTCGCCGTACTCGGCGAGCCGCAGCCGGTCCGACGACGTGTGGAAGATCGCCCAGCCGAGCCCGCGCCCGGCGACCAGGCCGAGCACGACGCCGGTCGCGATGGGCAGCAGCAGCTCGACGAGCACCCACGAGAGGTCCAGGTTCGGCCTGCTGCCCGCCATCGCCAGGCCGAGCAGGACGAACGGCATGGCCAGGCCGTCGTTGAAGCCCGCCTCGGTGGTCAGCGTGAAGCGGATTTCGTTGTCGCGAGCGAGTTCCGGTTCGACGTCGGGGTGCGGCACGCCGATGTCGCCCGCGAGCACCGGGTCGGTCGGCGCCAGGGCCGCGGCCAGCAGCAAGGCGACGCCCGGCGCCAGCGCGAGCCACCAGTACCCGAGCGCGGCGATCGCCAGGATCGACAGCGGCATGGTCACCGCGAGCAGCCGCCACGTCGAGCCCCAGCGCTTCAGGCCGAACGGCCGGTCGACGGACAGGCCCGCTCCGGCGAGCGCGACGAGAATACCCAGCTGGGTAAAGGACTCGACGCCGTGCAGGTGGGCGGCGGGGTCGCTCCAGCCGTTGCCGTAGGGCGCGGGCAGTGGCAGCAGGCCCAGCACGATCCCGGCCATCAGCATCGCCAGCGGCACCGAGAACGGCCGGTCGGCGACGAGCTTCGGCACGATCGCGGCGGCCAGGGCCAGCAGCCCGGCCACGCCGAACAGCACCGTCAACGACGACAACGTTCCCTCCTGCCCGCTCGTGCCGTGCCGCCCGGGCGGGAGGTCCGTGCCCGCGGCCCCCGGCCGAGCGTGAGCCGGGTTCCGCCGTTGCCCCCGCCCGGCCGGATGCGGGTAGCGTGACCGGGTGGTGGCGTCGCGTCCGGGGTTCCCGGGGGTGCGTGCGGCGAAACCGGGTTGGAGGCGGTGTGACGGCGGCGAACGGGGCCGGGCGGCCCTGCCGGTTCTGCGGAACGGTGCGGGGCCCGCGGGTCCCCGGCAAGGCCGGGCCGATCTGCGTGGACTGCGTGCGGACCGGCCTGCGGGTGGCGCGGGACGGCGCCGATCGCGAGACGCCGAGCGGGGACGTACTGGCGGCGGTCACGTCGCCGCTGGCCGCGGTCTGCGAGTTCTGCGGCCGCCGCGAGCGCCGGACGTTCCTCGGCCTGCGCCGCCCGCTGCTGCGCGTCACCTGCGCCCAGCGGGACGCGGTGATCTGCCTCGACTGCCTGGACCACGCCGGGGACATGCTGAACCTCGCGCTGCGGCACTGATCGCGTTTCCGGTCCGGCGGTCCCGGGTAGCCGCACGTCCATGACGTCGACCCAGGGAAAGCTCACGCGCCCGGCGACCGCATCGGTGGCCGAGACGGTCCGAGTCGCGCTGGAGGTGGCGGTGCCCACGCTGGCCGGCGGGGTGATCAAACGGCGTCCCGCGGCGATGGCCGTGGCCGCGAAGCTGGGGGCCGACCGGCTGGCCGTGCACCTGCTGGCGCGGCTGCGGGCGAAGCACGACGGGCGTCCGCTCAAGCTGCGCGTCCCGGGCCGGTCGGTCGAACTGGTGCTGTCCGGTGCGGACGTCGGGACGCTGCTGGCCGGCGCGCCGACGCCGTTCAGTCCGTCCACAGTGGAGAAACGAGCCGCGCTGGGCCACTTCCAGCCGCACGGCGTGCTCATCTCGGACGCGGCCGACCGCGCGCCGCGTCGCCGCTTCACCGAGGCCGTGCTCGAACCGGGGCGTCCGCTGCACGAACTCGCGACACCGTTCGCGCGGGCGATCGCGGACGAGGCCGCCGTGCTGCTGAGCGAGGTCACGCACGACGGCTCGCTCGATTGGGACGCCTTCGACGTCGCGTGGTGGCGCGTGGTCCGGACGGTCGTGCTCGGGCCGGGCGCACGCGACGACGAAACCCTCACCGACCTGCTGGAACGGCTGCGGTTCGACGCGAACTGGGCGTACCTGCACCCGCGGCGCAAGCAGTTGCGGGAGCAGTTCCGCGCCCGGCTCACCGCGCACCTCGGCCGGGCCGAGCCGGGCAGCCTGGCGGCGGTGATCGCGGACGCCGGTGCCGACGGCAGCGCGGCCGACCAGGTGGCGCACTGGCTGTTCGCGTTCGACGCCGCGGGCATGGCGACGTTCCGGGCCCTGGCCCTGCTGGCGGCCCACCCGGCGGCGCTGGACCGCGTCCGCACCGAACTGTCCGATGTGGACCCCGCCGAGCCGCACCAGCTGAGCTACCTGCGGGCGTGCGTGCTGGAGTCCGTCCGGCTCTGGCCGACGACGCCGATGCTGCTGCGCGAAACGACGGAAGAAACGGAGTGGGGTCCGGCGGGCACGACGCTGCTGGTCTTCACCCCGTTCTTCCACCGCGACGCGCGTCTGTCCTATGCGGACTCCTTCGACCCGGACCTCTGGCTCGACGGCCGCGCGGCGGAAAACCCCGCTCTCGTGCCGTTCAGCGCGGGCCCGGCGATCTGCCCCGGCCGCGACCTCGTCCAGTTCTGCGCGAGCACGATGCTCGCCAACCTGCTGCGGCAGCACGGTTTCGAGCAGGCGTCCGGGCCGGTACTGGCCCCGGACCGCCCGCTCCCGGCCGGCCTGGACAACTTCCACCTGAAGTTCAGGCTCGTGGACTGAGCCGGTACCGCCGCGGGGAAGCGGCGGTACCGGCTCGGTTTCACGCCGAAGCCGTGAAGACGTACGACCCGGCGGGCACGAAGTACGACCCCGCCGACGACGGCACCGCTTCCGGTGGCGCGACCACCGATCCCGGCTGCGACGTCGGCACCTGGACCGTCGCCGACGAACCGGCCGGGACGGTCACCTTCAGCGTCAGCTTCCCGGCCGAGATCGACCAGTCGCTGGCCGCGCCGCCGTACGGCGTCTCGTACGCCGACTTCGCCGACGTCAGCCCGCCGCCCGGCCGCGGCGCCACCAGCAGCGACGCGTAGCCCGGGGACGCGGGCGAGAGGCCGCCGACCGAGCGGTACAGGAAGTCGCCCACCGAGCCGAGGCCGTAGTGGTTGAACGAGTTCATCCCGGGGTCGTTGAACGAGCCGTCCGGCTTGATCCCGTCCCAGCGCTCCCAGATCGTGGTCGCGCCGTGGCCGATCATGTAGCCCCAGCCGGGGAAGTCCGGCTGCAGCAGCACCTGGTACGCGACGTCCGCGTGGCCGTGCGCGGCCAGCACCGGGAGCAGGTTCTCGACGCCGAGGAACCCGACACTGAGGTGCCCGTTCGCCGCGGCGACCCGAGCGGCCAGCTTGTCCGCCGCCGGCTGTACCTGCGAAGCCGGCAGCAGCCCGAACGCCAGTGCCAGGACGTACCCGGTCTGCGTGTTCGACCCGACCGTGCCGTCGGCCTGGACGAACCGGTTCGTGAACGCCGCCCCGATCTGGTCGGCGAGCGTCCCGTACTTCGCCGCCTCGGCCGCGTGGCCGGTGGCCGCGGCCATCCGCGACACCAGCCGCGACGACCACGCGAAGAACGCCGTCGAGATCAGGTCCTGCGCGGTGTTGTCGTTGACGTTGAGCCAGTCCCCGTACGTCTGATGGTCGCGGATCAGGTCGGCGCCGGACGTCGAGCGCAGGTACTCGACCCACTTGACCATCGCCGCGAAGTGCTCGTCGATCACGCTCGTGTCGCCGTAGCGCTGCCAGAGGGTGTAGGGCACGATGACGCCCGCGTCACCCCAGCCCGCCGTGCCCGAACCGCCCAGCACACCCGGCGCGACGTCGGTGAACGATCCGTCGTCGTGCTGCGCGTCGACCAGGTCGTCGCTGAACTTGCCGAGGAAGTTCGCGACGTCGAGGTTGAACGTCGACGTGCCGGAGAAGATGCCGATGTCGCCGGTCCAGCCGAGCCGCTCGTCGCGCTGCGGGCAGTCGCTCGGCACGGACAGCATGTTCGAGCGCTCACCCCACAGGATGTTGTGCTGCAGCTGGTTCACCAGCGCGTTCGACGTCGTGAACGTCCCCGTCTGCGCGCCGGACGTCCACATCGCCCGCCCGGTCAACGTCGCGGCCGTCGGAGCGGACGGCAGGCCGGTCAGCTCGACGTACCGGTAGCCGTGCACGGTGAAGCGCGGCTCGTACGTCTCCGCGCTCCCGGTGCCCGCCAGGGTGAACCGGTCGGTCGCCTGGGCCGCGCGCAGGTTCGCCGTGTAGATCGTGCCGTCCGGGTTGAGCACCTCGGCGTGGCGCACGGTGACCGTGGTGCCGGCCGGGCCGGTCACCGACAGCCGGTCGACGCCGCTGAAGTTCTGGCCGAGGTCGGCCACCCACACGCCGGGCTTCGGCTGCGTCCACGCGACCGGCTTGAACTCCTGCTGCACCGTGACGCCGTTGTCCACCTGGGACACCAGGTTCGGCTTGGCGCCGGTCTTCACCCGGGGTGCCGCCCAGGCGCGGTCGTCGAACCCCGGCCGGTCCCAGCCCGCCGCCGCGAGCCGCGCGTCGTACGTCTCGCCCTGGTAGAGGTCGTCGGCGCGGATCGGGCCGTCGGCGGTCTTCCAGGTGCCGTCGGTCGCGACCGTGGTGGACGTGCCGTCGGTGAACGTCAGCTTCAGCTGCGCCGAGTACCACGGCTCGGTGCCGTACTTCTGGCTCCCGGCGATGCCGATGCTGCCGGAGTACCAGCCGTTGCCGACCATCGCGCCGAGGACGTTCTCGCCGGACCGGAGCTGGCCGGTGACGTCGGAAACGCGGTACTGCAGGCGTTTCGTGTAGTCGGTCCAGCCCGGGGCCAGGACCTCGCCGCCGACCTTGGCGCCGTTGAGGTGCGTCTCCTGCAGGCCGAGCGCGGTGGTGAGCAGCCGCGCGCTCGCGACCGGCTTCGAGACCGTGAAACTCTTGCGCAGCAGGGGAGAAGGTGCGGCGACGGCGACGTTCGCGCCCCACGGGCCGCTGCCGTAGCCGGCCACCGCCTTCGCCGCCGGCCACGCGGTGTCGTCGAACCCGCGCTGCTGCCAGCCGGACGGGCCGGTCTGGGCGGCCTTCCACGTGCCGTCGGTGCCGACCGTCGGTCCATCTTGGACGGTCAGCTTCGCGATCATCCCGGCCGGGCTCTGCGTGGTGTTCTCCGTGCTGACGGCGATCGTGTTCGTCCCGGCGGTGAGCAGGCCGCTCACGTCGACGACGGCGGCCGTCTTCCAGGAGTCGGCGACCCGCGGGGAGTCGCTGACCTGGGTGCCGTTGACCCACACCGTCGCGGTGTCGTCACCGGTCACGACGAGGGTGGCCTTCGTCGGCGCCGCGGCCAGGTCGACGGTCTTGCGGAAGAACCGGGTGGCCGGCGGCACGCCACCGGCCGGGTCGCCCTCGGGGTACCAGATCCAGTTCGCTCCGGCGAGGTCCGGGCCCGCGGTGGCGCGGCCGAGGAACGCGCCGGTCCACTCGGACGCGGGGTCGCGCAACGCCGTTTCGAAGCGCTGCACCGGGCTCCAGCCGCTCATCCGGCCCTGGCCGTCCCAGACGCGGACCTTCCACGTGTAGGCGGTCAGCGAGGTCAGCGCCGGGCCGCCGTAGGCGACGTCCGCCTGCTGCCCGGAGGTGACGCGGCCGCTGTCCCAGACGTCCTTGCCGCCGGTCGACACGAGGATTTCGTACGCCGACTGCCGTTGCTGCGGAGCCGAGGACGCGAGCTTCCAGCCGAACCGGGGCTGATCGACGCCGATCGGGTCGGTTCGCTGCCCGACCGTGGCGCTCGCGACGGAGAGCGGCGTCTTGTCGGACGCGCCGGGCGTGCTGACGCCGCTGCCCCACGGCGCGGCGCCATAGGTGCCGAGATCGGCCGCCGCCGCCCAGGTGCCGTCGGCGAAGCCCGGCTGTTCCCAGCCGTCCGGCGCGCTCGTCGCGCTCTTCCAGCCGGCGCCGGTGGTCAGGTCGGTGGTGCCCGACGCGGTCGTCACCCGCAGCCGCCCCAGCAGGCCCGCCGGGCCGCCGGCGTTGCGGACGGCGACGGCGAGCGTGTTGACGCCGGGGGTGAGCGCGGGCCGCAGGTCGACGGCCAGCGCCGTCCGCCACGAGTCCGTGGTGCGCGCGGAGGAGGCCAGTGGCCGGCCGTTGAGCCAGACGTCGGCGGTGTCGTCGCCGGTCACGACGAACCGAGCGTCGCTGACCGCGGCGGCGGGGACGGTGAAGGTGGTGCGGAAGTACCGGGTCGCGGCCGGCGCGTCGGCGCGGGCGTTGCCTTCCGGGTACCAGATCCAGTGCGCGCCGGCCAGGTCGACCGGGGGAGCGGCCCCGGCCGGGGGCACCGAGGCGGCGGAGAGGACCAGGATCGCGGCGAGCGTCGTGGTGGTCGCGCGCCAAAGCTTGGAGGGCAGCATACGGGCTCCCTGGAGGCGGGGATGGGCGACGAGTTTGAACGTTTCAATCAGACGTGATACGTGACTGTAATCACGAACTCACACGTTGGCAATACTCCGCGGGGACGCCCGCGCCGAGTCGGCCCGCGGCTCCCTAAATCGTTTTAGGTCGAGCGGGCGTCCGTTTTGCGCCCGATGAGAGCGTTGACGAACCGGGGACCGGACTGGATAGTGCTCGCTGGTAACGCTCACATAATTCGGCCAAGCCATGGAGGCTTTATGTCTCAACGTCGAGACGGCAAGAATGTTAGCGCTAACAGTAGGCCGAGGGTTTTGCTCTCGCTCGCCGGTGCCGTGGTACTGGCACTCGCGAGCTTGATGACCGCCTCGACCGCTTCGGCCGCCGCTTCGCTGCCGTGTGACATCTACGGGGCGGCGGGCACGGCGTGCGTCGCCGCGCACAGCACCACGCGCGCTCTCTACGGCACCTACAACGGCCCGCTGTACCAAGTCCAGCGCGCATCCGACGGCGCGAAGACCAACATCGGCCTGCTGGCGGCGGGCGGCTACGCCAACGCGGCGGCCCAGGACTCCTTCTGCGCCGGGACGACCTGCCTGATCACCGAGATCTACGACCAGTCCCCGCGGCACAACGACCTGACGATCGAAGGTCCCGGCGGTGCGGGCGGCCAGGACACCGGCGTCCCCGCGGACGCCCTGCCGGTCACCGCCGGCGGCCACCAGGTCTACGGCGCCTCGTTCTCCGGCCGGATGGGCTACCGCGACAACTCGACGTCCGGCGTCGCGAAGAACGGCCAGCCCGAGGGCATGTACATGATCACCTCCGGCACCCACGTCAACGGCGCCTGCTGCTTCGACTACGGCAACGCCGAGACGAACAACCAGGACACCGGCAACGGGCACATGGACGCCCTCAACTTCGGCACCGAGTGCTGGTTCCAGCCGTGCTACGGCGCCGGTCCCTGGGTGCAGGCCGACCTGGAGAACGGGCTGTTCCAGTCCGGCGCGGGCGGCAGCCAGAACTCCGCGAACACCGGCGTCACGGCACCGTTCGTCACCGCGCTGCTGAAGAACAACGGCCAGAACTTCTTCGCGCTCAAGGACGGCAACGCGCAGTCGGGCGGCCTCCGGACGACCTACTCCGGCTCCGAGCCGACGCGCGCCGGGTACTCGCCGATGCACCAGGAGGGCGCGATCGTCCTGGGCACCGGCGGTGACAACAGCAACGGCTCGATCGGGTCGTTCTTCGAAGGCGTGATGACGGCCGGGCTGCCGACCGACGCGGCGGACAACGCGGTGCAGGCCAACGTCGTCTCGGTCGGCTACGGCGGCCCGACCGGCGCCACCGGCACCCTGAACCCCGGCTCGGAGATCTCCGTGCGCGCGACCACCGCGTGCTGCACGAGCGACTACCTCCGTCACCAGAACGACAACGCGGTGATCTCGCCGGTCAGCTCCACCCTGGACAAGAACGACGCCACCTGGATCGTCCGCCGCGGGCTGGCCAGTGCGTCCTGCGTGTCGTTCGAATCCCGCAACTACCCCGGGGACTTCCTGCGCCACTTCAACTTCCAGGTGTACCGCCAGCCGATGGACGGCAGCGCGGCCTTCCGCGCCGACGCCACGTTCTGCCCGGTCGCCGGGAAGAGCGGGCAGGGCACGTCGTTCCGCTCGTACAACTACTCCGGGAAGTACCTGCGGCACTACAACAACACCGTGTACATCGCCGACACGAGCGGTGCGCACGCGTTCGACAGCGCGACGTCGTACAACGACGACGTCAGCTGGGTCGTCGCTCAGCCCTGGGCGCCCTGACCCGGCGCGGGACGCCGGGCCTGTCCGTCGGCAACGACGGCCAGGCCCGGCCTTCCGCCGATCGGCTCAGCGCCGACCACTCCCACCGCGCCGCTCACGCGGCCGTCCGGCGCGCCGCGGCTTACGCTGGGAACGACGGCGAAGCCGAGGCGGGAGTCCGACATCGATGTCAGTCCTCTGGGGTGTGTCCTTCGACGCCACCGCGCTGTCCGGCGTCGTCGTCGAGTTCCTCAAGACGGCGCGCCGGTTCGCCGGGCACCGCGTCCACCTCGACCTCGGCTACGACATCAAGGCCGACAAGGGCGCGTTCTTCCGGCCCTACCGCGACGAAGCCACCCTGCTGCCGGAGTGGGTCACGCTCGACCGCGTGGCAGGCCTCGACGGGATCCGCGGCTACGACCGCGAATTCGTCGAACGCGTGCTGCACGACGTCGTCCAGCACGGCGACGAGACGCCGCGTCCGGAGATCGACCGGATCGCCTCCGAGCTGGCCGAGAAGATCGTGGCGACGTGGGAACGCCTCGGCGTCACGGTGGTGATGGTCGAGAACGGCACCCTGCCCGAGAACATCGCCTACACCGAAGCGCTCTACCGCGCGATCGACCGCTACGGCAGCCGCCACCGCCTGGGCCGGTTCGTGTTCTGGCGCGACCACGACCTCATGTGGCAGAGCGAGCCGGGCATCGCCAAGTACGGCCACTTCCCCTACCCCGGGGTTCCCGCACCGCGGAACTCGCCGCACATCCACTACTTCGCGCTCCACGACCAGGCGCTGGCCAAAACCCTGGAGTGGGTGCCCGGCCTGCGGAACATCGACGTCCTGCCGAACGCGTTCGCCATCGCGCCGGCGCGGATCGACGAGCGCAACGCGGGCTTCCGGCGTGACCACGGCATTCCCGACGGCGTCCCGCTGCTCGCCCGGATCACGCGGATCATCCCGCAGAAGCGCGTCGACCGGGACCTCCACCTCCTGGCGCTCCTGCCGGACGCCTGGCTGTTCGTCGCGGGCGACGTCGGCGAAGCGCCCGCCGAGCACGTGCGCCTCACGGATCTGGCGGACCGGCTGGGCGTCCGCGACCGCGTGGTGTTCGGCGGCTGGCTGACGCCGTACGACACGGCCGTGCCCGGCCGGTACTCGGTGCGGGACCTGCTCGCGCACGCGACGGTCGTGTCCTTCCTGACCTCCTACGACTACGAGAGCTACGGCAACCCGATCAGCGAGGCGATCGCGTCCGGGACGCCGTACCTCACCAGCGGGTACGAGCTGTACGACGTCGTCCACGGCCGCAAGGGGTTCCGGGCGCCCGTGCTGGACCTCCGGGCCCGCGACCTGCCGGACGCGGCGTTCGCCCGCGAAGTCGCCGAGCTGATCACCGACGAAGGGACACGAGCGGACGTGGTGCGGGCGAACTCCGAACTCGGACAGGCGCACTTCGGCACGCGGGTCGTCGACGACCTCGTCGACCGGCTCTACCCACCGCCGATGGGCGCGGCCACCCGGCTTTCCGTCGTGCTGCCGGTGTTCAACGAGGCCGCTAACCTGCCGGAGGTCCTGCGGACGCTGCACGAGCAGCGTGACGGCGACGATCCGCTCGACAAGAGCCGGTACGAAGTCGTGCTCGTCGACAACAACTCGACCGACGACACCGTGGCCGTCGCGCGCGCCTTCGCGGCGTCGCACCCGGACCTCGCGCTGCACGTCATCGCCGAAGTCGAGCAGGGCGTCTCGTGCGCGCGGCGGGCGGGGATGGACTTCGCCGCGGCGCGCAGCCGGAACCGGCCGGACACCGACCCGGGGGAGCGGTTCTACCTCGTGTCGGCCGACGCCGACTGCCGCGTCGACCCGCACTGGCTGAGCGAGCTGTTCACCGCGATGGAGGAGAGCAAAGCCGCGATCGGCGTCTGCGACTACTACTACGACGCCGGCCACTTCACCGGCCGTCCCCGGCTGTGGGACGCGATCCAGCGGACGCTGCGGTGCCGTGCCGTCACGTTCTCGCTGTTCGGCGGGTTCCCGGACGGCAAGGGCTTCGCCGTCGAGCGTGACGCGTACGAGCGCGCCGGCGGCATCGAAATCTTCTACCAGCTGCAGGACGGGAAGTTCGTCAGCCACCTCTCCGACGACTGGGACTTCGGGATCAAGGTCGCCGGCGGCGGCGACGCGATCACGTACGCGCCGCGCTCGCGCGTCGAGATCAACCCGCGCCGCGTCGACCACGCCATCGACGAGGTCATCGCCGGCCGCGCCTACGGCTCCGACGGCATCATCGTCATGCGCGACATCCGGCCTTCGGCGCCCGCTGCCGCTTCGGATCTGACCGAGGCCGAGGCCCGGCAGGCGTGGGAGTTCTCGATCAAGGACTTCACGCCGAAGAACACGATCCTGCCGGTGCTGTTGACGCCCACGCTGCTCGAAGACGACGCGGTCATCACGTTTTTCGGCGCCGACCTGGCCTCCCGGCTCGCGCGGCGGATCGCCGAAATCCGCGACGAGATGCGTGTCGTCGACTTCACGCCGATCCACGCGTACAAGACGCCGTCGTACCGGCTGTACTTCGAGTTCGCCGACGAGCTGTTCGCCTGCCTCCGACGGCACGTCGGCGAGGACATCGGCTTCCCGCCGCCCCTCCCGCCGTGCCTCGCGGAGATCCCGCCGGAGCGCTTCGCGGAGTTCGTCCACTACTACTGCGAGGACCGGGAATCCGGAGAGGCCCACAACTACTTCGGCAACGGAGGGGTGTTCTGATGACTCTCGCCTACGAAGAGGCGATCGGCTCGCTGCACGCGCTCGACCCGGCGTGGCCGCGGCCCGCGGTGCTCGACGTCCTCGAGGCGCCGGCGAACCGGCACCTCCTCGACTTCGTGCAGGAGGACCCGTTCGGGGCGCACGTATTCCCGGGCAACGTGCCCGGCTCGCCGTCGGAGTTCCTGCGCGACCTCGACACGCAGCTGGCTTCGTCCGGCCCGATCCACCTCTGGTCCTACATCCCGACCTGCGCCTATCGCTGCCGGTTCTGCCAGTACCCCGTCGTGCTCGTCAAGGGCAAGCCCGAAGTGCAGTACGAGAAGGCGAAGCACTGGGTCGACCTCAACATCGCCGAGGCGCGGCTGTGGCTCGACGCCGTGCCGCACCTGGCCGGGGCCGAAGTGGGGGAGTTCAACGTCTTCGGTGGCACACCGTCGCTGCTGCCCGAGCCGGAGATCCGCCGGCTGCTGGACTTCTACCGCTCGCACTTCGGGTTCACCGACAGCACGACGATCCGGTTCGAAGGCGACCCGAGCACGTTCACGCCGTCGAAGCTCGAGCTGCTCCGGGATCTGGGCTGCACCAAGCTCTCCAGTGGCGTCCAATCGTTCGACGACCACGTCCTTCAGCTGTGCGGCCGGGAGCACACGTCGCAGATGTGCGTCGACTTCGTGCGCAACGCGGCGTCGCTGGGCTTCGAGTGGGTCAGCATCGACCTGATGTACGGCCTGCTCGACCAGACCCTGGACAGCGTCCGCCGCGACCTCGACGTCGTGCTGGAGAACGAGGTCACGGCGGTGGTGTGCACGAAGCTGCACCTGGCGTCCTATAGCGACACGCGCACGGGCGTCACCGGCGAGAAGCCCGCCGCGTGGCAGCTGCCGTCGTACCGGGACAAGCTGGTGCGCGACGGCCACCGCTGGCCGACGCTCGGCGAGCAGTACCAGATGCGCGAGCTGCTCACCGACGGCCTGCGCGCCGCGGGCTACACCGAACACCCGACGATGTACTTCGCACGCGACGGCCTCGGGCCCGAGAAGTGGAAGGCCATCATGGTCGACCAGGACAAGCAGGAGCCCGAAGTCGCGATCGGCCTGGGCGGCAGTTCGAGCTGCCGCGCGTCCGAGGCGATCACCGACGTCGACTCCCGGCGGTACGCCGAAACCGTTTCGGACGGCCGAATCCCACTGGGTTCGGCGACGCGGTTCACCCCCGATGCCCAGGAGGCCCGGGCGGTGAAGATGGCGCTGACGACGTTGCAGCCCCTGCGGGATTCCGTGCACGCGGTACGCTTCCCGGGGCGTTCGCTGTTCGCGGAGCCGTGGCTCGGCAAGTTCCGCTCGCTGGCCGCGCGCGGGCTCGTCGAGCTGCAGCCCGGCGTTGTCGCACTCACCCCGGCGGGGGAGGTGCTGGTCGAGGCGATCATCACCACGGAGCTATAGATCACCACATCGAGTGACACATCGCTCGCGGGGAGCGACCGGGACAGGCAGCATGGGCGGCGAACGTGCCCGTACCGAGATCGGAGCCCCCATGAGCCGAACCGTTGCCGGACACGACGAACGGCGGTGGCGGGCCCGGTTCGCGGGAGCCTGCGCGCTGGCCGTGTTCGCTGCGGTGGTCGTCACGACGCCCGCGCAGGCCGCGCCCGACTATTCGCTCGCCGAAACGAACTTCGCCGGCACGCAGATCGCGGTGCACGAAGGCGTCCAGGGCACCGCCCGCGCCGAGACGACCGACCAGACGCTCGGCCATGACGTCAGCGGGCACCAGGGCGCGGTCGACTGGGGCGCCGCGGCCGGCGCCGGCGCGAAGTTCGCCTACGTCAAGGCGACCGAGGGCACCGGGTTCGTCAACCCGCAGTTCAGCGGGCAGTACGACGGCGCGCACACCGCCGGCCTGATCCGCGGCGCGTACCACTTCGCCCGCCCGGACGTCTCGGGCGGCGCCGAACAGGCCGAGTACTTCATCGCCCACGGCGGCGGCTG
The DNA here is from genome assembly GCF_036227105.1 of Amycolatopsis sp. NBC_01488. NCBI lineage: Bacteria > Bacillati > Actinomycetota > Actinomycetes > Pseudonocardiales > Pseudonocardiaceae > Amycolatopsis > Amycolatopsis sp. NBC_01488. The sequence goes on along the minus strand of NZ_CP109434.1, from coordinate 7,769,931 downwards.
GCGCCCCGACGGCACGACGCTGCCGGGCGCGCTGGACATCGAATACAACCCGTACGGCGACGTCTGCTACGGCAAGAGCCCGGCCGACATGACGGCGTGGATCGCGGACTTCACGCGCACGTACCTGGCGAAGGTGCAGCGCAGCGCGCTGATCTACACGAGCACGGGCTGGTGGAAGCGGTGCACCGGCAACACCGGCCGGTTCGGGAACACCGACCCGCTGTGGCTCGCGCGCTACGCCCCGCAGATCGGCGAGCTCCCGGCGGGCTGGGACAAGCAGAGCATCTGGCAGTTCGCCCGCGGCGGCGGGCTGCCGGGGGACCAGAACTACTACAACGGCCCGATCGGCCGCGTCCAGGCGCTGGCCAAGGGCTAGACCCGGTCGCTGACAAGATCGGACAAGCTGCTTGCCGCTTTCGTGACCGGCTCCCTACGATCGGGCGGGGGAGTGGTGACGCCGACGTCGCCACGAAGTCCTTTGTGGACCGGGAGGCACCGTGCGAGCAGCCCACCGAATCGCCTTGCTGGTCACGATTTCCGCGGTGGTCGTCGCCTCGGCGCCCAGTGCGGACGGGGCCGGCCACGCCTGGTTCACGTCGTGGGCGCAGTCGCAGGACGGGCACGCGGACGCGCCCGTGTCCGGCCAGTCGCTGCGCATGATCACCCACCTCAGCCAGGGCGGCGACGCCGTGCGCGTCCGGCTCCAGAACACCTTCGGCACCGGCCCGCTGACCATCGGGCACGCCACCGCTGGGCTCAGCACCAGCGGCGCCGCGGTTTCGGGGGTGCGCGACCTGACCTTCGCCGGCCGGCCCGCCGTCACGATCCCGGTGGGTGGCGACGTCTGGAGCGACGAAACCCGGCTCACGACGCGCCCGGACACGAACCTCGCGGTGAGCATGTTCGTGGCGGGCACGGCTACGCCCGGCCGCCACGGCGCGGGCCTGCGGGACAACTACCTGACGGCGGCCGGCTCGGGGGACCACACGGCCGATGGTTCGGGCGACGCGTTCACTTCCACCGTCGGCTCGACGTACGTGGTCAGCGCCGTCGACGTGCACAACACGGCGCTGAAGGGCACGGTCGTCCCGTTCGGCAGCTCGGTCGTCGACGGCATCGGCAGCACCAACTGCGGCCCCGGCTGCACCCAGCTCGGCGCCGACCGGCGCTGGACCGACGACCTGGCGCGGCGCATCGTCGCCCAGGCGCCCCCTTCGGCCCAGCTGGCGGTGGCCAACGCGGGCGTCTCGGGCACGACGAGTGCGCCGTCGTGCCCGGCGATGCCGCCGTCGGTGGCGGGCCTGGACGCGTCGAGCCGCCTCGACCGCGACGTCCTGGCGCTGCACGGCGTCACGGCGGTGCTCTACTACTACGGCACGAACGACCTCGCCTACGGCTGCGACGGCGCGACGATCCTCGACAGCTACCGTGCGGTGTTCCAGCGGCTGCGCGCGGCCGGGATCGCCGTCTACGTCACGCCGAGCACGCCGCGCCCCGGCTACGACGACCGGGCCAACCTGGCCCGGCACGAGATCGGGCTGTTCGTCTCCCGCTGGGACTCGTGCGGCGGCACGTGTGCCGGCGTGGTGGACTTCGACCAGGTGCTCAAGGACCCGCTGAAGCCCAACCGCATCCTCCCGGCCTACGACAACGGCGACGGCATCCACGCCAACGCGGCGGGCCAGCAGGCCCTGGCGGACTTCGTCTCGCTCCCGATGCTGGCCGGGCGTCGGTGACCGGTCCGCCGGAGTCGCGCCCACCGCCCGCCGAGACTCGCTAGGGTGGGTCGAGCCGATGCGAGGGGGAAGCGATGACCGACCAGGAAGGCGCGGACTGGATCCCGCCCGGCGCCGACATTTCGCGGCCCAGCGTCGCCCGGATCTACGACTACCTGCTCGGCGGGGCGCACAACCTCGCCGCCGATCGAGCCGTCGCCCAGAAGCTCGAAGCCATCCAGCCCCAGGTCGCCACGGTGGCCAGGCGGAACCGGGCGTTCCTGCGGCGCGTCGTGCGGTTCATGCTCGAGCAGGGCGTCCGGCAGTTCCTCGACCTCGGCTCCGGCATCCCGACCGTCGGCAACGTCCACGAAGTCGCGCAGAGCGTCGATCCCGACGCCAAGGTCGTCTACGTCGACTACGAACCGGTGGCCGTCGCGCACAGCCTCATGCTGCTCAAGGACAACCCGAACGCCGAGGCGCTCGAGGCCGACGCCACGAACACCGAAGCCGTGCTGGGTTCCGGGCCGGTCGAGCACCTGCTCGACCTCGGGAAACCGGTCGGGCTGCTGGCCATCACGCTGGGGCACTACCTGCCGGACGTGCGGAGTGTCTTCGGCGCCTACCGGGACGCGCTCGCCCCCGGCAGCCACCTCGCGCTCACCCACCTGACCAACGACTTCGCCGTCCTGCGGGACCCCAAGATCGCCGAGACCATGCGGTCGACCCAGGACCACATCTACCCCCGTTCGCGCGACGAGGTCCTCGCCCTCTTCGACGGCTTCGAACTCGTCGAGCCGGGTTTGACCACCTCGGCGAACTGGCGGCCGGACCGGCTCACCCCCGTCGTCGACCCCGAAGAGGACGGCCTCTACGCCGGGGTGGGCGTCAAACCTCAGGCGTCACGCGGGTAAGGCCGAGCCTGACCGGCTCAAGAACGCCGACGTCCAGTCGGCCAGCTCCGTGAGCCGCGACGCCAGCTCTTCGATCTCGGCCCACCGCCGGTGTTCGCGCTCGAGGTCCGGCACCAGGAAGTCCTCGACGAGCAGCAGCAACGTGGTGATCTCGTAGGCTACGTCGGCAAGCTGCAGGAAGGGCCGGTACTCGGCTTCGCGGCCGGCCCCGTTCCGCGCGGCCCAGTCCCGCGCCCCGTGCCCGGCGGTCCGGCACACGGACTCGACCGTGCACCGCAGGGCACCGCGCCTCGAATCCGGCAGCCCCGCGGCCGGCGGGGCGATGTTCCAGGCCACGGAGAGCAGGCAGCACCCGGCGTCGTCCATTGAGTTGTGCTTCACGCGACGTACTCTGCGGAACCCCGGGCACAGCTTTGTCGTTCCGACTCGCGGGGTCACGCCATCGAGTGGAGAAACGCGCCGGATCGGGTGGCGTGCCGGTGGTGAGAGGCTTTCCTTGGGGCAGAGCATCGAGCGGCTGTCCGATCGGATCCGCGCCGCATCCCGGTGATCGGTGACCCGTGACGCCCCGAGGTCCGGCGGAGGCGTCTCGGCGGGCTATTCGAGGTCGCTCGAAAGGCTTGCTGGCGCCGCCTCGCGTGGGAGACCTGTTCTCCCGTCTGTCATGTGGGCCGCACCGGGCGGTCCGCCGAACAGTGGGGGCAAGCGGTGGGTTACCGAAGACTTCGTCCTGCGCACTGGAGTGTCGGCCGGCTCTTTCCTGGTCCTGGCCGTCGTCGCCGTCGTGACGACGCCGGTGCCGGCACCGCAGCGCGCGGGACTGCCGGCCGGCGCGTCGGCGGACGCGCCGGTCCAGCAGTCCGGATCCGCCTCGGACGTCGCGGCGAACGGTGATTCCCACGCGAAGCTCGCGGCGGGCAACCGCGACCAGCCTCGCCCGCCGGGCGCGGTCCCGGATGCCACGGCGGTGCTGCCCGTGCAAGTGCGCACCACCGGGCCGCAGCACGAGAAGCCCGTCGTGCGCCAGCAGTTCACCGGACCGGCGATCGATCCGAAGGCCACCGAGCGCCCGCAGGACCGCACCGCCACCACCCAGACCTTCCAGAACCCGGACGGCAGCCGCACGCTGCGGGTCTTCCCCGATCAGCGCTTCGCCCACCGGCGCGACGGCAGCTGGCAGCCGATCGACGTGACCCTCTCGCCCCAGCAGGGCAGACTCCGCCCGAAGACGCCCGGTGCCGACGTCGACTTCGCGACCACGGCGAACGATCCGGCCCTCGCCCGGCTCGCCTTCGACGCGACCCACGCCCTCGCGTACGGCCTCGACGGCGCCGCGCCGGTGGCGGGCGAGGCCGAGGGCACCCAGGTGACCTACGCGAGGACCCTGCCCGGCGTCGACGTCCGCCTCGCCGCGACCCCGGCCGGGCTGACCGAGCAGCTCGTGCTGGCCGGTCGCGACGCACCCGCGTCGTACACCTACACGCTCGCCCTCACCGGCCTGCGGCCGCGGCTCAACGCCGCCGGGGACGTCGAGCTCGTCGCCGGGGACCAGATCTTCGGCGTGCTGCCCGCCGGGCAGATGTGGGACTCCGCCACCCCGGCCACCCGCTCCGCCGGTGTCCACTATGGACTCGAGCAGGCCGGCCGGCCGGTGCGTCGACGCCGGCGGTGGCACCGACGGCGGTACCCCGGTCGGACTGCGGCCCTGCGACGGCTCGCTGGCCCAGCAGTGGGTGGCCCGCGACGACGGCTCGCTCATCGGTGCGGCGTCGGGGCGGTGCTTGACCGCGTCGGGCCCGTCCGCGCGGGCGAGCCTCTCGCTGCAGGACTGCACCGCCGGCAGCGGGTCGACGCAGGGCTGGCAGCTGCCGGCTCAGCGCGGTCTGGTGGGGGAGGTGACCGGCCCGGGCGGGCGCTGCCTCGACGTGCCGGGCAACGACCCGACGCAGGATTCGGTGTTCCTGTACGACTGCAACCGTTCGCCGGCGCAGCAGTGGGTGTCCGTCGGGGACGGCACCCTGCGCGTCGACGGGAAGTGCCTCGACAGCGGCGGCAACCCGCAGACCGGCGTCGACGCGCCGGGAATCGGTGTACCGCAGCTGCCGTGCTCCGGCGCTTCGACCCAGCAGTGGGTGGCCCAGCCGGGTGGTGCGCTCGTGAACCCGGTGTCCGGCCTCTGCCTCGCCGCGCTTTCCGGTGACCTCCACGCCGGCGTGGTGGTCGACACCTGCTCCGGCGGCGCGATGCAGCAGTGGCACCTGGCCGCCCAGACGCAGGTGCGTGGCCAGCTCGTCGGGATCGGCGGCAAGTGCGTCGACAGCGACGTGGCGGACAACGCGACGGTGCACCTCTGGGACTGCGACCAGACGGCTCCGCAGTTCTTCAACACCAATGGGGACGGCACGTTCCAGGCGCAGGGCAAATGCCTGGACACGGGCGCCACCGCCCCGGGCAGCGGAGTGATCAAGAACCCGTGCTCGGGTTCGTCGACCCAGCAGTGGGACGTCCAGCCGAACGGGTACCTGGTCAACGTCGGTGCGGGGAACGTCCTCGACGACCAGTTCGGCAGCACCGCCAACGGCAACGCCCTGCAGATCTGGAGTGTCAACGGCGGGCCGCAGCAGAAGTGGTCCACCCCGCTGCGCGCCCACCTCGCGGGGTCCTAGGGCCGAAGCAGCGATGGGGTCTTCCCGCTGGGAAGGCCCCATCGCCGTCGGACCCCCGCGACCTCCGATGGGCGTGGACGTGGCGTCAAGGGCGTGTCCGGCCGGCCGGTGACTCGGGGACGGTGGCCCGGTCGGCCACGCGGCCTGAGCCTCGCCGGCGCGAGGGCGGTTCACCGCGGAGACGACCGCGCTGCGACACTTTCTCCGGCCCGTGCAGCGGCGCATTCGCCCCACGGGTGGGGCAAAGAAGCGCTCGACTATCGTGCCGGCAGCGGATTCGGTCTCAGGAACGTTCTTTCTCGTTGCTAATGCATCGAGGGCACGTAAGAGATGCCGATGATGGCACCCTCGCTGGACTGCAGTCGAGCGACGGTCTGTCCCCACGGCTCGGTACGTGCGTCGTGAAGCAGCGTGTAGCCCTTCTCCCTCAACTCGTCCGCTGCAACCTGGACGGTCTCGGCGTCGGCGACCTCGAACTCTATGCTCGTTTGTGGCACCGGCCGCTCCACTGGCCAGGTAGGCGTGCCGAAGCACGCCTGCGCGGCCTGAGTCAGGGGCCAGATCCCGAAGGACTTGCACCCTTCGATGTTTTCGCTGTGCAGGTAGCCGTCACCTTCTGCGGTCAGCGCCAAGCCAAGCGCGTCGACGTACAACCTGCGGCTGACGTTCGGGTCAGCGGTGATGACGGCAACGCTGGTGATGAACTGCACGTCCACGACGTCACCTTTCACGGTTGTTCCGTCGATTCCCGCTTCCTGCTCCGGCAGTGCCGCTGTCGGACTCCGCGACCGACTCGTCGGCGATGCTCGGATGGTACGCCCGGCCGGGACACGCCGGCGGCGCGCGAACAGATGGCGCTGTCACTGGCCCAGCTCGGCGCGATCGCCGCGGTGCTCGGGTACTTCTTCCGGTGGAACGGACAAGCGCCCGGCCAACCGAGGTTGATCGAGCGCCTGCCCGTCCCTGCCGGGCTACGCGGTTTGGGCGATCATGGTCGGCGCGGGCAGGCCGAGCAGGATCCGGTACTGGGCTTCGAAAGTGCCCAGCGCTTCGTCGATGTCGTGGCGGGCGACGATGGCCCGGGACTTCGCGCCCATCCTGGCACGAGTGTCGGGATCCGCGGCCAGCTCGGCAATCCACCGGGAAATGCTGGTGATCGCGCCCGGCTCGAACAGGTAGCCGTTGGTGCCGTGGTGCACGAGGTGCGGGAGGGCGAGCGCGTCGGCGGCGATCACGGGCAGGCCGGCGGCCATCGCCTCCATCGTGGCGAGGCTCTGCAGCTCGGCCGTGCCGGGCATGCAGAACACGTCGGCCTCGGCGTACCGGTGGACGAGCTCGGCGTCGGGAACGAAGCCGTGGAAGGTCACGCGATCGGTGATACCCAGTTCGGTGGCGAGCGTCTCGAGGTCGTGACGGCGGGTGCCGTCGCCGACGAGGTCCGCGCGGACGTGCGGCAGCGGGGCGAGGGCGCGCAGCAGCTGGTCGATGTTCTTCTCCGCGTCCAGGCGGCCGACGAACAAGACCGACATCGGTTCCCCGGCCGGCCGCGCGGGCGCGGCGTAGTGGGCGAGATCGATGCCGCAGGAGACGACCTGGACCGGCCGGTCGAGCCCGATCCCGGCGAGGACTTCGGCGGCCCGCGGGGTGGGCGTGGTGACGATGCGCGCGTCGCGGTAGACGCGGAGTAGGTCTCGCCAGGCCCAGCGGGCGATCGAGTCCTTCACCCTCCGAGGGAAGGGTGTGTAGCCGAGCAGGTTGTCCGGCATGAAGTGGTTCGTGGCCATGCCGGGGAGCCCGCGTTCGGCGGCCGCTTCGAGGAGGGCGCGGCCGACTCCGAAGTGGGCTTGGACGTGGACGACGTCGGGGCGCAGCCGGTCCAGGAGCGGCCCGACCTCCGTGCGGGCGCCGCCCGGGGTGCAGAACCGGTAGTCGCCGTGGAACGGGATGGCCCGGGACCGGATCCGGTGCACGGTGTAGCCGTCGCGCTCCTCGGTGTGCGACGGACCGTCGGCGGACGGGCAGGCGACGTGGACCTCGTGTCCGCGCTGGGCGAGGCCCCGGGCCAGCCGTTCGGCGAAGAACGACGCGCCGTTGACGTTGGGCGGGAAGGTGTCGGCGCCGATCAGGACGCGAAGGCCGGACGGGTGCTCGGGCACGGAGTTCTCCTTGGCTCGGGACGGGTTGTGCGGAAGGGCACCGGCGAGCACGCGCACGCCGGCGAGAGCGACGAAGGCGGCCGCGGCCGCGAGGACCGCGGTGGTCGTGGTGAGGTGTGGCGCTTCGCCGTAGGCCAGGGCGGCCACGGCGACGGCGGTCAGCGGGTCGAGCACGGTCGTGGTGCCGACGACGACGGCGGTGTGCCCGGCGGCGTACGCGCGGTGCAGGACCACCCCACCGGCACCCAGCAGGAGCAGGGCCTGCGCGCCCAGCAGGACGGCGGCCGCGAGCGGCTGGGTGACGGCGGCGTGCACGACCGCCGAGCCGAGTCCGAAGAGGACGGCCGCCGCCCCGGCCAGCACGGCACAGCTCGCCCGGATGAACCAGACGACCGCGGCCAGCGCGAACCCGGCCACCGCGACCGACTCGGCCGTTCCCGAGCCGATCGGCATGTCCGTGGTGGCGGACGCCGCGAGCGTCACGAAACCGGCGACACCGAGCAGGACCAGGACCACGGCGCCGAGGACCCGGCGGTTGCGGGCGCGGCGGGCGAAGACGACCGTGAGGACCAGGCTGAACACGCCCAGCGGCTGGACGACGGGAAGCGGGGCCAGGGACAGGGCGACGACGTGCAGCAGGCTCCCGCCGGTGGCCAGCGACGTCCCGGCCCACCACCCGCGCGACCGCAGCAGCCGGGCGAGGGTGCGCAGCCGGGGCGTGCCGTCGACGGCCAGGCCGGCGACCTCGTCGTGCTGCCGGGTGGCCGCCGCCGCGAAGAGAACCGCGGCGAGCAGGGCGCAGGCGATGGCGATGGCGGTCATCGGACGGCCCGCCGCAGGGCGGTCGCCATGGTGGCGATGATCAGGAACTCGGCCAGGAGGGCGACGCGTTCGAGCAGGCCGGCCGGGAGCCAGCCGACGACCTGCGCCAGGCCGAACGCCGCCGCCGTCACGACTCCCGCGACCGCCCCACGCCGGAGGGTGGCCGCTGCGGCGAGCCAGCGCGTGTCGGTCCGCAGCCGCGTGCTCAGCGCCCACGCGGCCAGCGGGAGACTGGCGAACAGCACGGCCCCGCCGGCGCGGTGGATCTCCCCGGACGCCGTCGCGTCCGCGGCGCTGAAGTTGCTGCGGAACAGCAGGACCACGACGAGCCCGGCCGTCCAGAGCAGGAACAGGGCGCTCACGAGGGGCGTCCGGGGCAGCGCGGCGAGGTGGGCGGCGGCCGCCAGCGCCGCGGCGGCCGCGAGCAGGAGCACGACGGCCACCGCGAACAGGAACCGGCCGCCGCGGTGCCAGGCGTAGTCGCTGACCGGGTCGTGCCAGGGGCTGACGTTGCCGGCGAAACCGAGGGTCAGCCCGGCGATGATGGCCTGGGCGACGGCGGCCATCACCAGCGTCAGGGTCGCCAGCGGACTGGGCGAGAGCGCGGACCGTTGAGTCACCCTTCAGACGGTGGTGCCCGTCCATGAGAGTTCGATGAAGATCACGCGCGGTTTCGTTAAGAAGCGGCCGGCGGGAGGAGATCGAACCGCGCGCCCCGGTGTCGGCCCGGCCGGCCTCGGCGCGGCCGCCGTGCTGGGTGAGCACCTGGTCGACGATGGCCGGCCCGAGTCCCGAGCGGTGGAGGACACTTCGCCATCGAGACGTGGCGTCGGGACCAGCTCAGGCGGGCGGGTTCGGTTGGGTCAGGCCGAGGTCGTAGGCGAGGATGACCGCCTGGATGCGGTCGCGGGCCCCCACCTTCGCGAGCACCCGGCCGACGTGGGTCTTGACCGTCGATTCGGACAGCACGAGGCGCTCGGCGATTTCTCCGTTGGTGCATCCTTGCCCGATCGCGACCAGGATGTCCTGTTCCCGGGCGGTCAGGGACTGCCAGCGAGGATCGGCGGGTGGCGTCGGCGTGGCTCCGGCGTCGGGGAGCCGGTGGCCGTAGGTGTCGAGCAGCCGGCGGGTCAGGGCGGGGGCGATGACGGCGTCGCCGCCGGCGACGGCCCGGATGCCGGCGAGCAGTTCTTCGGGGTGGGCGTCTTTGAGGAGGAATCCGCTGGCTCCCGCGCGGAGGGCGGCGTAGGCGTATTCGTCCATGTCGAAGGTGGTCATGACGAGGACGCGGGACCGGCCGCCGGTGGCGAGGATCCGGCGGGTGGCTTCGATGCCGTCCATGCCGGGCATGCGGATGTCCATGAGGACGACGTCGGGCCGCAGCTCCGCGGTCCGGCGTACGGCTTCCGCGCCGTGGGCCGCTTCGCCGACGACTTCGGTGTCCGGCGTCGCATCCAGCAGCATCCGGAAACCGAAGCGCTGCAACGGCTGGTCGTCGGCGATGAGGATGGTCGTCACGGTGTCCCGCCAGGTGCACCGGGCAGCGGCGCGACGTCGAGAACGGCCTGCACGGCCCACCCGCCGCCGGGCGTGGGGCCCGCGTCGACCGTCCCGCCGTACAGGGCGGCACGCTCCCGCATCCCCGCCAGCCCGTTTCCCTTGTCCGACGGGTCGAGGGCTTGCGGCGGGCCGTCACCGCGCCCGCTGTCCCGGACGCGGATGCGCAGCTCCACGCCGTCGGCGGCGACCTGGACGTCGATCCGGGTGCGGGGGCCGGCGTGGTTGAGCGTGTTGGTGAGTGCTTCCTGGACGATGCGGTACGCCATCAGCTGCACGCCCCGGTCGAGCGTGTCCAGTTCGCCGGCGGACCGGTAGACCACCTCCGGGCCGGCCGCGCGGATCCGCGCGCACAGGGCGTCGAGGTCGGCGATTCCCGGCTGGGGATCCAGCTCGGGTACGTCCGCCTTCTCGCGCAGGACGCCCAGCATGCGCCGCAGCTCGCCCAGTGCCTGACGACCGGCGTCGCCGACCAGCCGGAGCGCTTCCTTGCTGCGCTCCGGGGCGACGTCGGCCGCGTAGGCGCCGCCGTCGGCCAGCGTGATGATGACCGACAGGTTGTGGCCGACGATGTCGTGCATCTCGCGGGCCACCCGGACGCGCTCGGTGGCGGCCGCCAGCCGGCTGCGCTGGTCGCGTTCGATCTCCAGCTGGGCCGCGCGGTCGCGCAGGCTCGCGAGCTGGGCCCGGCGGATCCGCACGGCCAGCCCCAGCGCGACGGCGGCGGTGACCGCCGTCAGCAGGAAGAACAGGGCCTCCCAGAAGGACACGAACCCGGAAACCCGGGCGGCCACGGGAATCAGGAGCGCGACCTCGGCCGCGCAGGCCCACGGCAGGTGCCGCAGGCGCCCGTGCAGGGTCACGCTGTAGAGCGCCACGAGCAGCGCGACGTCGGCGCGCAGGAAGACCCCGAGCGACCACTGGACCAGAAATGCCGCCGCGGTCAGGGCCAGCGCCACCGACGGTGCCCGCCGCCGCCACAGCAGGGGCAGCACCAGGCCGGCCTGCAGCGCCAGGGTGCCCACCGGCGGCAAGTGCGTGAAGGTGACGAGAAGTTCCTCCGGGCCGCGGTCTTCGTGGTGCGGAACCAGATCCGGCAGGCAAAGCATCGCGAACAGCGCGGCGACGACGGCCAGGTCCAGCACCCACGGGCGACGTCGGTCCGCCTGCCGGACCCGCTGGCCGAGCCGCGTCAGCCGGGTGACCAGCGGGTGCGCCGGCAGGGGAGCGGTCCACGACGAAGGCGGGTGGCCCACCTGGTCGTCGCTGCGCACGTGCCTCACCTGCCCATCGTCGCGGAAAACCGCCGGTGCGGCACCCGGGTGCCGCACCGGCGGAGCCTTGCTCAAGCGTCCGACCTCGCCAGCCGGTAGGCCGCTCCGCCCAGCAGCAGGACGGTCCAGCCCAGGAAGACCAGCAGACCGGCGGTCGGCGACAGGCTGGTCGCGTCGTGGGTCAGTGCGAACATCGACTGGCCCGCATTGCTCGGCAGGTACGGGCTGATGTTGCCCTGCCACGAAGCCGGCAGCAGCGAGACCAGGCCCGGGATCAGCATGAGCGCCCCGACCAGGACCGAGATACCGCCGGCGACCGAACGCAGCAGCATCCCGAGCGCGACGCCGATCACGCCGACCAGGCCCAGGTAGAGACCGGCGCCCAGCAGGCTGCGCAGGACCCCCGCCTGCGACAGGGTCATCGCCGCGGGTGTCCCAGCCACGATGGCGCTGCCGAACACGAAGGCGAGGAACGCGCCGGCCACGCCGACGAGCAGCGCGACGGCGCCGAACACCGCCGACTTGGACCACAGCACGGGCAGCCGGCGCGGAACTCCGGTCAGCGTCGAGCGGATCATGCCGGTGGAGTACTCACCGGCGGTGACCAGCACCCCGAGCACGCCCAACGCCAGTTGCGCGAAGTTCGTGCCGAAGAGGGACAGGCTGAGTGCGGTGGCGTTGGCGAAGTCCGGGTCGAGACGCTGGCCCGAGCTGATGTTGGACTGGTACCGCGCGGCGGAGATCAGCCCGAACGCCACCAGGAACACCAGGCCGAGGCCGAGGGTGATCCAGGTGGAGCGCAGTGACCAGAGTTTCGTCCACTCCGAGCGCAGGACGTGGCGTCCGGTCACGCGGTAGGCCGGGCGGGCAGCCCGGGCGGTGTGGGCCGCAGGCGTCGTCAGGGTGCTCATGCCGCGCTCCCGAGCGAGTCGATGCCGGTGGTGGCGCCGTGGTACTCGACGGCGTCGCGGGTCAGGTCCATGAAGGCGTCCTCGAGGGAGACGGTCCGGGGGGAGAGTTCGAACAGGGTGATGCCGTGCTCGGCGGCCTTTCGCCCGATGGAGCGGGCCGAGAGGCCGCTCACCTGGAGTTCCTCGGAGCCCGTGCGGCCGACGATCTCGACGCCCGGCCCGGCCAGGAGGTCACGCAGCCGGCCCGGTTGGTCCGTGGCCACGTGCACGGTGTCGCCGCCGGCGTCCCGGACGAGGTCGTGCACGGTGGTGTCGGCGAGCAGCCGTCCCCGGCCGACGACGATGAGGTGCTCGGCGACGAGGGCCATCTCGCTCATGAGGTGCGAGGAAACGAAGACGGTCCGGCCGTCGGCGGCGAGGTCGGTGAGCAGGGTGCGGATCCAGAGGACGCCCTCGGGGTCCAGGCCGTTGACCGGCTCGTCGAGGATGACCGTCGCCGGGTCGCCCAGCAGGGCCGCGGCGATCCCCAGCCGCTGACCCATCCCGAGCGAGAAGTTCCCCGCGCGCTTCTTCGCGACCGACTGCAGCCCGGCCAGCTCGATCACCTCGTGCACCCGCCGCCGGGGAATGCCGTGGGTCTGGGCCTGCGCGAGCAGGTGGTCGAACGCCGACCGGCCGGGATGCACCGACTTGGCCTCGAGCAGAACCCCGACTTCCTGCAGCGGCGCGCGGTGCTCGGCATAGCGGCGGCCGTTGACCAGGACCGAGCCACTGGTCGGCGCGTCGAGCCCGACGATCATCCGCATCGTGGTCGACTTGCCCGCGCCGTTGGGCCCGAGAAATCCGGTGACGGTGCCCGGCCGGACGGTGAAGTCCACTCTGTCCACCGCGGTCTTTTCCCCGTATCGCTTCGTCAGCTGGTGTGCCTCGATCATCGCTCATCCCCTGAGATCCCGGACCGGACAGCCCGGTCCGTTCGCTGCCCAACGCTAGGGACGGCGGGGAGGGAGATCGTGGTACCGGAGGAGGGAATCCGGCGCCGCCCGTAGTACCGCGGTACTACTGTGCTCCGGGCACGTCACCGCGGGGGCACGTGGTAGCGGTTCCGGCGCCCCCTGGGGAGCGCCTGGCACCCACGCTGGAGCGCTCCGGTGCGGTGTTCCTCTGCGACGGGGTGACTGAACAGTGCACTGCCGGGTGCGCCGGCGCACAGTGTTCACTGTGGACTTCAGGTCACCACATTCGCCGGGTCCGAGGTTCGGCTGCCTGGGCCTGCGGGACGGGCCGGCGGCCGTGGTGGATCGCCGATGCCGTCGGCGGGTTCGAGCCCGAGAGTGGCGAGCAGCAACGCCCACACTCGCGGGCACAGCCCTTGGTTCGCAGGGCCGTGGTTTTGAGAAGACGGTGTCGTGCCACGCAGCTCAGTCGCTGTTCGAGTCGATCGCCGAAGGTGTCCGCACGCGTGGCTGCCGGAGTACGGCCCAGACCACCTTGCCGCCGGACTGCGTCCGAGACCAGCCGGCGGCGTGCGCCAAGTGCGCGACAAGCTGCAGGCCGCTGCGCGGTTCCCCCCTTTCCGGGCGCGGCCGGGGCAGCGAGACCGGTCGCGTGTCGTCATCGGCGACGGCGACGGTCAAGCGGCCCAGCCGCAGTTCCAGCCGGAGGCGCGCCGGTGAACGGGCGTGTTCGGCGGCGTTTTCGACGAGCTCGCCGGCCACGGTGGCGGCCGGCGCCGTCAGCGGCTCGATGCTCCAGTTGGCACAGGTGTCGGTGACGAACCGCGTTGCCGGCTGCACGCTCAGTGGCGAAGGCGGTAGCCACAACTCGGTGCGGCGGCGCGGCGCCGGCTCGTCGAGGTTGTCCAGCGCGGCGAGCACAGTGGGCTCGATCGTGAGGAAGCGTCGCATCGGGCCGCGCCACGACAACTCCGCGTGCACCGGTCCGGGAACCACCACCAGCCGCACCGTCGACCATTGCGAGACGCGCAGCCACACCGTGACGAACACGCTGGCCAGGTAGTCGCTGGCGATCTCGAGTTCGTCGAGGTCGACGATCACCGCGCGGGGCTGGTCGGCCGCGCACTTGAGCAGCACATCACGCAGCACCGGATAGGTGCGGACGTCCAGGACACCCGACGGTCGGACGATCATCGCTCCGTGCAGCTGGGACAGTTCACAGGTCAGCGGGCCGTCCGCATCCATGCCGTAAATCCGCCGCCTCTGCGTTGGTCGAGCCGAATCGCACTCAGAATGGAAAACAGTACTGCGACGCTGCCGACGGTGACTGCGCAGATCGCCGGATTCACTCGATTAACTGATGACGACAAGATTTGCCGGTAACTGTCAAGAGATTGACAACGACTCACCACAGCAGGGCTTGTCGTGACCGGTTACCGCGGCCGCCCAGATCCGCACCGGCAGCGGACCCCAGGCCATGGCCGCCCTGCGCAACTTGGCCATCGGCATCTTGAAAACGGCCGGGCACGCCAGCATCGCCGCCTGCAGGCACCACGCCCGGGACGCCACCCGGATCCTCGAAACCCTCGGACTGCGCCCAGCATGAGCAAAACGGACGCGACGCGGCGACGCCGAGGCCCTGGAGGTTGCGGTACACCTCTGCCGTACCGTCACCGCCTGGCCCTCGCAGACGGTGAAGTTGCCGACGTGGCCTGCGCTCGCTCAGGTGACCCGCGCGGCCACCAGGGTCTCGAAGGCATAGGGCCGCAGGCCATCGGTACGGCCGGCGAAGTACCGCTGCTGGAGGTCTGCCCGTGCGGGGTGGTCCACGACCTTGAGCCCGCACCGGCTGATCAGCCTCTCGATCTCGGATACCGGCCAGCCAGGCTGAAGAGGCTCGCCGACAGAAGCCGCGATCGGCGTGTAGATACGGGCGAATTCCGTCCCCACGTCGTCGAGCGCACCGTCCTCGGCCCGGTAGGAGAACACCACCTCAGACCCGGGAGCAGCCGCCGCGATCGTGTGCAACGTCGACTCGATCGCCTGTGCCGTCAGATAGGGGGCGACGCCCGTCCAGCAGAACATCGCCGGCTGCGCCCAGTCGAACCCGGCCGGGCCCAGCGCATCCTGAACCGGTCCGGCCTCGAAATCAACCGGCACGAATACCTGCGAGTCGCTGAGCGGCAGGCCGAGCTCCCTGACCCGCTCGAGCTTCCAGGCCTGGGAGGCAGGGTGATCAACCTCGAACACCGTCAGCGAGCCGAGCAGATCCGGCCGCCGCCACGCGAACGAGTCAAGCCCCGCGCCAAGGATCACGTACTGCGTGAAGGCACCGGCAGCCAGCCGGTCCTCGGCGTACCGGCTGCGGGTGCAGACAGCCGCTCGTGACTCGCGGCGGACCGGGGCGGGGAACAGCGGATCGAACTGGTCTCGCAGCTGCTGCCACACCGGGCCGACAAGCACCAGGGCCAGCACATCGTCCAGTACCCACGGCGACGCCGTCTCCAGGCGAAACAATCCGCGCGACACGGCCGCAAACATCGCCGTCCTGCTCGGCGCGCTTTCCATTTATTCCTCCTCGCCGGCCAGAACCCAGCATGCTCTGGCCACGCCCGCCCACTCCGCGCACTTCACAGGATGCGCCTGGAGGGCCCTGACGGCCATGGCCGGATCGCCTGGCAGCCACGATCTGCTCGCCATCGGGATCCGTCAGAACGGCCAGGAACGCCACCAGCGCACACGATCCGGCGGCGAACCGAGTGCACGATCCGCCGCACCGACCTTCGCCTCGAGCTGCGCCGCGGAATGTTCACCATCGCCGTCGCCGACGACGACCCCCACCCCGCCGTCCTGCTCGAACGCACCCACCTGCGCGATCCCGGCCTCGGCCTGCACCGGCTGACGCTCTTCACCTCGGCGAACGGGACGAATTCAGCCGGCGGTGACGCCGGGACCGGGTCGGGCCGCGAACTCGGTAGCGTTCTTCTCAGGACACGAGCTGGCGCAGCGGCCCGTTGTCGTCGGCGAAGTTGCGGGTGCTCATGGCCTGGACTCCGGCGTTGTGTTCTCCGTTGAACGGAGTGACCGTGCCGGGGCAGCCCGCTTTGACCGCGTCGGCGGGCGAGTTGAACCAGAAGCCGACGTGGAAGGTGTGGATCGGGGCGAACGCCGGATTGCTCGCCGCGTCGCCGGGGTGGACCACCGGCGCCGGTGCGGTGTTCGGCGCCACGGCGAAGGTTTCGACGTTGAACCGGCCGATCACGGTGACCGACGCGGTGCCGTCGTCGCCGGATTGCAGGTCACTCTGGTACCACGACACGCCGAACGGCCCGTTCGGCACCTGCGTGATGAACAGGTCGAACCCGGTGTCGGCCGGCAGCCCGGCCGCGTGCAGGGTCATGGTTTCGTTCTGCCCGTGCGTCACCACACGTACCTTCGCGGTGGCCGCCGCGAGGCAGTTGGCGTTGGCGGCGACGCCGGATCTGACCATGGCGAAGCTGATGCTGCTGTCCGCGGCGTCCGCCTGAGTGGTGACCAAAACGCCGGCGCCGAGCACGGTGACCGCGCCGGCGGCAGCGGCAGTGACGGGAAGTTTGCGGAATTTCATGGTGACCCTCCTGATCGTGGATTACTGCCCCGGCGACGTCGTGCTTCGGAAAAGGGCACTGAGGAAGGGGTTCGTGCCAGCTGCCCCACGCCGGATGTGCCGCTCACAGGCCACGGTGCCAGCCGCCGTCGACAATCCGTCGACAGTGCAGGTAGCCGGAGTCCGGCAGCTGCCGGACTCCGGCCTCAACGAACTCGGCGTCGGTTTCCGGCCGGCGAGCCGTCATCGGCCTCGCGGCGGCGCGTCCTGAGCAGGCCCGGTGGCATCGCTGGACTGTCGAGGCGGTGAGGCGGGGAGGGCGTTGTCGATGAGGATGGCGGCGATGGCGGCGGCGGTGGGGAATGACCCGCTGTTGAGGACCCGGGTGCGGGCGGAGGCGCCGTCGATGAGCAGTGCCAGCTGTTCGCCGAGCTGTTCGGGTTCGGTGGCGCCGGCTTCGCGGGCGGTTTCGGTGAGCCGCGCGGCGATGGCTTTCTTGTAGTCGCGCGCGTACTGGGCCGCGGGGTGATCGGGGTCGTGGAGTTCGACGGCTGCCCCGATGTAGGGGCACAGCGGCGTCGAGGCGGGCATGTCGAAGGCGGCGAGGAGCCGTTCGCGAGGGGTGAGGTCGGTGCGGTCGAACACCTCGGGCATGACGTCGGGATCGAAGCGGCGCAGGTATTCGGCGACGAGGTCGTCCTTGCTGGTGAAGTGCTGGTAGGCCGTGCGTTTGGACACCTGGGCCACGGCGCAGAGCTGGTCCATGCCCGTGCGGTTGATGCCCTGGTCGCGGAACAGCTGCTGGGACGCGCCGAGGATGCGCTCGCGGGCGCCCCGGCCGCGGCGCCGGCCCGAGGGGCCCTTCTCCAACTCCGTCATCCTCGCAGTATAGAGCGTTCGGTACCGAACGGTGTACGTAGCTTGCGTCCCCCGCCGGCCGTCGGGTACGTTATCTACACAGAGCGGTGTACTTAAGAACCGGCGTGATCCGGAAATCCCTCAATTCAACGGAGTGCTCGTGGGCAAGCTCGATGGCAAGGTAGCGGTGATCACCGGCGGATCGACCGGGATGGCACTGGCCGGCGCGAAATCGTTCGTCGAGGAAGGAGCGCACGTCTTCATCCAGGCCCGGCGGCAGGACGCGCTGGACGAGGCCGTCGAGCTGATCGGCCGCAACGTGACCGCCGTGCAGGGCGACGCGGCGGAACTGGCCGACCTGGATCGCTTGTACGACACGGTGAAGCGGGAAAAGGGCTCGATCGACGTGCTGTGGGCCAGCGCCGGAATGGGCGAACCCGCCGTTCTCGGCGAGATCACCGAGGAACAGTTCCACCGCGCGTTCTCGCTGAACGCGCGCGGCACCCTGTTCACCGTGCAGAAGGCGCTGCCGCTGCTCAACGACGGCGCCTCGATCTTGATGACCGGGTCGAACGCGTCCCTCGGGGCCTTCCCCGGCTGGAGCCTGTACGCGGGAAGCAAAGCCGTGCAGCAGGCCTGGGCCCGCGTGTGGCTCAACGAGCTGAAGGACCGCAAGATCCGGGTGAACGTCCTGACCCCCGGCCAGGTCGCCACGGCCAAGCAGGAAGAACTGTTCGACGAGGCCACCAGGGCCGCGTTCGAATCCCTGATCCCGCGGGGAAAGATGGGCCGCCCCGAGGAGATCGCCGCCGTCGCGCTGTTCCTCGCCTCCGACGACTCCAGCTACGTCAACGGCCTGGAGCTGGTCACCGACGGCGGCACCACCGCCATCTGATTTCGAACGCGGACACCTCGAGAACGGGAAGAGAGCACATCTCATGAGCAGCATCACCCTCATCGGCACGGGCAACATGGCCCGCACGATCGGCGCGCTCGCGGTGGCGGGCGGAAACACCGTCGAGGTCATGGGCCGCGATCAGGCCAAGGCCGACGACCTGGCCGAGGCGCTGGGCGGCGGCGCGACGACGGGCAAGTGGGGCACCGTACCGGCCGGGGACATCGTCATCACGGCCCTGTTGTACGACGGTGTCGTTCCGGTCGTCGCCGAGTACGGAGCCGCGCTCGCGGGCAAGGTCATCGTCGACATCAGCAATCCCTTCAACGCCACGTTCGACGGACTGGCCCACGGCGAGGAGACGTCGATCGCGCAGGAAGTTGCGAAGGTGGCCCCGGCCGGCGCCAGCGTGGTGAAGGCGTTCAACACGATTTTCCGTGGTGTCCTGGAGAAGGGCCGGCCCGATGTCTTCTTCGCCGGCGACGACGCACAGGCCAAGGCGGACGTGGCGGCGTTCGTCAAGAGCCTCGGGCTGCGCCCGCTGGACGTCGGCGGCCTGAGAATGGCGCACTGGCTGGAAGGAATGGGAGTGGTCACGGTTGGCCTCGCCGGAAACGGGGTCGGTCACGGGGACTTCGCCCTCGGCGTCAACGAATTCGCCGGCTGAGACGCGATGAAGCTCGGTTTCGTGATTCCCATTGTCGGGCCCGCCGTCCGCGGCGCCCCCGCACTGAGCGCGTTCTGCGGCGGGCTGGAGGACCTCGGCTACGACACCCTGTGGGTCGGCGATCGCCTGATCACGCCGGTCGACGTGGACAGCAGCTACCTGGCCCACGGGCCGCAGATGACCCGCTCCCTCGATCCGGTGCTGCTGTGGACCGTCGCCGCGGCGGCGACCAGCCGGATGCGCCTGAACGCCAGCACACTCAGCACGTTCTACTACGAGCCGCCGCACCTGGCCCGGCTGCTGACCACGCTCGACGTGCTCAGCGACGGCCGCCTCGGCGTCGGGGTGGGGCTGGGGTGGATGAAGCAGGAATACGACACCGCCCGCAACGCGGACTGGCACCGGCGCGGCAAGATGCTCGACGACGTGCTGGCGTTCCTGCACGCGTGGTGGACGACCAATCCGGTGTCCTGGGACAGCGAGTTCTTCACCTTGCCACCGGTCCACGCCGACCTGCGCCCGGTCCAGGCGGGCAGGCCACCGATCTGGATCGGCGGTGCCAGCGAGGCCGCGATGCGCCGAGTGGGCCGCAGCGGGGTCGGCTGGCTCGCGGTCGACGGGGCGGCGCCCGCCGCGTCGAGCACCGGTCATGACGAGGGCGCCGACCGCCTGTGGTCGATCGCGCGCCGAGCGGCGCAGGGACGCCGGCCGCGATCCCGACGCGCTGAAGACGGCCATGCGGATCAACCTCGACCGGGCACGTCCGCCGGCTCGCTCGCGGACAAGCTCCAGCGGTACGCCGAGTCCGGTGTCGATGAGGCGTATTTCGATGCCTTCGCGGTGTTCACCAGCCTTGACCAGATGCTGGACTTCGCCGGCCAGGTGATCGCGCGTACCGGCCGGTTGTGATCACCGATGAGGTCCGCCGGGACACCAGCTTGGGAGTGGCCGTGCTTCCGGACGGCAACGACTTCTGCGTCGTGGCCCCGCCCGGCGCCTACCCGACGGGGCCACGACGCGGCGGCCCCTACCGCCGCCCGCGCCAACCTGCGGCTACCGCGTCGCGGTGGCCAGTGCCGCGCGGATGGCGTCCTCGTCGACCGGCTGGCCCTTCTCGTCCGTGTACGGCCCGTATGGGGTTCCCCACACCGGCGTGCCCGTCGCCTGCCGCCAGCTGTCGCCAGCGGTCCCGCATCCACCACGCCGTACCCGATGGACTCGATGAATTCGGTCACCGCCGCCTTTGCCGGCGCGGAGTCCCCGGCGATCGGCAGGTACGAGCGGCCGGCCGCCCCCGCCGGGCGGGTGGCCCTGCGCGTCGAAGTTGGTCACGGTGGTGGTGAACGGGGACGCGCTCACGGGGACTGCCAGGGTCAGCATGGCCACGAGGGCGAGAACGAGCGGGCGAAGAATCCTCATGGGTGGTCTCCTGCCTCGCTCAGCGGAGTACATGAAACGATTCAACGTGGCAACCTACGGGGGTCACGCTCGTCAAGGTTCGTGGCAGACTTCGCGCATGGACGATCACGCCGCGGCGGACCTCATCGCCCGCGCCCGCGCCGAGACCGCGCGGCTCGCCGGCGCGCTCGCCCGGCAGCGGGACGGAATCGTGGCAGCGTCGGAGTTCACCAGCAACGACGACGAACACGATCCGGAAGGGGTCACGATCGCGTTCGAACGGGCGCAGGTCCAGGCGTTGCTGCGGCAGGCACAGGACGACCTCGCGGACCTCGACCGCGCCCTCGAGCGCGTGCGTGCCGGCGTCTACGAAACCTGCGAACGCTGCGGGGGACCGATCGCGGAAGGCCGGCTCGTTGCCCTCCCGGCGACGCGGATCTGCATCACCTGCGCGAACAAGGCGCGCTGAGCTGATCGAATGTCCTGTTCGGCGTCCTCCGGACAGGATCGAGGCGATTCCTTGTTTCCTCGCGACGAAGGTGTAAGAAGTCCCTCGGCTGATTGAAACGTTTTATGACGTCAGGAGACGTTCATGCGCCGGTCGTGAACCTCGATGAAGAGACGGGCCGTCGTCGTTGCGTTCGCGCTCGCCGCGGCGGTCGTGCCCGCCACAGCCGCGGAGGCGGAGCCCGCACACGTCGGCCCGCTGGCGCCGACGTCGCTGCGTTCAACACCGTCTTCGGCCACGTCCTGGCCCGGGGCGGCCCGCTGGACGTGCTCATCGCCGGCGACGACGCCCAGCCCAAGGCGACCGTGTCGACGTTCATCACGAGCCTCGGGCTGCGCCCGCTGGACACCGGCCCCTTGGAAATGGCGCGCTGGCTGGAAGGAACGGGCCTGGTGATGATGGGCCTGGGCCGCCACGGCGCGGGCAACTTCGACTTCTCCCTCGGCGTCACCACTTCCGCCTGAGCGCCGCCGCCCCTTCGTCACCGTCCTTGTCGCGCCGGCCACCCGGCGCGGCAAGGACCACAAGGAGTCACCATGTCCGACATCACCCAGGCGCCGGCCGCTACCGGCGCCATGCCCACGTCCTATCGACCACCGCCGCGGTTTCCGCTGCCGGCGCTGGGGTCCACGCCGTTCGCGATCCTCGCCATCATCCTGTGGGGACTCGCCTTCGGTGGCTCGGCGACGCAGCTGCAGACCGCCGCAGGCGCGGCCACCGGCGAGCACGCCGACGCGGCCATCGCCATGGTCACCACGGCGTTCAACCTGGCGATCTTCGCGGCCGGCGCGGTGGGGGCGGTCTTCGTCGACGGCGTCGGAGCGAAGGCCCTGCCTGCGGCGATAGTCGCCCTCGCGGCCGCGGCACTCGTCGCGGTGGGCTTCGGCCGGCGCGCGGCGTTCCGGCCCGGTCGCTGAGCCGTGCCGCCGATACCGGGGTCCTGCGGATGCGGATCGCGCACCGATCAGGTTTTCGCGCCGCACCCGTCTAAACGTGTGAAATCGACTCACGAGAGGCTGGCACGATGCGAAAACTGATCTTCGGCATGAACGTGACCCTGGACGGCTACATCGCCGCGACCGGCGTCGACATCGGCTGGAGCGGGCCGCCGAGCGACGAGCTGTTCCAGTGGTGGCTCGACTGGGAGCGGGCGAACGATCTGTCGCTGTACGGGCGCAAGCTGTGGGAGGCGATGAGCTCCTACTGGCCGACCGGCGACCAGCAGCCGGGTGCCACCCCGGCGCAGATCGAGTTCGCGCGGAACTGGCGGGACACGCCGAAAGTGGTGTTCTCCTCGACGATCGACAAGGTCGACTGGAACACCCGCCTGGTCACCGGGGACCCGGTCGCCGAGATCACCCGGCTCAAGGCCGAGGACGGCGGCCCGATGGGCATCGGCGGCGCCACGCTCGCCGGGGCGGCCATGCGGGCCGGGCTGATCGACGCGTACGCGATCGTCACCCATCCGGTCCTGGTGGGCGGCGGCACGCCGTTCTTCACGGCGCTGGACAGCTGGGTGAACCTGGACCTCGTGGAGACACGGACGTTTCCCGGCGGCGTGGTGCTGACCCGATACGAGACGAAGCGATGAACACGGGCCCCTCGGCTATGAGGGAACCTTTCCCAGTGTCGGGGGCAGGTCCAGCCATGGTTTGCCGGTCACGTCGAATCCGGTGAGCTCGGCGATCTTCCCGTCCACGATGTGCAGGACCGCGATGTTCAACAACCGGTACTCCGGGTCGTCGGGGGTGCGCAGGTACAGCGCGGCGGCAGGCATGCGGTTGACCGTCGTGGCGATGCAGCGCCAGTCGTCCTTGCCGCGCTGGAAGAGTCCGCCGGAGACCCAGCCGTCCACCGCGTCCTTGGCCCCCATGATCAGGGTGCCCGGCTCGGGCAGCATCGCGAAGCGCAGGTCGTCGCGCAGCAGGGACATCAGCCCGTCGAGGTCGTTGCGCTCATGGGCGTCGATGTAGGCCTTCACCACGCCGCGCTCGTCGTTCGACAGCTCGTGGGTGGCGGGGCTCCGCCAGTCGAGGCGGCGGCCGGGCAGCTGCTCGCGCATCGTCACCCGCGCCCGCTGCAGGGCGCTGGTGACCGAGGCGACGGTCAGCTCGAGGGCGTCGGCGGCCTTCGACGCCGGCCAGCCGAGGACGTCGCGCAGGATGAGCACCGCCCGCTGCCGCGGCGGCAGGTGCTGGACGGCGACGATGAACGCCAGCTCGATCGTCTCCCGCGCCACCACCGATTCCTGCGGGTCCTCGGGGAGCATCCGGTCGGGGTACGGCTGCAGGTACGCCGGCTCGGAGCCGGCGTCCGGCAGCTCGGACGGTACGGGGGTGCGGTCATTGCGCTTCTCGAGGAAGTCGAGGCAGACGTTCGTCGCGATCCGGTACAGCCAGGTCCGCAGCGCGGCGTGGCCCTTGAACGACGTCCGCTTGTGCCACGCTCGCAGGAACGTCTCCTGCGTCATGTCCTGGGCGTCCTCGTAGTTCGCGAGCATCCGGTAGCAGTGCACCTGCAGCTCACGCCGGTGGCGCTCCGTGATGAGCGCGAACCGTGCCGGATCGCCTGAGCGGACCACCGCGATGAACGTGGCCTCGTCGGCGCCCAGCGGTCTGGCGTCGGTCATGGTCGTCGATCCTTCCACCGGTGCGAGGGGGCTACCAGAACTGACGACGTGGCGGCGGATTTCTGATCGGTGGAGCTGATAGCAGCCCGGCAGGAACTGGAGCTGTAGCTCGGCCGGGACTACTCGGATTCTGCAGGTGCCGATCGGCACGGTGCTGAGCAGACTCAGCCGCCGGGCACTGCGGGAGGCGATCGAGGCGACCCGGCCCGGGAACACCGTCTGACGCGGTGGACCACTGCCCGACCCGCCCGTCGCCGCCGGAGGACGGACCGTCCGTATCCTTGAAAGCGACGAAACGCGTCGCGGCGGGGGTAGCAGATGTTCGTGCGCACGTCCACGATCGAAACCGTGCCGCAGGCGGAGATGACGGTGTCGACCTACCGGGACGCCGCGCTCGGGCCGATCACCATCGGCGAGGTCGCGTTCCAGGAAGAGCTGCGGCTCGAAACCGACGACGTCGGCACCGGGTTCTACGTCCACCTGCCGATCACCGGCCGGTTCGAGTCCCGGCACCGCGGCGTCGACATGATCGTCAACAGCCGATCCTCGGCGGTGTACCTGCCGGGCGGCGGCGAGTTCACCGGGCGGTGGCCGGTCGGCTATCGCGCCCTGTGCGTGCGGATCGACCTGCCGGCCGTGGAGACCGCACTGGCCCGCCTGGTCGGCGACCGCACCTCGAGCCGGGTCACCTTCGACCCCGTCATGAACACCCGGGACGGCTATGGCCGCAGCTGGGCCGACCTGCTGTTCTCCGTCAATCGGCAGCTCTCGCTCCCGGGTGGGCTGCTGTCTCAGCCGCTGGTCGCGGCGCCGCTGGCGGAGAGCTTGCTCAACGGCTTCGTCCTCGCGGCGTCGCACTCCCACGCCGAGGCGCTCGCCGGACCCGTCGTCGCCGCGCGGCCGGCGTCGGTCCGCGCCGCGATCGACCTCATCGAATCGGACCCGCAAGCGCCGCTCACGCTGACCCTGCTGGCGACCCGGTGCGGGGTCGGCCCGCGCACCCTGCAGAAAGGGTTCCAGCAGCACCTCGGGATGTCTCCGATGGAATACGTCCGCGACGTCCGGCTGCGCCGGGCGCACGAGGAGCTGCGCGCCGCCGACCCGTCCGCCGACTCGGTCGCCGACGTGGCCCGCCGCTGGGGCTTCGCCCACCTCGGCCGGTTCGCCGCCGCGCACGAGGCCAAATACGGCCAGAAACCGCTGCGTACGCTTCGCGGATAAACTGATTCGCATCCTGGACAATTCCGTTACCGGTGGCTTTTTTCCTGTTAGAAAAGCAATCATGACCAACGAACCCTTGGCCGACGTGCGCGACATGTATCTGGCGCACACCATGTTCCGCCGGGAGATCGGCCTGGCCCCGGCACTGATCCGCGGCGTCGCCGACGGAGACCTCGAGCGCGCCGCGGTCGTCGCCGATCACGTCCGGCTCGTGGACACTGTGCTGCATCACCACCACGCGAGCGAGGACGAACACCTCTGGCACCGGCTGCTCGACCGAGCCGGCGCTGACGCGGAGCCTGTCGTGCGGGTCATGGAAGAACAGCACGAGGCCATCGACGCACTGCTGGGCGAGGTGCGCGCGGAGCTGGCTTCTTGGCGTGACAGCGCCGACCCCGCGCGGGGTGCGGCGCTCGCCGAATCGGTGACCCGGCTGCACGCGCGGCTCGTCGAGCACCTCGCCGTCGAGGAGGAGAAAGCGCTTCCCCTCATCGAGAAGCACATCACCGCCGCCGAATGGGGACAGATGGTCGCCGCCGGCGCGGCCGACGTCGCCCCGGAGCAGATGCCGCTGATGTTCGGGCTCATGGCCTACGAGGCCGACCCCGGCACCGTCCGGGACATCGTCGCGTCCCTGCCGCCCGAGGTCGGCGCGGTCATCGGAGACCTGGCCTCCCAAGCCTTCGCGGCGCACGCCCAGCGGGTGCACGGCACCGCCACGCCCGAGCGCATCGGAGGAGCGCGGTGACCGCCCACGACCTCAAGTTCGGTGCCCTGCTCGAGCCGCCCGCGGATCGCCCGCAGGACGTCGTCGGGCTGGCCGAGCTGATGGAAGAACTCGGCTACGACGTCGTGACCCTGTCCGATCACCCGTACTGGCCGGAGCGACTGGACACCATCGCGCTGCTCTCCGCGATCGTGGCCCGGACGACGCGGATCACGGTGCTGCCCAACCTGCTCAACCTCCCGCTGCGCCCGCCCGCCGTGCTGGCCCGCACTGCAGCCACCCTCGACATCCTCAGTGGCGGACGTTTCGAACTCGGCCTCGGGACCGGCGCCCAGCAGATGTGGGACGACATCGTCGCGGAAGGCGGACCGCGGCGCACCGCCGGTCAGTCGATCGAGGCACTGGAGGAAGCCGTCCACGTCATCCGTGCCTTGTGGACAGCCAAGGCGGACGTCGAATTCGCGGGCAAGCACTACCAGCTGGGCGGCGTCAAGCCCGGTCCGGCGCCGCTGCACGAGCTGGGCATCTGGTTCGGCGCCTACCAGCCACGACTGCTGCGCCTGACCGGGGCCATCGCCGACGGCTGGATCCCGAGCTCGCCGTTCTTTCCCCCGGAAGCCCTGCCGGCCGCCAACCAGGTCATCGACGAAGCCGCGTTGGCCGCCGGCCGCTCACCGGCGAACATCCGCCGCGGTTACAACATCGAAGGCCGAATCGACGCCGGCTCCGGGTTCCTGCAGGGGGCGCCCGAGGTGTGGGCCGAACAGCTCGCCGAGGTGGCGTTGACCCAGCGGATCGACACGTTCTTCCTCTATCGCGCCGACTCGGCGGACGTCCTGCGCCGGTTCGCCGCCGAGGTCGTCCCCGCGGTCCGCGAACGCGTGGCCAAAGCCTGACCCGAAGGAGCCGCCGGGCCGGCGACAAGCCCGCCGGCGGGTACCTCGGTATTCAGATCGACAGCATCCGCGCGACGATCGGCCGACGCAGCTTGCACTCTCCCCAGCTGCCGGATCGAACGGCGCACGATGGATCACCTCTGCCCTGGCCGCGAGAACCTTGAATGCCGTCAGCCGACCTCAGCTTTGTCAAGGGCGGCAGGGAGATGGGGGCTCGGCGGCAACCGGGAGCGTTTGCCGCCGAGCCGAAGACGCGCCGGTGCCCGGAGCGGATCCCGGCACTGGGCCCATCGACGACCCGGTCGCGGTAACAGGTGAGTTGCCGGCCGCGGAGTTTCTGTCGCGGCGGTTAACTGAATCGTGACAGATGGGCAGGTTCGAGGTAAGGACGGGCGCCGATGCTGGTCCGCATGACTGAATCCGACACCCGGCGGCCGGCCGCCGACGACGCGAAGCGGTCCACGACGCGTGAGCTGATCGAGCTCGCGGCCCTGTTCATCGCCACGGGCGTCGCCGACTTGTTCGTCAGCACGCTGTCGCACAACCGCGTCGGGCCGGTGGTGTTGTTCGTGCTCGGTGGGCTGCTCGTCGTCTCGGCGGCCGGGCGTCGGTGGTGGACCCATCGCCGGTGTGCCCGGGTGAAAAGCGCGGAGGGCGAAGCGCCGGCCGGGGTGGCGTGGCGGGTCCGGGCGACCGTGCGGGACGTGCCCGGGAGTCTCGCGGGTGTGACGGCCGCGTTGGCGGCCCACCGGTACGACATCGTGTCGATGCAGGTCCTCGCGGCCGAGGAGGGCGCGATCGACGAGTTCCTCGTGCGCGCGCCGGCCGGAGCGACGGCGGACGAGATCGCCGAGGTCACCGAACTGGGTGGCGGCCGGGACGTGCGGGTCGTGCCGGCCGATGTGCACGAGTTCGTCGACCTGCCGGCCCGGGTGCTGACGTTGGCCACGCGGTTGGTGGCGGCGGAGGCCGACCTGGCGCAGGTACTGCGGGGCCTGCTCGGGGACTGCGTGGTCGAGCAGGCCCCGGCGGGGATCGGGCGGCGGTCCGGCGAGGGCTTCGAGGGAAGCGCGATGCGGCTGGTCACCGGCGATGGCGGCCTGGTGGTCGTCACTCGCCGGCTGCTGCCGTTCACCCCGGCGGAGTTCGCCCGGGCGAAGGCGGTGTTCGAGCTGGCGCAGCAGCTGACCCGGCGCACGGCCACGGAGCCGCCCCCGGCTTCCGGCGCGTAGCCACTCCCGGGGCGGCCCGCTCGCTTGCTTTCCCGGACTCCCGCGGGAGCATAAGGGATTGCTCCGAGGTGGCCGGGAGGCTGAGGCCGTCCAGGATGAGGTCGCCGAGGCGGGAGAACGCGTCGCCCGCGGAAAGTCCGGTGCTCTGCAGCAGCGCGCCGGACTGGACCGCGTCGATGGTGATGGCGACGACCTGGGCGGCGAAGTTCCCGTCGACATCGCGGAAGGCGCCGGCCCGGATGCCTTCGTCGATCATCTCGTGGACCCGGCGGGCGGCGACGTCGGAGTTCTTGCGGTAGATCCGGGCCGTCGGTGCGTAGCTGACCATGTCGTCGTAGAACGCGGGGCCGTGCAGGCGCATCGCGGTGCCGACGCCCGCGAGGTAGGTCCGGATGCGCTGACGGGGGTCGGTCTCTTCCGCGACGGCCTGCTCGAACCATGATCCTCATCACGACCGCCGGCAAGGTGGGCTCGGCGGCGGCGCTGTCGCTCGCTCGGCGAGAGGAGCCCGACGTCGCTGCCGTCGCCGCCGAAATCGCCGTCTCACCCGCTCCCCACGCGGGAAAGACGTACTGGCTCACCGGGCCCGAGCGCCTCTCCTACCCGGACGCGGCAGGAGTGCTCTCGACCGTGCTCGGCCGGCCGATCACCTTCCATCCCCTTACGTTCGAAGAGCAGCGGCAGGCCATGATCGACGCCGGGTTTCCCGAAGCTGTCGCCGGGATGAACGCCCAAGCACTCGGCCTGTTCGCGGAGGGGGACTCCGACTGGGTCACCGAGGACGTACCGTCGCTGCTCGGCCGGCCGGCGCGGGCCTTCCGCCAGTTCGTCGCCGACCACGCCGAGATGTTTTCCCCAAGCGCGCCGGGCAAAGCGTGACCACGCTGCGCCCACCCGGAATGGCCACGCTCCGGTTGTAAGGTGATCTTGTCGACGGCGTCGGAGAAGGGCCGGTTGATGAGCGAGCAGGAGCTTTGGCGCCAGGACGCGACCGGGCTGGCGAAGCTGATCGGCACCCGGCAGGTGTCCGCGGTGGAGGTGGTCCAGGCGCACCTGGATCGCATCGAGGCGGTCGATCCGGTGGTCAACGCGATGATCACGGTGCTGGCCGAGCAAGCGCTCGCTGCGGCCCGCGTGGCGGACGAGGCGGTGGCGGCCGGTGAGCCACTGGGACCGTTGCACGGGGTGCCGTTCACGGTCAAGGACGCGCTCGACGTGGCGGGTGCGGTGACCACGCGCGGTTCGGTGGTGTTCCGGGACCACGTGCCGGCGGCGGACGCCACCGCGGTCGCCCGGCTCCGGGCGGCCGGCGGGCTGCCACTGGCGAAGACCAACCTGCCTGAGTTCTCCTACTGGACCGAGACCGACAACCTCCTGATCGGACGGTCCCGCAATCCGTGGCACGGGGACCGGACCCCCGGTGGCTCCAGCGGCGGCGAGTCGGCCGCGATCGCCGCGGGGATGTCGCCGCTGGGGCTCGGGAGCGACGTGGCCATCTCGGTGCGCGGACCGGCTCACGACACGGGCATCGTGGCGCTGAAGGCGACTCGGGGCCGGATACCGGTCACCGGGCACTGGCCGGAGGTGCCGCGCCGCTACTGGCATGTCGGGCCGATGGCGCGCAGTGTGCGGGACATCAGGACCGCGTTCGGCGTCCTCGCCGGGCCCGATGGCATCGACGGTTACGTCCGGTCTTCGCCGCCCCTCGCGCCCGGGCCGGCGGAGGTGGCGGGGATGCGGGTGGGCTGGGCCGGCGAGCCCGTGTTCGGCCCGGTGGATCGTGCGGTGACGGCGACCGTCATGGCTGCGGCCGATGCGTTGCGGGACCTGGGGTGCACGGTGGACCGCGCCCCGCTGGACCGATTGGCCTCGGTGGATTCGACGGCGTTCAGTGCAGTGCTGTTCGCCGCCGAGGTGGTGCCGTACTTCCGCCGGGTCGTCACGGGGCGAGAGACCGAGGTGCACACCGTCATCCAGCGGACGATCAGCGCGCCGGAGCCGGCCCTGGCCGAGTACGTCGCCGCGCAGCAGCAGGTCGAAGCACTCAGTGGCATGTTCACCGGATACTTCGAGCACTACGACGCGCTGCTGTGTCCGGTGTGTCCCGTTCCCGCGCCGCCGCATGCCCGGTCGAAGTTCCTCGTCGGGGACGTCACCGTGCCGGCACGCGGCATCATGCGGGCGACCGTTCCGTTCAACCTCACCGGCCTGCCCGCGCTGGCCTTGCCGTTCGGGGTGAGCGCCGAGGGCCTGCCGATCGGCGTCCAACTCGTCTCCCGCTGGTACGACGAGACGACGATCCTGCGCCTGGGTGCGGCGCTCGAGGCGGTCAGCCCGGTCCGGGACCGGCGCCCCGAACTCGGTTGACCGGTCCGCCGGAGGTGGCACCACGGCACCGACGGATCTGCGGCGGCGTTCAGCGTGGCGGCTGATAGCGGCCGGCGACGTCGGCCGCGGTCAGAACGCGGTTCCACACGGTGACGTCGTCGATGCTGCCGGGCCAGAAGTCGCTGTGGTGGCCGCCGGAGACGGCACGGCCGATGGCCAGCGGGCCGGCTGCGGCGTCTCCGACGGGTTGGTTCCAGGTCTTGGCCTGGGCGACGCCGTCGACGTAGAGGACGTAGGTGCCGGCGTCGGCGTCGTGGACGCCGGTCAGCTGGTACCAGCGCCCGGGTTGGGGGGCGAGGTTCGACAGCGCGCGCCCGGCGCTGGTTGAGAACGCCAGGCGGTCGTCGGCCGCGGAGTACTGGAGGTAGAAGCCGCTGCTGGGGTCGCCGTCCTGGCTGACCGCGGTGGCCCAGGAACCGGTGTGGTCGAGCCGGACCCACGCGCTGACCGAGAAGTTGCCGGTGGTGTCGACGACGGGGGCGCTCGTTTCCGCGTACTGGCCGGAACCGTCGAGCTGCAGGGCGGTGCCGCTGACGCCGGGGACCCAGGCGGGTGCGCCGGTCGTGGTGGCGTCGTGGGTTCCCGCGCTGTCGTGGGCAGTGGTGCCGCTGCCCTCGTCGAGGGTCCACGCGCCGACCGGGGCGCGTTGCCCGGCCGGGTGGGCGACTTGGAGGTTCTGGTGCTGGTGCGTGGTTTCCGTCTGCCCGCCGGGACCGTGGTAGGACACGGTTGCGGTCAGGGCCGCGGCGCTGCCCGGTGGCGCGTCCGGCGGTGCGGTCAAGGTGTACGTCGCCGTCCGCGTCTGGCCGGGCGGGATCGTGGCCGGGGGCCGGCTGGTCGGGGTGACCGACCAGCCGTCCGGCGCGGCGATGCTCACTCGCGGGGTGATGAGCGGGGACGGCGTCGTGTTGCGGACCGTGACGGTGAGCGGTGTGGTGCGGCTGACGGTGACGACGCCGTTGGCGTTGGCCGGGGCGACGGCGATCCGGGCGGCCGGGCTCGAGGGCGCCCACGACTGGAATTCGGTGACGCCGACGAACGCGCCGGGCGGGTTGGTGAACACCAGCCGGACCTTGCTGGTGGTCAGGGTGGGGAAGGTGATGCGGTTGACGCCGTTGCCCGCCGGGCTCGGCTGCTCGCGGACTTGGCCGGGGATCTCCTGCCAGGCCGAGCCGGTCCAGTACTGGAGGGCGTAGGCCGCGGCGGGCTTGACTCCGCCGCCGTCGTCGTAGCCGTGCCAGCGGATGTCGCCGACGGGGGTGGGTGCGCCGAAGTCGACGCCGTAGAAGTCGTTCGAGTTCGGCGAAGCGTAGTTGGTCCACCGCGTGTTTTCGGGAACCTCGTTGTACCAGACCTTGCCGTCGAGGGCGTTCCACGCGTTGTCGTAGGTCCAGGTGTAGGACGTGATCGGCCGCGGGTAGCCGGTGCGCAGCGGGTTGGCGGCGTCGTTGACCAAGTCGTCGGGGCGGGGGAGCAGGGCGCGGCCGACGTCGATGGTGGTGTTCCGCAGCGTGGCGGAGCTCTGGACGAGCCGTCCGTCGAGGTAGAGACGCATCCCGGCGCCCTGGCCGTAGTGATTGCCGTCGCGGTCCCACAGCACGGTGACGTCGTGTCCGTGGTAGGGCACGTTTTCGACGGCGAAGTGGTCCCATGTGGACGGTGTGAGTGGCCGGACGTCGAGTGTGTCGCCGGTTTGCGGGCGCAGGCCGATCAGTCCGGACAGGACCAGGTCGGTGTAGGTCGAGTGGTTGTAGTCCTCGCTGTGGTTCTGGCCGTCGTAGATCCAGGTGTCGCGGTCGGGGTCGTGCGCCTCGGCGACGTAGGGTTTGCCGTTCTTGGTCTGGGTCCGGGCGTAGGTGGCCAGCGCCGCGGCGTAGTCCTCTTTGGACACCGAGCCTTGCGCGGGGTAGTCGTCGAGCAGGTTGGCGAGGCCGGTCAGGGTCTGCGAGGTGGCGAAGGGCCAGCTCGGTCCGTCCCAGCGACAGCAGCCGCCGGCGTCCTTCATGAACGACGGGCTGCGGCGCTCGGTGGTGGTCGGGCCGTAGGCGCTCGCGAACCCGGCGGGGTCGAGCAGCTGGGACCACGCCGAGCTGTCGGCCGGCTGGGCGGCGCCGAACATCCACGGCAGGAAGCCGATCTGCTCTCGGCTGCCGGACAGCCGGTGGCTCGGGTTGTTGTCGCGGGCCTTGGCGTAGTAGAAGCCGCGTTGCGGGTCCCACAGCCATTTCTGCAGCGCGGTCTTGAGCCCGGCGGCGCGCTGGGCGTACTCGGTGGCGAGCTGGTGGTCGCCGACCGAGTCGGCGATGCGGCTGATCGCGACGGCGTCGCCGTACTGGTAGGAGTTGAGCGTCGGGCGGTACCCGGCGCCGCCGTGGTACGGGTCGGACGACTCGTAGGAGGAGGCGGAGTACTCCATGGCGTCCCACACCGGCACCGACCAGTACAGGCCGAGGTCGGCGGTGAACTGCTTGTCCCAGCCGCGGTACTGGCGCACGAGCGATGGGAGCAGTTCGCGCAGCGGCGCGAAGTCGCCGGTCACCTGGGCTTGGCCGTAGGCGGAGGTGGCCAGCCAGACGCTGTACTCGTGCGCCCAGTCGGTGGTGTCGGCGTTGACGCCATCGGTGGCGGGCTTGGGTCCCGCGCCCGGGCCGGTGAGCCAGAACTTGAGGTAGTCCTGGCCGTAGCCCGGGTCGCGCAGCCAGCGGCCTTCGGTCAGCTGGTGTCCGGTCGCCGCGTTGATCGCCTGGTAGGGCGCGGCATACCCGCAGCAGTCGAGGAACTCCGTCGAGATCCAGCCGTCGGCGGGGTTGGTGTAACGCAGGTGTTCCTTGAAGACGCGCCACCGGTAGTAGTAGACGCTCTGCATCGTGGCGTCCGGGAGGTCCACGAACGGGATGTTCGCCTCGTACCACGCGGGATCCGCGAACCCCGCCAGGTCGGAGGCATGGTCGAGGAAATGCGTTCCCGCGGTGGCTGCCACCGGCCGGGGCACTGCGGTGTCCTCGACTGCGTCCGCTACGCCGAGGAACGCCACCTGCGCGGCGAGTCCGAGCAAGGCGATGCCGGCCACTCGGCGCGGCCAGGCTCTTCTCCAAGACGGTCGCCCACGCATCGAGCCCTCCCAGCGGGATTTACAACGTTGTAAAAACTCAGATTCCACCATTGTCACTCAGGATCACTCAAAAGGGAACACCGACCTGGGACGTGACTTCGGCTGGCTACTGCTCCCGTGCGTCGTCGCCGGTCTCGGGTGGCTGCGCGCCTGCCTGGAGGCCGGCCACCCCGGCGGCCGGTCAGCACGCCGACGATGTTGGCCAGGGTCAGGCGCCACGCCCGCTTCACCGCGGTCGATCCCGACCACCGTGAACCCGGCCCAGCGGCCCGCACCGGCCACCAACGCGACACGTTTCGCCGCCATGGCGGCTCTCGGCCGGCCGGGGAGCGAATCATCGGATTCCGGTGAGGACGTCTCACCTCCCTCACCGTGAGGCTGACGGCCGGCCCTTTCGGCACACCCGAAGTGGTCTGACCGGAAAGCGAGGACGTGACATGACGGCACCCGGCGACAAGCTCGGCTTCGAGCAGGACATCAAGCCGCTGTTCCGGCAGAAGGACCGTGACGCGATGCTGGCCGGCTTCGACTTGTTCGACTACGACGACGTCGTCGAGAAGGCGGACGCCATCGTGGGATCGCTGCGCAGCGGGCAGATGCCGTGCGACGGCGCGTGGCCCGCCGAGCAGGTGGACAAGCTGCAGCGGTGGATCGACGCCGGCATGCCCGCCTGACCGGGCACCGGCCTCCACTTCAGTCCGATGTGGACGTACCGCCCAGGAGATTCTCGTGAAGCTGAAGGTGAACGGCGCCGATGTCGACGTGGACGACCGGTTCGCGACCAGCCCGCTGTTGTGGGTGCTGCGCGACGTGCTGGGGTTGACGGGAACCAAGTACGGCTGCGGGATCGGGTTCTGCGCCGCGTGCACGGTGCTGATCGACGGCCGCAACACGAAGGCGTGCCAGACGCCGGCCGGGACCGCCGCCGGCAAGGCGATCACCACGGTCGAAGGCGCTTCGGGTCCGGTCGTCGAAGCCGTCCGGGACGCGTGGCACCGGGGCAACGTGGTGCAGTGCGGGTACTGCCAGCCCGGCCAGACGCTGGCCGCCACCGCGCTGCTGACGGCCGACCCGGCGCCGGACGACGCGGCGATCGGCCGCTGGATGAACGGGAACCTGTGCCGGTGCGGCACGTATCCGCGGATCCGGAAGGCGATCGGCGCGGCGGCCGAGGCACTGGCCGCCGGCGACGCTCCGGAACAGGTGGCCGCTGCCGGGGAGGTGGAGGCGCCGCGGCTGACGCCGGAGGAACTCGCCGACCCGGTCCATCCGTACGTGCGCGTCCACGAGGACGGGACCGTTGTCGCCTTCTCGAACCAGATCGAGATGGGCCAGGGCGCCCACACCGGGCTGGCGACGATCGTGGCCGAGGAACTGGACGCGGACTTCGCGTCGGTCCGGGTGGTCAACGCGGCGAACGGCGGCAACGCCGGGGGAGACGTCTACGCGACTCCCGCCGGCGGCGGATTCCTCCAGCTCACCGGTGCGTCCACGTCGACCGTCGGGTACTGGGCCCGGTACCGCTTGGCCGCCGCGCAGGCGCGGGCCCGGCTGGTGGCGGCCGCGGCGCAGGTGTGGCAGGTGCCGGCCGACGAGGTCGAGATCGACTCGGGCGTGCTGACCCACCCGAGTGGGAAACGCGCCGGCATCGGCGAACTGGCCGCCCGCGCGGAACAGGTGCCGGTCCCGGACGACGTCAGCCCGAAGGATCCGGCCCACTACAAGCTGATCGGCGGCGAAGGCCGGCTCCGGGTCGACGCTCCCGGGAAGATCCTCGGGACGACCCGGTTCACCATCGACGTCACGCATCCCGGCATGGTGACCGCGGTGGTGCTGCACCCGCCGAAGTTCGGCGCCACCGTGGCCACGATCGACGACGGCGCGGCGCTGGCCCTGCCCGGCGTGAGCGCCGTGATCCCGATCGACGAGGGTGTCGCGGTGGTCGGCGAGACGTTCGACGACGCGCAGCGGGGCGTCCGCGCGGTGCGGGTGGACTGGGACGACCGGAACGCCGAGCGGCGCAGCACGGAGGAACTCCTCGCCGAACACCGGCGTCTGCTCGAGTCCGGCGAGAAAGCCTTGGTGGTCAAGGAAGACGGCGACGTCGACGGCGCACTCGCGCGGGCGGCGCACGTCGTCGACGCGAGCTACGAGCTGCCCTACCTCGCACACGCCCCGATGGAACCGAACAATGCCGTGTGCCGCATGGCCGACGACGGCACTCTCGAGGTCTGGGCGGGCACCGAGGGACCCGAATACGTCCGCATGGCGGCGTCCGCCGCGGCCGGCGTCGAGAAGGACCGGGTCCGGGTGCACGTGCCGTACGCGGGCGGTTCGTTCGGCCTGCACAGCTCGTCCGGCCGCGACCCGGTCAGCGAGGCCGTGCAGGTCGCGAAGGCGCTGGACTGGAAGTACCCGGTCAAGCTCCAGTCGCTGCGCGAGGAGGAGTTCAAGAGCGGCCGGTACCGGGCGATGGCCGTGCACCGGGTCCGCGCCGGAGCCGACGCCGACGGTCGCGTGCGCGCGTTCCACCAGCAGATCGCCGCCCAGCCGACCTCGGTCACCCTGCCGGTCGTGGCGAACTTCCTGTTCACCGACGGCGTCGACTACATGACCACCAGCGGCGCGGTGAACTCGCCGTACGCGGTGGCGGACTTCAAGCTGGAGACCAGCGTCGTCGAGACCGGCGTGCCGATCATGGTGTGGCGGTCGGTCGGCAACTCGCACACCGAGTTCGCCCGCGAGTCGGCGCTCGACGAGCTCGCCATCGCCACCGAGCGCGACCAGGTCGACCTGCGCCGCGACCTGCTGGCGGAGAATCCGCGCACCTTGCACGCGCTGGAGCTGGCCGCCGAGCTGGGCGGCTGGGGCACCCCGCTGCCCGAAGGCCGGGCGCGGGGCATCGCCGCCAGCAGCTTCCTGTCGCACAGCGCCCAGGTCACCGAGATCTCCCTGGACCGGCGCGACCGCGTCCGCGTCGAGCGCGTCACGTTCGTGCTGGACTGCGGCATCGTCGTCAACCCGGACCTGGTCCGGGCGCAGGTCGAAGGCGGCCTGATCTACGCGCTGAGCGCCGCCGCGTGGGGTGAGGTCGTGCTCGGCGGCGGCGAGATCGTCACCCGGAACTTCGACCGCTACCCGATCATGCGGATGCAGTCGGTACCGCGGATCGACGTGCACCTGATCGAGTCGGGCGAGCCGCCGACCGGCGTCGGCGAGGTCAGCGTCCCCACCGCCGCACCCGCCCTGACCAACGCCATCGCGGCCGGCACCGGTACCCGCATCCGCAGGCTGCCCATCGCCAGGACCATGCGGGTCCTCTGACACCGGGCGATCGCGATGGTTCAGGCGCGGCCGGAAGCCAGCAGCCGCAGTTCGCGGCCGCGCCGGACGGCGGCCGTCCGGTCGGTGGCGCCGAGTTTCGCGTAGATGTGGCGGATGTGCGTGTTGACGGTGTTGAGCGAAACCGACAGCTGCCCGGCGATCTCGGGCCGGGTGAGGTTGGTCGGCAGGTAGCGCAGCACCCGTAGCTCGCTCGGACTGAGTTTTGCGGCGGGAAGCGGGTTCGCGGGCGCGCCGCCGCGGACGACGTCGAGGATGTCGGCGACGAGCGCGGCGTGCGACGTCTCCCGCAGGGACTCGAGCAGTTCCCCTGCTCCGGTCATCGCGAACGGCAGGATCAGCCGGTCCTGCTCCGCGAGGTTCAAGGCGTCTTCGACCAGGGCTCCGGCCGCTCGCTTGTCGCCCAGCTCCCAGCCGGCGAGCGCCGCCACGAGCCGGGCCTCGATCCGGGTCGGCACGGACGCGGTCTCGGGAACCGTGCGCAACTCCTCGCGAGCGCCGGCCGGATCGCCCTCGGCGAGCCGGACGACCGCCGCCGCGGTGCCGAGCTCGTCGCCCGCGGCGTGCTCGAGGGTCGCCTTCGCCTCTTCGATCAGCCCACCACGGGCCTGCGTGGCGATCAGCCACGCGGTGACCCGGGCGCTCAGTGCGTGCTCGCCCGCCATGTCGGCCTGGACCCGGCGCGCGGCGGCGAATTCGGGCAACGCCTCGCGATGGTGGCCGCGGGCCGCCGCGAGGAGTCCGGCGACCAGGTGCACCAGCAGCCGGGTGCCGGGCTCGCCCTCGGTCCGGGTGAGGCGCTGGGCCCGCGCCAGCCACTGCTCGCCCCGGTCGAACTCGCCCGTCCCGGCGAAGATCCCGGCGAGCGTCGCGGCCGCGGGCGCGATCACGGGCTCGGCCTCCCAGCCGTGGTGGGCCGCCAGCGCGATCGCCTCTTCACAGCGCCGCCGCGCCAGGGCGAAGGACCGGAACGTGGAGGCGAACCCGAGGTGGCCAGGCACGCCACTTCGAGGTAGGGCCGGCCGATGTCCCGGGCGAGAGCGGCGCCGTCCAAGAGGTGACGCTCGGCTTCGGCGAGCCGCATCGACCACGCCTCGGTGACGCCGAGGTTCAGCAGGGCGACGGCCTGCAGGTCGCGCACGAGCGCGATGTCGGCGTCCGACCGGCCGGTCACCGGCGACGGCAGCGCCTCCACCTGCTCGACGACCGCGGAGAAGTGGCCGCGCAGCCGGGCCAGCAGCAGGTCCAGTGCGGTGATCACCATCCGCGACGCGGACGTGCCGGCGTGGGACCGCGCGATCGCCAGGTGGGCCGCCGCCTCGTCGAGGTGCATCCGGTCGAGGTCGGCGATCGCGTGCACCACGGCCAGCTCCGGGGACCGCGCACCGGTCCCGGCCGGGAAGGCACGCAGCAGGGCCGCCACGCTGCCCCCTTGGCCGTCGAGGGTCATGCTGAGCGCATGGTCGGCGAGCAGCCGGGCCGCCGCGGGCCAGTCACCGGCGGCCTGGAGGTGCCGGACGGCGTCGGCGGGCAGCGCGTGCTCCGCGAACCAGCGCGCGGCGAGCCGGTGCAGGGCCGGAATTTCGGCGGCCTGGGTCCGGCGCAGCTCCAGTCGCAGCAGCCCGGCGAACAGGTTGTGGTAGCGGAACCAGGTGCGAGTGGCGTCGAGTGAGACGACGAAGGCGTTCGCGTCCTCGAGCTCCAGCAGGATCCGGTCCGACCCGGCCGCGCCGGTGAGCAGGTCCGCCAGCTCGCCGTCGACCCGGTCCAGCAGCGAGGTGCGCAGCAGCAGGCGTCGCACGTCGGCCGGCTGACGGTCCAGCAGCTCGGCCATCAGGTACTCGGCGACGGTCCGGTCGCTGCCGGAGAACTCGGCCACGAACCGTTCGGGGTCCGGGTGCCCGGCCAGTGAGAGCACCGCGAGTCCCAGCCCGGCCGCCCAGCCCTCGGTCCGCTGGTGGAGGGTGGCGGCCACGTCGTCGCGCAGGGGGATCCGGGCCGTGGCCAGGAGTTCCCGGGTTTCGGCTTCGGTGAAGCGCAGCTGCGCGACGCGGATCTCGGCCAGGTCCCTGGCCAGCCGCAGCCGGTGCAGGCGCAGCGGCGGGACGCCGCGGGTCGCGACGATCACGTGCGCGTGCGGCGGAAGCTGCGTCAGCAGAGCCGTGAGCCGGTCGGCGGCCTCGGCCGAGCCCAGCTCGTGCAGATCGTCGATGACGAGGTAGATCGGCTCGCCGGACGGGCCGATCGCCGAAAGCACCTTGTCCACCATCGCCTGCCCGTCGAAGCCGGGGGTCGTCGACGGCTCCACGCGGTCCGCGCCGGTGGCGGCGTGCACCGCGCCGAGCAAGGTGTGCCAGAACAGCTGCGCGTCGTGTTGCCCCGGCTGCACCGACATGAAGGCGATCCGCCGGCCCCGGCCGTACTGGTCGCACCACAGGCGCAGCAGCGACGTCTTTCCGCTGCCGGCGGGCGCCGAAACGACCGTGACCCGGCTCCCGGCGGCGCGGTCGAGCGCGGCGACCAGGTCACGACGCTCGATCAGGTCGGACACGCGGCCAGCCTAATCGCGGATCGCCGGAATCCGGTGGCGACCGCTCACCTGCCGCGCCGCGACCCTGAGCGTGGCGTGCTCCTGCGCGTAACCCGGAAGGATCCCATGTCCCCTCGAACCGCCGATCGTTCCTCGCCGGAGGCTGTCGACTCCGGCGGCACCTTCGGGCTGGGTTCCCGGCGCGTCCGCCGGGTCGGCTACGGCGCCATGCAACTCGCGGGGAACGGATTCTCCGGGCCACCGCGAGATCGCGACGAGGCCCTCCGCGTGCTGTGTGCCGCCGTGGCCGGCCGGGTCGACCACATCGACACGGCGCAGTTCTACGGGTCGGGCACGGTGAACGGCCTCATCCGCGAGGCGCTGCACCCGTACCCGGCGGGCCTGGCGATCGTCAGCAAGGTGGCCGTCGGCCACGACACCCGCGCCGCCGACCTGCACCGGGGCATCGAAGACAATCTGAGGGCGCTCGGCCTGGACCGGCTGGCCGCGGTCAACCTGCGCGTGCCGGACCCGTTCGCGCTGCCGGACCGGGGCTTCGACGCCCAGCTGGCCTCGCTCGTGAAGGCGCGCGAACAGGGACTGGCCGAGGGCGTCGGCCTCAGCAACATCTCCCGGCAGCACCTGCTCAGGGCACTGGAGCAGACCGAGGTCGTCTGCGTGCAGAACCTGTTCCACCTCCTGGACCAGCGATCCCTCGACGTGCTCGAAGAATGCGCGCAGCGGGGCATCGCGTTCGTGCCGTACTGCCCGCTGGGCTGGCCGCTCGCCGTACGGCAGCGGATCCTCGACAACCCGGTGCTCGCCGAGCTGGGGACGAGGCTGGCGGCCACGCCCACGCAGGTCGCGCTGGCGTGGCTGCTCGACCTCGCGCCGAACGTCCTGCTCATCCCGGGCACCCGCACGCGCGCCCACCTGGCCGAGAACCTCCGTGCCGGAGACGTCGTCCTCGACGACGACGCGCGTGCCGAGCTGCAGCGGAGTTTTCCCGCCCGGCGAACGGAGACGCACGCCTGACCCACACCGCACCGAGGCCGCCGACCGGAATCACCGGGATCCGGCGACGCCGGTTCACCGGACCGATGCGCAGCCTGGGTTCAGCACCCCTCGCGCATCCAGGAGTTTCCATGGGTTTCGATCCCGAACAGGTCGTCCGCAACGCCTACCGTGTCGCCGAGGAGCAGGACGTTCCCGGGTGGATCGCCCTCTTCACCGAAGACGGCACCTTCACCGACAACTCCATCGGCGTCACCTACCGCGGGCAGGAGCTGGGCGACACGGTCGTGGTCTACGCGAAAGCGTTCCCCGACATGCACCGCGAGCTGTACCAGGTGTACGTCGCCGGAAACGTCGTCGTGGTCCAGCTTGCCTTGCAGGGCACGCAGACCGGCCCGCTCGCCACGCCGATGGGCGTGCTCCCGCCGACCGGGACCAAGATGGACGCGCCGTGCTGCGACGTCTTCGAAATCGTGGACGGCAAGATCAAGCGGTTCGACTGCTACCCCGAAGGCACGATCATCTTCGGCCAGCTCGGCATCCTGGACAACATCGCCGACGCGATGACCGCGCGATAGCAGCGGACTAACTCCGGACACGACCGAGTTCGAGCACCGGAATCGTGCGAATTCCGTCGGTTTGCCGTTCGTACTCGGCGAAGCCCGGGTAGCGCTGTGCTTGTTCGGCGTAGATCCGGTCGCGTTCGCCGCCCGTCACCTCGCGGACGGTCACGTCGTACGTCTCGGTTCCGCGTTCGACAGTGCCGGCACCGGCGGCGGTCAGGTTGCGGTACCAGGCCGGGTCGACGGGCGCTCCGCCCATGGTCGCGAAGACGTAGACGAGGTCCGGCTCGGTCTCGTGCGGGAGGTACATCATCGGGGTGACGTACTCCCGCCCGCTCTTGCGGCCGCGGTGGTGCACCAGGACCAGCGGAGCGCCCTCGAAGACCCCGCCGACCTTGCCCTCGTTCGCCCGGAACTCCGCGATGGTCTTCGTGTTCCGATCGAGCGGGTCGCTCATGTCGAACTCCTGTCTTCCGGGATGGGAGGAGAAAGGCGAATCGTCCCCGTCGCGCGGGTGAGGTGGCATCGCCGGGTTCCGGTGATGCCGGGGCGGCCCGCGGAGGGCTTTCTGCGGGCGATGCTCGACAGTAGTATCGGACCGGGCTTGCTGGAAGGCCACCATGACGGGCACGCGGGGTCTGCTCGACCGGAAAGATCTCCTTCGGCTGCTCGACCGCGCCATGACCAAACGCTTGACGGTCGTCTCGGCACCTCCGGGGAGTGGCAAGACGTCGCTGTTGCGGGCGTGGGCCGACCACGCCGGGAAGCTTCGCCGGGTCGTGTTCGTGTCCGTCGAGCGCGACCAGCGTGACGATCAGCGGTTCTGGTGTGCTGTCCTCGACGCCGTCCGCGGCGCGGCGCGCACGGCAGCCGACGCGGCACTCGACGTGGACCACGTGATCGAGAGCGTGCTGGCGGAGATCGCCGACCATGCCGAACCTGTCGTGCTGATCATCGACGACCTCCACGAGCTGAAGTCGGCGCACGTCGTCGAACAGCTCGAACAGTTTCTCGCGAAGCTGCCGGGCACGGCGCGCGTCGTGCTGTCCTCTCGCCGGGATCCGCCGATCAAGCTGCACCAGCTCCGGCTGGCCGACGCGCTTGCCGAGATCCGCGCCGGTGATCTGCGGTTCACCGAGGACGAGACGCGCGAACTGCTGGCCGGCTCCGCGATCACGTTGTCCGGCCGAGGCGTGTCCGCGCTGCACCAGCGCACCGAAGGGTGGGCGGCCGGCCTGCGCCTGGCGGTGATCTCGCTGAGCGGTCACCCGCAGCCCGAGCGCTTCGTGGCCGAGTTCTCCGGGACCGACCGCGCCATCGGCGAGTACCTGATGGCCGAGATGCTCGAACGCCAGCCGAGCGAGGTGCAGCGCGTGCTGCTGCGCACCTCGCTGGTCGACCGGATGAACGGCGAACTGGCCGACCTGCTGGCCGACCGCTCGGGTTCCGAGCAGCTGCTGCTGGCCCTGGAGGAAGCGAACGCGTTCGTCGTCTCGCTCGACGCTGCGCGCACCTGGTTCCGCTACCACCAGCTCCTGGCGGACTTCCTGCGCCTGGAGCTGCGCCGGACGTCCGCCGGCGAGGTGCCCAGTCTGCACCGCCGGGCCGCGCGGTGGTTCGCCGACCGAGGGGACGTCGTCGAGGCGGTGCGGCACACGATCGCCGCGGGCGACTGGCCCGATGCCGCCCGGCTCGTGGCGGATCACTCGTTCAGGTGGGTGCTCGACGGGCAAGCGGGCACGATCAGCGCTGTCCTGCAGGCGTTTCCCGAAGGCGCTTCGGTCGATCATCCCGACCTGGCGCTCGCCCACGCGGCGGCGGAGCTGAACCTGGGACGGACGCAGGAAGCGGCTGCTCAGCTGGTGCTGGCCGAGGCCGGCCTCCCCAGCGCTCCGCCGGCGCGCCGTGGCCGGCTGGCGGTGGCGATCGCGTCCCTCCGGCTGGCGGTGGCCCGGCGCAGCGGCCGGTTCAGCGAGGTGATCGAGCAGGTGGAGGTGCTCGATGCCTCGGTGGCGGACACCTCGAGCGAACAGTTCGCGATGGGAAGTGAGCTGCACGGGGTCGCGCTGCTGAACCTCGGGATCGTCGAAACGTGGACGGGTCGGCTCCTCGAAGCCGAGCGGCACCTCTCCGACGGCGCCGCGCTCGCCCGCCGGACGGGCCGGCCCTACCTGGAAGTCGCGTGCCTGGCGCACCAAGGCTTTCCGTCGAAACAGGTCTCGGTCCTGGCCGCACGTGACCGCGGCCGCCAAGCGGTGGCCCTGGCCGAACATTATGGCCTGGCGGATCGGCCGATCCTCGCGCCCGCCCTGGGCGCCGTCGGCGGCATGGCCATCTGGATGGGTGAGTTCGACGAAGGGGAACGCTGGCTGAACCGTGCCTGGGAGGTCGGCTCCGCCCACGTCGAGCCCGCCATCGCGGTGCTCCTGCACTTGGCGGGCGGCATGCTGCACGCCGGTCGCGGGCAGCAGCGATCGGCGCTGGAGGCGTTCACGGCGGCCGCGCGGACGCAGGCCCTGCTCACCGGTGTGCATGCTCTCGCGCCCCGGATCGCCGGCTGGCTGGCCACCACGCAAGCCCGCCTGGGAATGCCGGCCGAAGCGCGCGCGACGCTGGCCGGGTTCTCCGCCGAACCGGAGCGGACGGGCGCCCTGTCCAACGCGCGAGCGTGGATCGGCCTCCTGGACGGGGACCCCGGGATGGCGGTGGACGCACTCCGGCCGGTCCGGGACGCCAGGCCCCCGGTCGAATCGTTCACCCTCGTCGAAGCGCACCTGCTCGCCGGCACCGCGTATCTGCGGCTGGGTGATCGGGACGCCGCGGCGGCGGCCACCGCGGCCGCCCTCGCGGCCGCCGAGCCCGACCGGCTGATCTTCCCGTTCGCCCTGACCGAAGCCGCGGAGTTGCTCGGCGTGCTCCGGCACCACGAGACGGCCCACGGTGCCCTGCGCACCGACATCGCCGACCAGCTGAACGGCGCGGCGCCGCCGAACACCGGCCAGGAGCCGCTTCCCCGCCCGGGCGATCTGACCCCCAGTGAGCTGCGCGTCCTGGGACTGCTTCCGACGAACCTGACGCGGGCGGAGATCGCGCACGATCTGCACGTGTCGATCCACACGGTCAACACCCACATCCGCAACCTCTACGCCAAACTCGGCGCGAGCGACCGGTCTGCCGCCGTCCGGCGCGCCCGGGAGCTGCGGCTCCTGTCACGCCGAGTTTCACCGAAGTAGCAGCCGGCCGGATCGCCGGATTCCGGCGTCGCCGATTCACCAGGCCAGGGCGCACGATCACGGAGTGGCCGCGCCGCAGAGGGTGTACACGATCCGGATCCGGGGACGGCTCGGAGCGACCGCGCTGTCCGCCTTCCCCATGATGGCGGCCGAGCTGACCGGCACCGAGACCGTCCTCACCGGCGTGCTCGAAGACCGGTCCGCGATGTTCGGTGTCCTCGCCCAGATCGAGGCCCTCGGGCTCGAGCTCGTCGAACTGCGCCGAGCCGGGCCCGACGCTCGAGGAGAGAACTGCCGATGAGCAAAGAACAACAGGGCCGGCTGGACGCCATCCTGCGCCAGGGCGGGTTCGACACGGCCGCCGACGTCGCGTCGGTGCGAGCCGCGTTCACCGCCTTGA
Organism: Amycolatopsis sp. NBC_01488; assembly: GCF_036227105.1. Lineage (NCBI taxonomy): Bacteria > Bacillati > Actinomycetota > Actinomycetes > Pseudonocardiales > Pseudonocardiaceae > Amycolatopsis > Amycolatopsis sp. NBC_01488. The sequence goes on along the minus strand of NZ_CP109434.1, from coordinate 7,725,761 downwards.
TGGCCCAGGTCCCCGTGCCGGCGGACGTGCTGCAGAAGCCGGTGGAGATCGGCGGGGTCGGCGGCATCGAGGTCACGGTCCCGGGCACCGAGCCCGGGGGCGCACTCCTCTACTTCCACGGCGGTGTCTACGTCATCGGCTCGGCGGCGACCTCGGTCCCGCTGGTGGGCGAGCTCGTCCGGCGAACGGGTGGCACCGCCGTCACCCTCGACTACCGGCTCGCTCCCGAACACCCGTATCCGGCCGCCGTCGAAGACGCGCTCGCCGCCTACCAGGGACTGCTCGCACGAGGCGTGGACCCCGGTCGGATCGTGCTCGCCGGCGATTCGGCGGGAGGTGGGCTGGCGGTGGCTACCCTCCTCGCGGCGAAGGAGGCCGGACTGCCGCTGCCGTCCGGTGCGGTCCTGATGTCGCCGTACGCCGACCTGACGCTGTCCGGCGAGACGGTGACCGAACGGCCGTCGCTCGACCCGATCCTGACCCCCGAAGGACTGCGCGTCCGGGCTCCGGAGTACGTCGCCGGTGCCGACGCCGCCGACCCGTTGATCAGCCCGATCTTCGGCGATCTCGGTGGCCTGCCGCCGCTGTTGATCCAGGGGGGATCGCACGAGATCCTGCTCAGCGACGCGCTCCGGCTCGCGGCGCGGGCCGCCATGGCCGAGGTCGCGGTCACGCTCGAGGTCGTACCGGGCGTCCCGCACGTGTTCCAGGGCTATGCCGGGCTCCTCGACGAAGCCGCGGCAGCGCTCGACCGGGCGGCGGAGTTCGTGAAGGCACGACTCGGCTGAGTGCCGCCGGCGAGGACGTGCCGGTGGACCGGCGCTGTGGCCGGGTGACCGGATCGCCTCTGTCGGCCGGTCTCGGGCCGGGCTGACCGGCTCGAGACCGGCCGGGCCGGGTTCAGCAGCGCGGCCGCGGGGTCAGGATCAGGTTCGGATCGGTCTGAGTGGTGTACGCGGCGCTGAAGACGTACACGGTGGTGCCGCGCACGGCGACCGAGGTGGGGTTCTGCAGCCCGTCGGCGGCGGTCAGGACGGTGCTCGCCCGCCCGTCGGCGGCGATCCGCACCACCGTGTTCGGGCCGTTGAGCGCGGCGAGCACCTCGTCCCCGTCGCCGGTGAAGGCGATGTCGTCGATGCCGGCCAGCCCGGTGGCCCGGACCGCGACCGGCCCCGGCCGCAGCGGGATCCGCAGCAGGGTGCCCCGGTCGAGGTTGGTGATCCAGACCGCGCCGCGGTGCACCTTCACGCCGTTGGCGCCGAGGAAACCGGTCGACGCCAGCTCCGGCGCCGACGACCAGGTCGTCACCGTGCCGCCGCCGAGTGGGACGCGGAAGACGACGCCGAGCACGGAGTCGGTGATGTAGAAGGCGCGGCCGCGTTCGTCGAGGGCCAGCCCGTTCGGCAACCCGGTGGCGGGCAGGGCCGCGACGCGCTGCGGGGTGCCGCCAGGCGGGAGCCGGTACAGGCCGGTGGTCCCCGCGTCGCCGCTGGCGTAGAGGAAGTACAGCGTGCCGTCGCCGAGGCGGACGATGCCGGTGGTCAGGGCGAACTTCAGCACCGGGGTCGCCGCCCCGCCGTCGGGCGGGGCCGGCAGGGTGGCCAGGACGCGGATCACGCCCTGCGGCGTCACCGAGGCGACCTGGCGGGCGGCCGCGAACGTGACGTAGGCGGTGCCATCGGGTGCCAGCGCGACGTTTTCCGGCAGCTGCCCCGCCGCGAGTCCGAAGTGGACGGCGACCCGGGACGGAGCCGGGTGCGCCGGTTCGGCGGCGGTGGCGGGTGCGGCCCCGAGGGCCGAGGCGAGGCCGAGCCCGAGGGCGGTGGTCAGGATCTTCTTGGACATTTCTCTCTCGATCGTTTCCTGCGCGTTTTTTGGGCGCGCTCGGTCCGGCACTCTCTTGAGTGCCTGGCTTGGGTGGGGAGTTTCTAGTCGTGCGCAGGCGCGTTGTGGCGCACCGCGCGCGTGGTGGCGGCGGCGTGGGTCAGCAAGGTCATCGCCGCGTGCGACGGTGACCCGGGCTCCGTCGTGGCGACGACGACGTGCTGGTCCTGCTCGGTCCGCAGCGCCTGCTGCGTGACCGCCATCGTGCCCACGAGGGGGTGGCGCATCTCGTAGACCGCGTCGCCGCCGGCCTTGACCCGCTGGTTCGCCCACAGCGCCGGGAAGTCCGGGCTCCGGACCGACAGGTCCCCGACCAGGGTGGCCAGCAGCGGGTCGTCCGGGTGGCGCCCGGACGCCATCCTCAGCGTCGCCACCACCGCACGGGCTTTGGCGGGCCAGTCGGCGTACAGCTCACGGGTGTGCGGGTCGAGGAACACCAGCCGCGCCATGTTCGGACGCTCGCCCGGCCGGTCCGGGGCGTCCGGCGGCAGGTGTCCCGCGAACAGGGCGTGCCCGGCGGGGTTCCACGCCAGGACGTCGCCGCGCCGGCCGAGCACGATCGCCGGGACGTCGCCCAGGGCGGTCAGGAGCTGCCGCACGGCGAGGGTGAGCCGCTCTGGGGCGGGACGCCGTCGCGGGACCCGGCTCCGGGCGCCGGTCGCGAGCTCGTGGAGGTAGGCGCGTTCGGTGTCGTCGAGCCGCAGGGCCCGCGCGATGGCGTCGAGCACTTCGGGGGAGGCGTTGGCCGACTGGCCCTGCTCGAGCCGCGAGTAGTACGACGCGCTCACCCCGGCGAGGCGCGCCAGTTCCTCGCGGCGCAGCCCCGGCACGCGACGGCGGTCCCCGTAGGTGGCCAGGCCGACGTCGTCGGGCCGCAGGTCGGCGCGGCGGGTCCGGAGGAACTCGCCGAGCCGTCGTTTCGCTTCCATGTCCCCAGTATCGGCAACCGCCTGAGGTGGCAACCACACCCTGGCAGGGATAGGAAAGCACGGCGGACACGCCGACGGGAGCGGCGGAGCCGGTGGTCCTCAGCCGGTCGACCGGCGCGGCCTTGGTGATCAGCAGCGCCGCTCACAGCGATCCGTTGTAGCCGGCCAGGACAGCCACCTCGTCCAGACCTTCACCCGGGAAGCCGAGCACGACGGTTTGAGCGTCTGCGAGCTCCCTGACGCGGCCCTCGAGCGTGTCGGCGAGGGAGGCGCTGCCGGCACTCTGCCGGTGAGCTGCGCGAACATTGCCGCGATCTCGCCCGCGGACGGGCCCGGCGAGGTGAAAGTTTCACGGGGCCGTGCTCCGGCGCGGGCCCGGCTTCCGCTGCTTCGCCGGGTTCGCCGCCGGTCGCGGGCTGCGTCGCAGCTCACGGCGTTGACCGAGCCGGTTCGCGTGGCTACCGTGTGCGCGTCACCCGGACTGGGAGCGCTCTCGGAATGCAGCGGGGGCAGCCGCTTCCCGGTTCCGGTCGATCTCGCACCGCCGGAGCACCACCCGAATCCCGAAAGTGTCCGAACATGACCTCGTCTTCGATACCAGCACTTCGCGCCGCGGCCGCGGCCACCGTCTCGGTGGTCGCGGTGGGCGCCGTGGTGCTCACCGCCCACACCGCCAGCGCGGCGACCACGCTCGGCGCGTCCGCCGCGCAGAGCGGGCGCTACTTCGGCACCGCCGTCGCCGCCTTCAAGCTCTCCGACGCCACTTACACGTCCATTTTGGACCGGGAGTTCACCATGGTGACGCCCGAGAACGAGATGAAGTCGGACGCCACCGAGCCGCAGCAGGGCCAGTTCAGCTACGGCAACGCCGACCGCATCGTCAACCACGCGCTGAGCGCGGGCATGCGGATACGCGGGCACAACCTCGCCTGGTACCAGCAGGAACCCGGCTGGATGCAGAGCATGGAGGGCGCCCCGCTGCGGTCTGCCCTGCTGAACCACATCACCCAGGTCGCCGGGCACTACCGCGGGAAGATCTACGCCTGGGACGTGGTGAACGAAGCCTTCGCCGACGGCGGGTCCGGTGGCCGCCGCGACTCCAACCTGCAGCGGACCGGCAACGACTGGATCGAAGTGGCCTTCCGCACCGCACGCGCCGCCGATCCCGGGGCCAAGCTCTGCTACAACGACTACAACATCGAAGACTGGTCGGCGGCCAAGACGCAGGGCGTCTACCGGATGGTGCAGGACTTCAAGTCCCGCGGCGTCCCGATCGACTGCGTCGGCTTCCAGGCGCACTTCGGCGCGGGGGGCCCGCCGGGGAACTTCCAGACGACGCTGAGCAACTTCGCCGCCCTCGGCGTGGACGTGCAGCTCACCGAACTGGACATCGCCCAGGCGTCCCCCAGTGCCTACGCCGCCACCACCCGCGCGTGCCTGAACGTGCCGCGGTGCACCGGCATCACCACCTGGGGCATCCGGGACAGCGATTCCTGGCGCTCGGGGGAGAACCCGCTCCTGTTCGACGGGAACGGCACCAAGAAGGCCGCGTACACCAGCGTGCTCGACGCGCTCAACGGTGCACCGCCGGTCTCCACGACGCCGACGACCCCGACCACGACCCCCACGACCACGACGAGCGCACCGCCGCCTGGCGCGTGTTCGGCGACGGTCTCGATGAACGCGTGGAACGGCGGGTTCGTGGCGACCGTGCGGGTGACCGCCGGTTCGGCGGACCTGAACTCGTGGACGGTGACGCTCAACCTGCCGCCGGGCGCTTCGGTGACCAACGCGTGGAACGTCCAGCACAGCGGCGACGGCTGGTCCAACGTGGCCTACAACGGCCACCTCGCGACCGGCCAGTACACGGAGTTCGGCTTCCAGGCCACCGGGTCCGGCACGCCGACGGTGGTGAGCTGCGGCGGGTCCTGAGACGACGAAGGGGGGCTTCCGGGTGGAAGACCCCCTCGCGGGTGCTGCTAGTTGACGCTCGTGGAGAAGGAGTTGACCGCGAGCCCGACGCCGCCGCTCCACGGCTCGAAGCCGGCTTGGATGCTGGTCAGGTACCAGGAGCGGTCGACGCGGGTGCGGGCGTCGACGTTGTTCACGAAGTCCATGACGTTGAACGAGTAGTTCGCCGTCGGGGACTGGGCCACGTAGGACAGGACGTCGTTGCCGCCGTTGTTGCCCTGCCACACGTCCCAGTTCCGGCCACCGAGGCTGACGGTGCCGACCTTGCCGCCGACCGGCTGGACGTTTCCGGTGTGGTTGAGCCAGATCATCAGTTCCATCTGGTTGACCCCGGTGGTCTTCGCCGTCGGGTCCATCCAGATGTCGTAGGAGGCGTCGAAGACCGAACCGCCGACGTAGTTGTACGAGATCGAGGACGGGGCGCTGCCGATCCGGCTGAGCTGCCGGGGCAGGTTCGTGCCGGGGGAGCAGTTGCTGTAGTGGCAGCCGACGTAGATGGCCGGGTACGACAGCGGTGCGCCGCCACTGGTCGAGCCCTGCTGGGTCTGGATGCGGAACCCGCTGCCGGTGACGGTGATGCACTGCTGCGCGCTGCTGCCCCAGCGGTTGTTCATGACGACGTACCGGCCGCCGATCGTGGTCGAGCCGTACTGGTCGCAGATCAGCGTGTCCGCGTGCGCGGCCGGCGCGTTGACGATGGGGACCGCGAGGCCGGCCGCGGCCAGCGCCAGCGCGGAAAGGGTGTGCCTGAGCTTCATCGTGCCGTCTCCACTTCGTCGTGGTCAGCGCTCTGGGAACGCTCTCAGCGTGACGCCATCCGATGTAACCACAGTGAAAGCACGCGGCAAAGGGTCTGGCCGTGATCAATTTTCCGCTTCCGTCACGAGGCTGCCTTTCGTCGATTGCCAAAGCGCGGGCTGGAATGGTTTCATTCCGGTACTGGGAGCGTTCCCAGGCCCCGCGGCGACCGGACTTCGCCCGCGAACGACCATCGGCGACGACGAGGAGACGGTGCATGCGGGTACGAAAGTTTCGCCGGGGCTTGACGTTGCTGGCCGTGGTGGTGCTTGGCGTGGCGGCCGGGGCCGGACCCGCGGCCGCCACGGACTACGAGCGGCTGCTCAACGGCTCGTTCTCCAGCGGCACCCTCGATCCGTGGTGGGCCGGGGCGGGCACCAGCGGCCGGGTCGCGAACGGGGAGTTCTGCACCGACGTCACCGGCGGCACGGCCAATGGCTACGACGCCCTGGTCGGCCAGAACGGCGTGCCCTACGAGACCGGACAGCAGTACACCCTGACCTTCGACGCGCACGCGAAGACCAGCCAGCAGATCTCCGCCGTCGCCGGGGAAGCCGTGTCGCCGTACCGGCAGATCGCGCGCAACGATCTGACCGTCACCCCGGCGACGCAACACTTCTCGGTCACCTTCACGTCCACTTTGGACTTTCCGAACGGTGACAACGGCCAGCTGGCCTTCTGGTTCGGCGGCCAGGCCGCCGACAACACCATCTGCCTGGACAACATCTCCCTGACCGGCGGCGTGCTCCCGCCGGGCGGCCAGCAGCCGATCAGCGGCATCCAGGTGGACCAGGACGGCTACGTGCCCGGCGTGCCCGAACGGGCCACCCTGGTCAGCGACTCCACCACCCCGGTTGCCTGGACGCTCAAGAACTCCGCGGGCACCGCCGTGGCCACCGGGCAGACGACGCCGAAGGGTGCGGACGCTCCATCCGGTGCGAACGTGCACGAGATCGACTTCTCCGCCTACACCACCCCAGGCACCCGCTACACGCTGACCGCCGGCGGCCAGACCAGCTTCCCGTTCGCCATCTCGCCCGACGCGCGGAAGAAACTCCGCTACGACGCGCTCGCGTTCTTCTACAACCAGCGCAGCGGGATCGCGATCGACGCCCAGTACGTCGGGGCCGACCGCGCGCGGCCGGCGGGTCACCTGAACGTCGCACCGAACCAGGGTGACGACAACGTTCCGTGCCGGTCGGACCTGAACTGCGGCTACACGCTCGACGTGCGCGGCGGCTGGTACGACGCCGGCGACCAGGGCAAGTACGTGGTCAACGGCGGCATCGCCGCGTGGGAGCTGCTCGACGAGTACGAGCGGGCGCTGCGGATGGGCGACGCGAGTGCCCTCGGCGACGGGAAGCTGGCGATCCCGGAACGGGCCAACGGCGTGCCCGACATCCTCGACGAAGCCCGCTGGGAGGTCGACTTCCTGCTCGAAATGCAGGTGCCGGACGGCAAGCCGAACGCGGGCATGGCGCACCACAAGATCCACGACGAGCAGTGGACGGCCCTGCCCACCCGGCCCGACCAGGACGCCCAGGCGCGGCGGCTGTCCCCGCCGAGCACGGCGGCCACGCTCAACCTGGCCGCGGTCGCGGCTCAGGCGTCCCGGCTGTGGCGGACCATCGACGCGGCGTACTCGGCGAAGCTGCTGGCCGCGGCCGAAAAGGCTTATGCGGCAGCGAAGGCCAATCCGAACGTGCTCGCCGACCCGAACGACGGCACGGGCGGCGGCACCTACAGCGACAACACCGTGACCGACGAGTTCTACTGGGCGGCCGCGGAGCTGTACACGACCACCGGGAAGAGCACCTACCGCACTGACGTCACCGGTTCTCCGCTCTACCGCGGCGTCAGCTTCACCACCCACGGCTTCGACTGGGGCTCGACGGGCGCGCTCGGCGACATCACGCTCGCCCTGGTGCCCACCGACCTGCCCGCGGCGGACGTCGCGGCGATCCGGACGGCGATCACCACGACCGCCGACAGCCACCTGGCGCAGATGCGGACCATGGGCTACCCGGCGCCCTACCGCACGGCCGACGGCACGTACGAGTGGGGTTCCAACGGCCTGGTGGCCAACAACGGCGTGGTGCTCGCCCTGGCCTACGACTTCACCAAGCAGGACAAGTACCGCGACGGCGCGTTCCAGGCGATGGACTACCTGCTGGGCCGCAACCCCGCGAACTACTCGTACGTCGCCGGCCACGGCACCCAGCCGGTGCAGAACGTCCACCACCGGTTCTGGGCGCACGAGCTGGACCCGTCGCTGCCGATCGCCCCGCCCGGCGCGCTGTCCGGCGGCCCCAACAGCGGTCTGCAGGACCCGACCGCGGCCCGGTTGCTGGCGGGCTGCGCGCCTCAGCGCTGCTTCGTGGACGACATCCAGGCGTACTCGGTCAACGAGGTCGCGATCAACTGGAACTCGGCGCTGGCGTGGCTGGCGAACTGGACCGCGGAGAAGTCACCGTCCGGAGTGGACACGACCGCCCCGTCCGCCGCCGGCCAGCCGGTCGTGTCCGCGGTGTCCGCCACCGGCGCGACGGTGACGTGGCCGGCGGCCGCGGATCCGGAGAGCGGGGTCAGGGGCTACGACGTGGTCCGTGTCGACGGAACCACCCGCACGGTGCTCGCCACGGTGACCGGGACGACGGCGACGTTGACCGGCCTCACGCCGTCGACCGCCTACTCCGTGGTCGTGGTGGCGCACAACGGCGCAGGCCTGGCCGGTCCGGACTCGCCCGCCGCGCGCTTCACGACGTCCGCCGTGGGCGGTTGCACGGTGACGTACACGGCGAACACCTGGAACGGCGGCTTCACGGCCGCGCTGAACGTCACCAACACCGGCACCACGGTGTGGCCGGCCTGGACCCTGAAGTTCGCCTTCCCAGGGACCCAGAAGGTGACGCAGGGCTGGTCGGCGACGTGGTCCCAGTCCGGCCGGGACGTGACCGCCGCGGCGCTGCCGTGGAACGCCGCGGTGGCGCCGGGCAAGTCGGTCTGGATCGGCTTCACCGGCAGCTACACCGGGACCAACGCGAACCCGGCGGCCTTCACGGTGAACGGCAAGGCCTGCGGCTGACGACCGGCGCCCCGCTTCCCGAACCGACCGATCCGGGAAGCGGGGCGCTGAGCGTCAGCGCAGGATCCACTGCTGATTCGCCTGGCCGTTGCAGGCCCACAGGACGAGCTTGGTGCCGTTGGCGGTGCCCTGCCCGCTCGCGTCGAGGCAGAGTTTCGACTGGACGCCGGTGATCGTGCCGTTCGCGTTCACGGTCCACTGCTGGTTGGCCTGGCCGTGGCAGTCCCAGACGATCACCGCAGTGCCGTTGGCCGTGCCCTGGCCGGAGGCGTCCAGGCACTTCGACCCGGCGACGGTCAGCTGCTTGCCGGACACCGTCCACGCCTGGCCGGTCTGGCCGCCGCAGTCCTGCAGCTGCAGCTGGGTGCCGTTCGCGGCCGGGGACGCGTCCGCGCAGCGGCCCGACTGCGTGCCGACGAGCTGCTTGGCCTGCGAGGTCCCCGGGGTACCGATGCTCCCGGCGACCGACCGCAGCGCCGTGAACCACGTCGCGGCCATCTTGTCGTAGCCCGCGGCCGTGGGGTGGACGCCGTCGGTCAGGTCGGCGGCGGTCAGCGCGGAGTGCATGTCCACCAGGTGCACGTGCTTGCCCGCGTTCTGCTTGTTCTGCACGATGCCGGGGATCGCGGTGTTGAACGTGCGGGCCGCGGAGTCTTGGCCCGCGTTGGCGAGCGGGATGATCTGGGCGACGAAGACCTCGGCGTCCGGTGCGGTCGCCGTGATGTGGTCGATCAGCCCGGACAGGCGGCCGGGCGCACCGGCGACGTCGTAGTTCTGCAGGATGTCGTTGGTGCCGATGTGCAGCAGGACGGTGTGCGGCGTAGTCGTGCGCAGCCAGGACACGATGTTCGCGTCGATCTGGTCGATGCGCCAGCCGGGGTGTCCTTCGTGGTCGTGGTCGCCGAGACTCGCCGGTCCGTTGGACTGCGAGCCGACGAAGTCGACCTGGTAGCCGCCCGCGGTGAGCCGCTGCCAGAGCCCGATCCGGTAGCCGCCGGGGACCTGGGTGCCTTCGGTGATGGAGTCGCCCAGCGGCATGACCCGCACGCCACCGTTGGATTCGGCGGCGGCGGGGGCGGCCGGCAGCAGGACACCGGCGAGCACGGCCGCCGCCGCGGCGAGCGACCCGAGTTTCGTGCGCATGCTTCTCCTTTCGGTTCGGACCACGAAGGCCCCGGCACTTTCACTCCGAAAGTGCCGGGGCCTTCGGGCGGTCAGAGGCCGGTGATGGTCCACTGGTTGTTGGTGCTGCTGTTGGGCGCCCACAGGCCCACCGTCGAGCCCACGGTCGCGTTGCCCATGCCGTCGAGGGCCGTCCCGGTGCCCCGGTTGACGATCTGGTACCGGCCGTTGCCCAGGCTGTTCAGCCGCCACTGCTGGTTGTTGCCGCCGGTCCACGCGGACTGCACGGCGTTCGCGCCGTTGGCGCTGTTGCCGCCGCTGTCGGCGACCATCCCGTTGGTGCGGTTGACGATCCGGTAGTAGCCGCCGCCCGCGTCGACGAGCTGCCACTGCAGGTTGGTGCTGCCGTCGTAGTTCCACTGCTTGAGCACCGAGCCGGCCGCCACGCTGCCGCCGCTGTCGAGCACCAGGCCGGTGGTGACATTGGCGATCCGGGCCCAGCCGGTCGGCAGCGGCCCGGTGCCGGGCGTGGGAACCGGTCCGGAGAACGTCAGCTTCACGACGTACGCCAGCGCGGCGAACGGCGGGTTCGACGACGGCATGGTGATGTGCAGCCCCGAGCCGTCCTGGGTGCGGCCGGTCAGGGTGGTGGCGGCCCCGGCGTCCGGGCCGAGCAGCTGGACCGACGCCAGCGTGCCCAGGTTGATCCGGTTCGAGCCGAGGGTCGTGATGTGCAACGTGCTCCCGGGCCAGCCCAGCACGGTCGCGTACAGCACGGTGTTGTCCTTGCTGCGGGTGAACCGGATGTCGGTGCTGGTTCCCTCCACCGGGGTGGTGAACGACCCGCCGCCCATCTTCGTCGGCCCTTCGCCGTACACCGCCCAGGCGCGGGTGGCGTAGAGCGATTCACCGAACCGCTTGAGGTGGTCGCCGATGCCGAGCAGGATCGTCCGCTGGCCGCTGGGAATGGTGCCGTCGGCCATCGGGGCGATGTTGAGGAGCATGGTGCCGTTCTTGCTGATCCGGTCGATCAGCGAGTGCAGCATGGCCTTGACCGAGTAGTAGCCGATGCCCACGGTGTAGCACCAGCTGGAGCTGGAAATGCTGTCGTCGGTCAGCCAGTACGGGTTCAGGATGTCTCCGGGGCCGCCGCGTTCGAAGTCGAAGACCTCGCCGCGGGTGTCGAACCCGTCCTTGTAGCTGGCCACGACGTCCTTGTTCCACGCGACGGCCTGGTTGTAGAAGTGCGAGAGGAAGTTGAGCCGCTGTGACTCGTCCACGAGGTTCAGGTCGAAGTCCTGGTAGACCAGGTCGGGCTGGTAGCCGTCGACGACTTCGCGGAGCTTGTCGTACCACAGCTGGTTTTCGGCCGCGCGGCCGTTCTGGCCGAACAGCCGCCGCAGCGACTCGGTCGGCTGGTTCGGCACGTGGTCGTAGTAGCCGTTGAAGTGGTACGCGTGGTGCAGCGCGGTCACCAGCTTGAGGCCCTTGGCCCGGATGGCGTCCGCGTGCAGCCGCAGCAGGTCCAGCTGCGGCCCGGTCCGGACCGAGTTCCACTCGTTCGCGGTGCTGTTCCACATCGAGAAGCCGTCGTGGTGCTCGGCGACCGGGCCGGCGAACTTCGCGCCGGCGTCGGCGAACAGCTGCGCCCATTCGTTCGGGTCGAAGCTGCCGCCCGCCGACTTCAGCTTCGGGGCGAACTGGACCCAGTTGCCCGCCTTGTCCCGGGCACCGTTGATGAAGTTCTGGTACGGCCACACCGACGGATCGCCGTACACCGCCTTGTGGTGGTTGTTCTCGTTCGACCCGCCGACGTACATGTTTCGCGGGTACCACTCGTTGCCGAACGCCGGGACGCTGAACACGCCCCAGTGGTAGTAGATGCCGAACTTGGCGTCCTGGAACCATTCCGGGGCCGGGGGGTGCTGGTCGACCGACGACCAGCTGGGGGTGTAGCTGCCCGGGCCGTCGGTGGCCCACGCGGTGCGGACGCGGAAGACGCCGGTGGCCGCGGCGACGCCGGCCACCGCGATCAGCCTGCGCCGCGACAGCTCGAAATTGGACGAAGACATGGAAAGCCTTTCAGGGGAGCGGTCAGCCGAGGGTCCACTTCTGGTTGCCGGCGCCGGTGCAGGTGGCGAGCTGGAGCGGGGTGCCGTTGCCGGTGGCGGATCCGGTGACGTCGAGGCAGAGCCCGGACTGGACGCCGGTGACCGTTCCGTTGGCGTTGAACGTCCACTGCTGGTTGTTCTGCCCGTTGCAGTTCCAGATGATGATCTTGGTGCCGGGGCTGGTCCCCCGTGCGTTGGCGTCGAGGCACCGCGTGCCGTCGTAGACGGTCAGCTCGCCGGCGCCGGAATGGGTCCAGGTCTGGTTGGTGCCGTTGTGGCAGTCCCAGATCTGGACCTGGGTGCCGGGGGTGGTGCTGACGCCGTTGACGTCCATGCACTTGTTCGCGCCCACCGCGTGCATCGGTCCGGTGGACGTCGGGCCGCCACCGGTGCTGTAACCGGCCGCGGTGAGGTTGGCCTGCACCGCGTTCTCCGTGGCGTCCGACGGGAAGCCGCTGGTCACCGCGCCTTCGAAGAACTCGCCGACCCCGGAGACGCTGTTGTCCCCGCCCGTGCCCAGCAGGATCGACGGCTCCAGCTTCATCGGCGAGTAGCCGCGCGGCAGCCCGCCGGAGTACGGGGTGGTGAGACCGCCGGTGGTGGCGTCGCCGTACTTCAGGGTGAAGTTGCTGGTGCCGTTGTTCTTCTCCCACGCACTGACGAACGGGTGGTGCACACCCGGATTGTTCGGGTCCTTGTTGGACCCGGTTCCGGTGTGGTACATGCCGTTCTCGAGGTCGGCCTCGACCCACGGCCCGGTGCCGGTGCAGTTGTTGAACCAGCAGGCGGTGCCCCAGTAGATGGCGTTCATGGTGGCGTTGCCGGTGTCGTTGTGGGAGATTTCGCCGCTGCCGTAGTCGAAGCAGCACCACTGGTTGACGTAGTTCGACGAGGTGATCATGTAGATCCCCTCGGGCTGGGCGCCGACCGGCACGTTCTTGGCGTTGTCGACCCGGTAGCCGACGCCCTGGTTGACCTTGACCCCGTACGCCGGGTGCCCGCCGACGGTCACCGGCAGCGCCATCGCGTCCGCGCCGATGTCGGACCCGTTCGGGCCGGGTCCCTTCCAGAACCCGCCCCACGAGATCGGCAGGTCGTTGTGGTTGGCGGTCTGGTCGTAGATCTTCGTGATCGTGCACCGGGTGCCCGCGCAGAAGGAGACCTGCGGGGCGGAGTCGGCGTAACCGCCGGCCGAGAGCAGGCCGACGTCGAGGTACTTCTGGTCGGACGCGCGCTGGATCTGGTACAGCGGCCCGTTGTAGGCGCCGAAGAGCGCGCGCGTGGTGCTGTGCGCCGTCACACACGGGGTGCCGCCGGCGGCGTAGATGTCGCACGCCTGCTGGCCGGCGGCCTGGGCCGCCGGGCCGATGCCGAGCAGCGTGCCGGTGACGAGCGGGATGGCCGCGATCGCGGTCAGCAGTTTCCTTCTCAGCGTTGAAGCCATGGCTAAACCTCTCTCAGCGAATTCGTGGTCAGCCGAGCGTCCACTTCTGGTTGTTCGCGGCCGTGCAGGTGGCGAGCTGGACCAGGGTGCCGTTGGCGGTGGCGGATCCGGTGACGTCGAGGCAGAGCCCGGACTGGACACCGGTGATGGTGCCGTTCGCGGTGACCTGCCACTGCTGGTTGGCCTGGCCGTTGCAGTTCCAGATGACGACCTTGGTGCCGGGGCTGGTGCCCTGGCCGCTGGCGTCGAGGCACCGGGTGCCGTTGTAGACGGACAGCTCGCCGGCGCCGGTGCGGGTCCAGGACTGGTTCGTGCCGTTGTTGCAGTCCCAGATCTCGACCGCGGCGCCGGGGGTGGTGCTGACGCCGGTGACGTCGAGGCACTTGCCGGCACCCACCGCGTGCACCGGGCCCGCCGGCGGGCCGCTGCCGCCGCCCGGGCCGACGGCGGCGATGACCTGCTGGGCGCCCGACGGCCAGTTGGTCCCGCTGACCTGGACGTTCCCGCTCAGGACGTTGTTGTGCGGCGGCCCGGTGGCCACCTGGGTCGCGCCGCCGTTGAGCCAGTTGCCGCTGAACGTGTTGTCGTTGGTGTTGTTGCTGCCGTTGGCGTTGGTGAAGGCCCACACCCCGGAGTCCTGGATCACGTTGGCCGAGAGGTTCACGTACCGCGAGCCTTCGTCGAGGTACAGGCCGACCGTGCGGTTGTTGTCGTAGACGTAGTTGTGGTCGATGGAGCTGCCGGGGTTGGCGGAGAGGTTGTAGATGCTGCCGCCGTCGTGCATGAGCTTCTTGGTGCCGTGCACCCGGTTGTAGCTGACGACCGTGTCCCGCAGCGTCGTCGGCGTGGTGTAGACGGGCTGGTAGTTGTACAGGCCGCGGTTGCGGTAGTCCTGGCTGCCGCCCGGGTCGTTGGCACCCCAGCCCCAGCCGACGTCGATGCCGTCGTAGGTCAGGTTCGAGACGTCGTTGTGCGTGACGACGGCGTGCGTGACGTAGGTCGACAGGATGCCGGCCATTTCGCGGTAGTCCAGGGCGACCCGGCTCACCGTGTTGTTCGAGATGGTGATGTCCTTGTTCGTCATCGCCGCGTTGGAGGGGTGGTGCGAGTCGGCGCGGACGCCGCCGACGATGACGCCACCGCCCGAGTCCTCGGTGAACGTGTTGTGGTCGACGGTGATCGACGACGCCCCGAGGCCGATCCCGGACGCGTGGGCGTTCGCGTCGTTGCCGATGCCCAGCGCCACCTGGCCGAGGTGGGTGAAGGTGTCGCCGCTGAAGGTGATCCCGCTCGCGGCCGAGACCTGGACGGCGGCGGGCGCCTGAGCCCAGCTGCCGCGTGCGCCCTCGAACTGCTGGCAGCCCGACTGGCAGGACGTCAGGAAGTCGGCCGGCATCGGGGCCGCGGCGGGGATGAACGTCCCGGTCTGCTGGTTCGCGTACCCGACCGACGTGCTCGGCGTGAGCCAGGTGGTGTGCTCGAAGTGCAGGCCCTTGAAGGCGAGGCCGCGCACCGGGTTGTCGTAGCTGCCGCTGATCTGCAGCAGCGACGTCAACCGCGGCAGTTCGACGTCGTGGCTGCCGGGCACCCACCCGGAGGGCGCCTTGTAGTAGAGCTTCCCGGCCTGCGGGTCCAGGTACCACTGACCGGCGTTCTTGAGGAACGAGTACGAGTTCTCCAGGAACAGCTGGCCGCCGCCGAACGGCTTGGCGAGGGTGTCGTAGCCCCAGTTGTTGTTGTTCCAGGCGGGTTGCTGCATGGTGATCGTCGTGCCGCCGACGTGGTCGACGGGGGAGTACCGGTCGGTGAACGAGTTCTGGCTCTCCACCTCGATCCGGTTCTGCTGCGGCAGCGTGGCGAGGTAGTTCAGCGCGGAATTGGTGATGTTCATGCCGCTCGTGGTGAACTGCACGTCGTTGCGGGACAGCGGGATCGACGCGCGCGGGGCGAGCGCGCCGTCGACGAAGAGCTGCCGGGAGTCGGCGCCCTGCGGCACGGAAGCCATCCAGATGTTCTGGCCGGAGTCCTGCACCGTCCAGCCGGAGACCTGGCTGCCACCGGACAGGACCGGGGTCTGGCCGGAGGCGGCCTGCCAGGTGACGGTGTGGCCGTTCGGCGCCGAGTCGGCGCTGGTGAACGCCAGCGGGGCGGAGAGCCGGTAGGTGCCGCCGGCGAGCTGCACGACCACGTCGTTGCCCGCCGACTGGGCGCGGGCGAGCTGCTGGGCCTTGGCGGGGGTGGCGACCGGCTGGTCGGGCGTGCCGGGGTTGGCGTCGTTGCCGGCCGGGGACACGGCGATGGTGACGGTCGCGGCCCGGGCGGGCGGCGTGGCGAGCGCGGTCACCACGAAGGCGGTGGCGAGCGCGGCAGCCACTGATCTGGTGCGCGGCGGCATGGTGGGGACCTCTCAGGGGATGGGGTTGGGGGTGTCGAACGGGGTGCGGGCCGAGGGCGGGTGGGTGCGCAGGCCGAGCCGGACGGTGGCGGAGCGCGGCAGCCGCACCTCGAGCCGGGGGCCGTCGACGCGGGTCGAGGCCGACGTCACCCGGGGCTCGGAATGCCCGTAGTCGTCCAGGTCCCCGACCCACGACGGGTCGTCGCAGGCGGTGCGGATGGTGTGCTCGCCGAACGCCCCGGCCGGCACGACCACCGTGTGGTCGGCGGCCGGGGCGAGGTTGACCAGCTCGACGACGGTCGCCTCGGGGTGGACGCGGGAGACGAGCGCGGCCACCGACGGCGGCAGTCCGGGGCGCTGCCGGCCTTGAGGAGCGTGTCGAGCAGCTGCGCGGCGGCCTGCGGCGCCGGCGTGAAACCGTTCCGGCCCTGCGGTGCGGTGCCGGTCCCGCACCCCGGGACGACGGCCGTGGCGAACAGCGCGGTGATGACGGACGTGCGGCTCCTGCCCCTCATCAGCTACTCCACTTCGTCGTGGTCCCCGTGGGCGAACCGGTGCAGGATGTGTATGACTCATTCGGCGCGGCGAGTCCGATCGGGCGCCGCCTGATTCGATGGTCGGCGACGGGTTCCCGCTGTCGGCTCGGTGATCCATGAGAACAGGGCGGGTTCCCGGCGTCAAGCAATGAGCATGCTCATTGCTCCGTATCGCGGCGCTTGCCGGGCCGCCCGAATGTAAGTTTCACGCCGTACTGTCAATCTTCGACCGGATCGGCGGGCAACAGGGTAGGGTGCTGGATCGAGCAGTAAGTCATACTTATCGCGTGACCCGTGACGAGCAAGCTGCGTGCGCGATCGAGGCCGCCGCCGAGACCTGTCGGCAGGGTCACGTAAGTGGCCCGTCCTGGTCGCGGCCGCGCGTTCACTCCCTTGTGGATCGGCGGAGACAACCCGTTGTGGTCGGGTAATTTTCATTGTCTTGCGCGCTCACTCGGACGTCTGACGTGCCGCTCCAGTGCTTGCTTTGCTTGCATGGCAACGGTTCGGCGGGGTCCTCACGCCGGTTCCGTTGGCATGGCGCGAATGGCGCATTGACCATGGCGCGCGCCGCTCCTATCTTGACTCTTGCCTGTTTAGTTCGGTAACTGAACGAATTCACTCCGGAAGTGAGTACCCGTGACAATGCTGTCCCGTACTCTTCGCGCCTTGCTGGCGATGGTCGTGACGCTCACCGCGGCGGTCCTGACCGCCGGTCCGGCCGCGGCCGCGACGTTGACCCGGGTCGGCGACTTCGGCGCCAACCCCACCAACCTCGGCATGTACGTGTACGTGCCGGACAACGTGGCGCCCAAGCCGGCGCTGCTCGTGCTGGTGCACTACTGCGGTGGCTCGGCGAGCGCGATCTTCACCGGCAACGGCCACGACTACGTGACGGCGGCCGACCGGTACGGCTACGTCATCGTCGTGCCGGAGGCCACCCGTGACGGGCACTGCTTCGACGTGTCGACGAAGGCGGGCCTGACCCGTAACGGCGGCAGCGACTCCACCGGCATCATGTCGATGGTCGCCTGGACCCGGCAGCACTACAACGTGGACCCGGGTCGCGTCGTGGTCAGCGGCTTCTCCTCGGGGGCCATGATGACGAACGTCCTGGCCGCGGAGTACCCGGACGTGTTCGCCGCCGGGGCCGCCTTCTCGGGCGTGCCCGCCGGGTGCTTCGCGACGACGGACGGCTCACTGTGGAACAGCCAGTGCGCCGGCGGGAACGTGATCAAGACCGCGCAGCAGTGGGCCGATCAGGCCCACGCGATGTACCCCGGCTACACCGGCGCCTACCCGCGGATGCAGCTGTGGCACGGGAACCAGGACACCACCCTGGCGTACCCGAACTACGGCGAAGAGATCAAGCAGTGGACCGCCCTGCACTCGCTGAACCAGACACCGTCCTTCACCGACCACCCGCAGTCGTCCTGGACGCGGACCCGCTACGGCGAGACCGGTACCCGGGCCACTGTCGAGGGTGTCGTCATCGCGGGCACCGGGCACACCCTGCCGCAGGCCGGGATGCTCGCGTACGCGATCTCCTTCCTCGGCCTCGACACCAGCGGCGGGAGCGCCAGTGGCCCGGTGCGCTCGGTGGCGGCGGGCCGGTGCCTCGACGTGCCGGGCCGCACCACTACGCAGGGCACGCGGACGCAGGTCTGGGACTGCAACGGCGGCACCAACCAGACGTGGACGGTCACCGCCGCCGGTCAGCTGACCGTCTATTCCGGTGACACGCTGCGCTGCCTCGACGCCGAGGGCGGCGGGACCAGCCCGGGCACGGCCGCGATCATCTGGGCCTGCCACGGCGGCGCCAACCAGCAGTGGAAGGTCAACGCCGACGGCACCGTCACCGGGACGCAGTCCGGGCTCTGCCTGGAGGTCGCCGCCGGCTCGACCGCCAACGGCACCGCGGTGCGGCTGGGCACCTGCGCCGGCGGCCAGAACCAGAAGTGGACCACGCCGCCCCCGGTCGGCTGACCCAGACCGGCAACGCACCAACCAGCAGTGGACCCGCACCTGACGCGGGATCCACGACGACCGAAGGAGAACGCCATGTCCGAAGACCGAAGGGAGCCAGGTGATGGTGAGGTATAGATCCCTGTTCGCGTCGATCGCGGTCGGGGCCGTGCTCGCGCTGGCGGCGTCCGGCACCGCGCAGGCCGCCGCTCCCCAGCAGCGGTCGCCGGCCGCGCCCGCCGCCGGGACCGCGGGCTGCGGGAAGGCTCCGGGACTGGCGAGCGGCAGCCACACGATCTCCAGCGGCGGCCAGAACCGCAGCTACATCCTGCGGGTGCCGAACAACTACGACAACAACCACAACTACCGGCTGTTCGTCGGGCTCCACTGGCGGGGCGGCACGGCCAACGACGTCGACTCCGGCGGGACCGACGGCTACAACTGGTCCTACTACGGGCTCCGGCGGCTCGCGGACAATGCGGGCAACGGCACGATTTTCGTGGCGCCCCAGGGCAACGGCAACGGCTGGGCCAACCCCGGCGGCCAGGACGTCACCTTCATCGACGACCTGCTGAAGCAGCTCGAAGGAGCCCTGTGCGTCGACACTTCGCAGGTCTTCGCCGGCGGGTTCAGCTACGGCGCCGCGATGAGCTACGCGCTGGCCTGCGCCCGGCCGACGGTGTTCCGCGCGGTCGCCGTCTACTCCGGGGCGAACCTCAGCGGGTGCAGCGGCGGGACCCAGCCCGTCGCCTACATCGGCCTGCACGGCCTGCGGGACAACGTCCTGCCGATCGCCTCGGGACGGGCCCTGCGTGACCAGTTCGTCCGGAACAACGGCTGCACCCCGCAGAACCCGCCGGAGCCCGCTCAAGGCAGCCTGACCCACATCGTGACGACGTACTCCGGCTGCAAGCCCGGGTATCCGGTGACCTGGGCCGCGTTCGACGGCGCCGGGCACGACCCCGGCCCGCGGGACGGCTGCACCTGCGACGGCTGGCAGACCTGGACCTCCGGTGAGGTCTGGAAGTTCATCACGCAGTTCGACTCGTCCACCCAGCCACCGGGATCGCCGGTCCAGACCGGCGTGAACTACAAGCTGGTGGCGCAGCACAGCAACAAGCTCGTGGGCATCACCGGCGCCTCCACCGCGGCCGGGGCGCTCATCGAGCAGGAGTCGGCCACCGGCGGTCTGAGCCAGCAGTTCGACTTCGTCGACTCCGGTGACGGCTACTACCGGGTGCGGGCCCGCAACAGCGGGCTGGTCCTGCAGGCGGCCAACGCGAGCAGCGGTGCGGACATCAGCCAGCAGGCCGACGCCAACTCGACCGCGCAGCAGTGGCGGGTGGTCGACCAGGGCGGCGGCACGGTGAGCCTGGTGAACCGGCTGAGCGGCCTGGCGCTGGACGTGTGGGGGGTGTCGACCGCCGACGGCGCGCGGATCTCCCAGTGGACGTTCACCGGCAACCCCAACCAGCGGTTCCAGTTGCAGCGCGCCTGACTCCGCCGCGCGCGAGGGTGTCCGCCGGGAACAGTTCCCGGCGGACACCTTTTCCTTGCTGTGAAGGGATGTCCTGGACGCGCAGGAGGTCCGGCAGTGATGTCCGGCTGTCGATGGTGACGGTTGTTCCGGGTTCCGTTGACGCTCACGGAAGCCGGGCTGTTTGGGTGCGGCGGTCGAGTCGGCGGCGGCCACGGTGTCGCCGAGGTGGCAGACGCATGCGAGGCCGAGGCGGAGCGCGACGCCGCCGGTGCTCTCGGGGGTCGGGGTGGCGTGAGCGATCGAGGCCGGTCCGGAACCGCTTGCCCGCACTACCCCCCCGTTCCGGACCGGCACCTCCGGCGCTCCCGGCCGGTCAGCCGACCAGGAAGTCCTGGTTCGTGCCGGGTGCGTCCTTGCACGGCCACTGATCCAGTTGCTGACCGGGACTGCTGCCGGCACTGGGCACGTCGAGGCACAACCCGCTGTGCTGGTTGCGGAATGCGTACGAGCCGTCGGACTGCGCGACCGGTTGCCAGAGGTTGCCGGCGGCCGTGTTCGGGGGCTGCTGGACGATGTCGGGCGTGCCCTGGGCGGTGGAACCGCCCGACACCGCCACGTCCTGGCCGGAGTTCTGCGCCCGCAGTTCGCCGTAGCCGCCGGTGCCCGGGACGAACTGGAACTGCTGGTTGGCCTGCCCGTTGCAGGTCCACTGGTCGATCGCCGCGCCCGCGGCCGAGGTGTTGCCGTAGACGTCGAGGCACAGGTTGTCGTGGGCGGCGACGAGCCGGTGGTAGCCGGCGGGGAACCCGCCGCCGCCGGACGTCGACGCGGGTGTCAGGTAGACGGCGAACGCGTCGTGCGACGCCTGGAACGTGAGCGGCACGGTGATCGCGGCGCCGGCGGCGACGTTCTGGCTGTACACCACCTGCGGTGCGGCCAGGGGCGCCTGGTCGGGGATGCGCTGCACGGTGACGTTCACGCCGCCGTTGTTCGCCAGCCAGGGAACCGAGCCCAAGCCGGTGAAGGTGACGGACGCGGCGCCGGTGTACCCGTTGGAGTCGCCGATGATCGCGACCGCGTGCTTGGCGGTGGCGTCCTCGGCTGCCGAGATCGCCGTCGAGCCGACCTGGCCGGCGGTGCCGACGAGCGTTCCGGTGAGGTCGGCGTAGTCGCGCATCACCCACCAGTTGCCGGTCGGCTGCCAGGTTCCGCCGCTCTGGGTGAGGACACCGGTGAGGTTCGGCGTGACGCAACAGACCCAGTTGCCGCGCATCGCGTTGGTGTACCCGGACTGGGCGAAGCGCGCGAGGTACCACGCGGTCACGCCGGCGGTCTGCCGGTCGGCGGGCTGGTATTCGTTCGCCGACAGCGGCACCGCGCCGATCCCCGCCGCGGTCAGCGCGGTGTTGAGGGACTGCGAGACGGCGACCGGGTCGTCGACGTCGCCCTCGTCGTGGTTGGTGATCATGTCCGGCACCGTGCCGGCCGTCTTCACGTGCGCCAGCCAGGTTCGCCATTGGTCCGGCCGGCCCTGCGGGGTGTACGCGAACGACGGCCCGACGATCTGCGCTCCCGGCGCGAGCCGGCGGATCTCCCGGTAGGCGGTGTCCCACATCTGGAAGTACTGGGCGCTGTTCACCCCCCGCGTCCAGAACACCGAGATGTCCGGCTCGTTGTCGATGTCGTAGGCGAACTTCAGCCCTGACGCCTGCAACGCGCCGACCGTGGCGTCGATGAAGCTGATCCAGTTCGAGCAGTCGCCGTTGTCGCACGGGTACCTCGTGTTCGACGGCTGCCCGCCGTTGAGGCCGTAGATGTCGGTGACGAGCACCTGGTACTGCGCGTGGTAGGGCGGCCGGGTGAGCCGTTTCGCCTGCGCGGTGATCGAGTCGAGGTCGGCCTTCGTCGCGGAGCCGTTCTGGTAGCCGTCCTTGATCCAGCCGCCGGAGAACCAGCCGCCGCCCCGGAAGGCGTTGATGTTCAGCGGCTGGAGCAACGGGTCGGCCGGCTGGCTGCCGTCCTGGGTGATGCCGTAGAGGAAGCCTTCCCCCACACCGGTCGCCGGTCCTCGCGTCGCGGAAAGGTCCACCGACAGCGACTCGCCCGCCGCCTGGCTGGTGGCCGGGGCCAGCACCGACCAGGCCAGCGCCAGCGCCGCACCCAGCACCGGCCGCAGCCGGCCGCGCCTGGTTCTCGTCCTCATGGGTCCTCCTGCGTTGCACGCGACCGCCGGAACAGACCGGCGGGATCGAACCGGTTCGACCGGCAAGGTCGGGCGGACGTTACGTCGTGAGCCGGACACGGTCAACGTGCGGACAGCCGAAAACCGGACTACCACTGGGTTTCGGCCGCACGCCGATGAAAGTTTCAGTCGCGGCCGGCCGTCTGCCGTGCACCTTTCACGCGTCACTTGACAGCGATCACCGCCGGGGAGTTTCCTGTTTTCGCTGTCACACCAGGGATCGCGCCACCCCCAGAGATGTCAACGACGCCATCGGAGTTCGCATGCGCCCCTTCGCCCGCAAACCGCGTCGATCACCCCGCTCCCGGCCCGGTGCGCTCGCCGTCGCGTTGGGCCTCGCCGTCGCGCCGGTCTTGGCCGCGGCACCGCCCGCGGACGCGGCGTCGACGCTGCGTTCGCTGGCCGAGGCCCAGAACAGGTACATCGGCACCGAGCTGACCGGCGGCATGGTGAACAACGCGACGATCACCTCGCTCGCCGGCACCCAGTTCGACATGGTGACCCCCGGCAACGAGATGAAGTGGGACACCACCGAGCCGGCCAACGGTGCGTACAACTTCGGCCCCGGCGACAACGTGGTGTCCGTCGCACAGTCGCACACCATGCGCGTGCGCGGGCACAACCTGGTTTGGCACGCACAGCTGCCCGGGTGGGTGAACAGTCTGCCGCGCACCCAGGTCCAGGGCGCGATGGAAGCCCACATCACCACCGAGGTGAACCACTACAAGGGCAAGATCTACGCCTGGGACGTGATCAACGAGCCCTTCAACGAGGACGGCAGCCTGCGCCAGGACGCCTTCACCGGCGCCATGGGCACCGGCTACCTCGCCGACGCGATCCGCACCGCGCACACCGCGGACCCGAACGCCAAGCTGTACATCAACGACTACAACATCGAAGGCGAGAACGCCAAGAGCAACGCTCTTTACAGCCTCGCACAGTCCCTGCTGTCCCAGGGTGTGCCGCTCGGCGGCATCGGCCTGGAAAGCCACTTCATCGTCGGCCAGGTCCCGTCGTCCATGCTGGCGAACATGCAGCGCTTCGCGGCACTGGGACTGGACGTCGCGATCACCGAGCTCGACGACCGCGTCCCGTTGCCGGCCTCGAGCGGCAGCCTTCAGCAGCAGGCCACCGACTACGCCACCGTGGTGAAGGACTGCCTGGCGGTCACCCGCTGCCCCGGCGTCTCGCAGTGGGGCGTCGGCGACGCCGATTCCTGGATCCCCGGCACCTTCCCCGGCTACGGCGCCGCGACCGTGTACGACAGCAACTACCAGCCCAAGCCCGCCTACAACGCCACCGCGACGGCTCTCGGGGGCTCTCCGGGCGGCGGTGGCGCAACCGGTCCGCTGCACGCGGTGGGTGCGGGGAAGTGCCTGGACGTGCCGAACTCGACCACCACGGCCGGAACCCAGCTGCAGATCCGGGACTGCTCGGGCGGATCGAACCAGACCTTCACCCACACCTCCTCGGGTGCGCTCAGCGTGTACAGCGGCGGCGACTGCCTGGACGCCAGCAGCCGGGGCACGAGTCCCGGCACCAAGGTGATCATCTGGCCCTGCAACGGCCAGGCCAACCAGCAGTGGACCGTCAACTCCGACGGCACGGTCACCGGCGCGCAGTCCGGGCTCTGCCTGGACGTCACCGGCGCGTCCACCGCCAACGGCGCCCTCGTCGAACTGTGGACCTGCACCGGCCGGAACAACCAGCAATGGACCCTCGGATAGCCGCGTAGCCACGACCACCCCCGTTTGCCCTTGCTGGGAAAGGAACTCGTCATGTCAAGGTTCAGCAGGCTGGTCCGGCGCTTGCGGGCCCCGGCGGTCGTGCTCGGCTGCCTCGCCCTGACCGCCGGTGGCGTCGCGGCCGTCACCGCCGCGCCGGCCGAAGCCGCGACTTCGATCACGATCAACGGCTCGTCGGGCGGGCGCACGTTCGACGGCGTCGGCGCGATCAGCGGCGGTGGCGGCAACTCCCGCCTGCTGATCGACTACCCGGAGCCGGAGCGCGGCCAGATCCTGGACTACCTGTTCAAGCCCGGCTACGGCGCTTCGGTGCAGATCCTCAAGATCGAGATCGGCGGCGACACCAACTCCACCTCCGGTGCCGAGCCGAGCGTCGAGCACACGCGGGGGACCGTCAACTGCGACGTCGGCTACGAGTTCTGGCTCGCCGAACAGGCCAAGGCCCGCAACCCGAACATCAAGCTCTACGGGCTGGCCTGGGGAGCGCCCGGCTGGATCGGCGGCGGCAACTTCTGGTCCACCGACACACTCGGCTACCTGACCACGTGGCTGGGCTGCGCCAAGCAGCACAACCTGGCCATCGACTACCTCGGCGGGTGGAACGAACGC
Organism: Amycolatopsis sp. NBC_01488; assembly: GCF_036227105.1. Taxonomy (NCBI): domain Bacteria; kingdom Bacillati; phylum Actinomycetota; class Actinomycetes; order Pseudonocardiales; family Pseudonocardiaceae; genus Amycolatopsis; species Amycolatopsis sp. NBC_01488. The sequence goes on along the minus strand of NZ_CP109434.1, from coordinate 7,701,445 downwards.
GGCTACAACGTCGGCTGGTACGAGAACCTGCGCTCCACGCTGAACTCGTCCGGCTATCCGGCGGTGAAGATCGTGGGCGCCGACTCGGACTGGACGATCGCCAACGACGTCGACTCCAACCCCTCCTTCGCTTCCGCCATCGGCATCATCGGCACGCACTACCCGTGCGGCTACCGCTCGTCCCAGTCCAACTGTGGCGTGCCGGCGGCGGCCCTTTCGTCCGGAAAAGCGCTGTGGGCCAGCGAAAACGGCTCCGACGACTACAACGGCGGCGCGCAGGCGATGGCCCGCGGCCTCAACCGCGGGTACCTCGACGGGAAGATGACCGCGTACCTCAACTGGCCGGTGATCGCCGCGATCACCCCGAACCTGCCGTACCCGACCATGGGTGTCGCGCTGGCCGCGCAGCCGTGGTCCGGCCACTACGCGATCGGCAAGAACGCCTGGGTGATGGCCCAGACCAGTCAGTTCACCGCGCCCGGCTGGCAGTACCTCGACGGTTCCAGCGGCTACCTCGGCGGCAACCGGAACAACGGCAGCTACGTTTCGCTGAAGTCGCCGAACAACCGGGACTACAGCACGGTCATCGAGACGATGGACGCGGGCGGGCCGCAGACGCTGGCCTTCACCGCGACCGGTGGCCTGTCGACGGGCGCCGTGCACGTGTGGGCCACCAACGTCAACTCCGGCAACGCCGCCGACTACTTCCTGCACACCACCGACCTCACCCCTTCCGGCGGCAGCTTCAGCCTCACCGTGCAACCCGGGTACGTCTACACCCTCACCACCACGACCGGGCAGGGCAAGGGCACCGCGGCCGGCCCGGCGCCGGGCGCGCTGAGCCTGCCCTACAGCGACTCCTTCGAGAGCGACGCGACCGGTACGGAGGCGAAGTACCTGATGGACTGGCAGGGTTCGTTCGAGGTGGCCGGCTGTGGCGGCGGCCGCGCGGGCCAGTGCGTCCGCCAGATGAGTGCGCAGGCGCCGATCACCTGGGACCCGCTGACCGACCCGCACACCCTCCTCGGTGAGCTGGGGTGGAGCAACTACACCGTTTCGTCCGACGCGATGCTCGAAAAGCCCGGGTACGCCGAGGTGATCGGGCGCGCCGGCACCCAGAGCTACAGCGGGGCCGCCGGGCTCAACGCCTACCACCTGCGCGTGAGCGACACGGGGAACTGGTCGATCCTGAACTCGAACACCAACGGCAACGTCGCCACCCTCGCGCACGGCACGGTCGCCGCGCTGGGCACCAACCGGTGGCACACCCTCGCGCTCACCTTCTCCGGCAGCACCATCACCGCCGCCGTCGACGGCGCGACCGTCGGCTCGGCGAACGACTCCACCTGGGGTGCCGGTCAGGTCGGCTACGCGACGAGCCAGGGCGAGACGGCGCAGTTCGACAACCTGTCCGTCACCCCGGGCAGCGGCGGAAACGGCGGCACGACGTCGACGGTCGTCGGCGCCGGGTCGGGCCGCTGCCTGGACGTGCCCAACGCTTCCCAGACGTCGGGCACCCAGGTGGAACTGTGGGACTGCAACGGTGGCGCCAACCAGCAGTGGACCGCGACCGCCGCCGGTGAGCTGCGCGTCTACGGCAGCAGCTGCCTCGACGCCAGCGGCCAGGGCACGACCCCCGGCACCAAGGCGATCATCTGGACCTGCACCGGCGGTACCAACCAGAAGTGGACACCCAAGTCCGACGGCACGATCGTGGGCACCCAGTCGGGCCTGTGCCTGGACGCCATCGCCAACGGCACCGGCAACGGAACGCTGGTGGACCTCGCCACCTGCACCGGCGGCAGCAACCAGAAGTGGACGCGGAACTGACCCGGCGAACCGGCCTCGAAGGGGCCGCCCGCCGACGTCGCCACCTTGTCCACCGACATCCTGGCGGCGTCGCGGGACCGGCTGGTCGCCGGCTTGGTGCCGACGCTGCTGCCTGCGCTCGCGCTGTTCGCAACGACGCCCGGCCAAGTTCGTACCGCAGGTCGTCGCGCGGTCGCGTGAGGCAGGTGTCGACGCTCAGCTCGCGTTGGCCGTCCTCTACAACGAATTTACAAGCCGCACGATCCGCAGCTCGAGCGCTCGTGGCAGAAGCTCAAGCCGGACGCGTTCCAGCGTGTTCAGGGGCGCACGCGGATGACGGTCTTTCCCTTGCGCCGCTCGGTCGGGTTGAGCGCGGGGACGGCGTCGTCGAGGGGTGCGACCGTTCCGATGTGCGTGCGCAGGCGCCCGTCCCGCACCCGGTCGACGATTTCCACCAGCTGATTCGGCACGGACTCGACGACGAAGTCGATCGCGAGGCCGTCGGCAGGGCGGGCTTCAGCGGGCCCGACCACCGACACCAGCGTCCCGCCGGGCCGGATGATGCTCGCCGAGCGCCGTTGGGTCTCACCGCCGATGACGTCGAAGACGAGGTCGACTCCGCCGATGTCCTTGAGATCGTCGTGGTCGAGGTCGAGGAACTCGTTCGCGCCGAAGTCGAGCGCCGCCTGGCGGTCCGCCGCGCGCCCGGTCCCGATGACGTAGGCGCCGAACTCCCGGGCGAGCTGCGTCACCACAGACCCGACCGCGCCGGCGGCGCCGTGGGCCAGGACACTCTGCCCCGCCTGAAGGCGACCGTGCTGGACCAGGCCCTGCCACGCGGTCAGGCCGGAGATGGGCAGGCTCGCACCCACCGTGAAGTCGACGTTCCCCGGCAGCGGCGCGAGGTCGCGTGCCTCCACGGCCGTGTACTCGGCGAGGGTTCCGTCGCGGTGCCAGTCGGTGATCCCGAACACCCGCTGGCCCAGCGAGAGCCCCGTCGTGCCGTAGCCGAGGGCGGAGACCACTCCGGCGAACTCGTGGCCGATGATCGCCGGGGCTCGATCGTGACCGGAGCGGTCGACCCACGTCGAGGGCCACTCCCATTCTGCGGGGACGAAGCCCGACGCATGGACTTCCACGACGACGTCGTTGATCGCCGCCGTCGGCTCAGGCCGCTGCGCCAGGGTGATCCCGGCCGCTTCCGCGGCCTGGTCCGTCGCGACGATTGCCTTCATCGGTGCCTCCGGATAGCTCGTGTTCGCCATTTTGGGCCTGCTAGCCCACTAACGGCAGTGAACACGACCCGAAGTGGGCTGTCAAGCCCAATCTGGGGTACCGTGTGAGGCATGGAAGCCACGACGGACGCTCGGGGGCCGCAGAAGCTCACGGGCAAGGGGCAGGCGACCCGAGCCCGCATCCTCGAGCACGCCGCGGAGCTCATCTACGCCAAGGGCGTCCACGCGACGAACAACGAGCAGCTCCGCCGCGCCGCAGGCGTCAGCGGGTCACAGCTCAACCACTACTTCCCGACGAAGGAGAGCCTTGTCCTCGCGGTCATCGAGTGGCAGGCCGAGCGCGTCCTCACGTTCCATCGCAGTGCGCGGTTCGCCCACTTCGAAAGCCTCGATGCGCTTCGGGAGTGGGCGGGCCACTACATCGCCTACGAGCACTCCTACCAGGAAGGCTGCACCCTCGGCTCGCTCGCCGGCGAGATCATCAAGACCGACCTGGACGTTCGCACGGAACTCGCGAACGCGTTCGAGCAGTGGAAAGACATCTTCCGAGACGGCCTCGAACGGATGCAGCGGCTCGGCCGCATCAGCGCCGAGGCGGATCCCACCCGGCTGGCCCATCTCCTGCTCTCCGCCTTCCAGGGCGGCATGCTCCTCGCCCAGGTCGCCCGCGACATCGCCCCGCTGAAAGACGCCCTGCAGGCAGCCATCGAGTACGTGGAGACCTTCGCGGTGGTCCCCGCTGTCGGCGGCGTACCCGAAGATCGGTAGCTGCCGGCGCAGCCCCATACCGCTCGATGGAGCAGCTGCGTCGATCTCCGAGGATGGGTTCGCTGCATGGAGGTTCGTGCGGGAACCGGCAGGAAGCCCAGTCCGCCGAGTTCGCCGGAGGGCAGGATGACCATCCGCATTCGCTGCCGCCATCGCGGCCGCGAAGGTCACGCTGGGCCAGGCGCCGGGCCTCGGCGCCTGGCAAGCCGGCTGAAGCGCACGCTCACGAGCCCCGGGGCAGCGGCACCGTGGTGCGCAGCCCATCCGGCCAGGTGAGGGTGACGTCGTCGCCGTCGTGGTCCACGGTCACGTCGGCAGAATGCGCGCCGCCGCGGTCCAGGACCACCGCGGCCGCGAGCACGTCGCCCAGCGCGGGAACGTCCGTTGTGGACAGTGCCGGGATCGCCGTCCAGGCGCCCAGCGGCGACGTGCCCTGCTCGACGGTGACCTCCGCGGTGGCGAAGCCGCGCAGCCCGTGCACGAAAGACCGCAGGCCGCCGGCGGACGCGGTCGCGGCGGTGCCGTCGACGCGGCGAAGTGGACGGGTGTCGCCGGCGACCGGCCAGCCGCCGAGCCGCAACCGCCGCCCGGCCGGGCTCATCGTGTCCAGCCGGACGAGCCGGATTTCGACGCCGTCGCGGACGACCGAAACGACCGTGACGACCGGGCCGGCCACCACCGGGCCGGAGCGGCCCGAGCCGTGGTCGGGCGAGTCGTCCCCGGCCGGGTCGACCCAGCGCACCGGGCCGCGCGAGGCAGCGGCCAGGACCCCGCCGGGGAGTTCGGTCGCGTAGCAGGCCTCGAAGCCCGCGCGGTGGCTAGCCCGGCCGTGTTCGTCGAGCAGGACCACGGAGTTGTCGAGCGGGCCGGCCACGGTGGGCCCGGTCAGCGGCGGGACCGTGGCCGTCGAGTAGCCGAGCCGGGCGTAGAGCGGCGAGTCCGTCCGCCGGTCGCCCGGTGCGGCGTGGTCCGTGCCGTGGTTGAGCACCACCGCGATGCCGTCGCGGCGGCGGGCCGAGACCAGCCAGCCGGGCGCGGCCACGATCCGGGCGACGTCGCCGGTCTCGACCGGCAGCGGCTCCTCGGCGTCCGTCCACACGGGATGGTCCGCAGGCAGCGCCAGCCCCAGCATCCCTTTCGCGGCCCAATACGGGGAGCCGGGGCCGGAGTAGGACTGGCGCATCGCGGGCCAGGCGCGGTGCCAGCCGAGACCGAGCAGGCCGTCCGGTTCGAGGGCTTCGTGGCCCGTGAAGTGCCGCACCATGCCGCTGGCCACGCGCCGGGTCAGCCCGGGCCGCAGTCCCGCGCCGGTGAGCGCGCCGACCCAGAACGGGGCCGCCGCGGCGAACCGGTAGGTCAGGCTCCGGCCCTGCAGCAACGGCGAGCCGTCCGCGCCGACCAGCCGTATCGCGTCGTCGAGGTACCGGCGCAGATCCGCTTCCCATTGCTTGCGCAGCACCGGCGGGCACAGGCTGCCGGTCACGTCGAACAGGTGCGTCCACAGCAGCGGGTACACGTGCAGGGCCCAGCCCGTGTAGTGGTCGTAGGCGCGTTCGGCACCGTCGCTGAGCCAGCCGCCGGGCCGCCGCAGCGACGCGTGCACGGCCAGGTCCTCCTCGACGTCGGTGGCCGACCACGGGCCGCCCGCCTCGCGCAGGAACGACTCGACGACGAGCCGGAACCAGACCCAGTTGATCGGCGGGTACGGCTGCCCGACCACGGTTCCCAGCCAGCCGATCGTCCGCTCCCGGACCCGGTCGTCGAGCCGGTCCCACAGCCACGGGCGGGTCAGCTGCAGCACCAAGGCGATCGACGCGGCCTCCACCTTGGCCTGGCCGAGTTCGTCCGGCCGCGGCCAGGCTTCCGGCGACGCGGGATCCGTCCCGGCCGCCAACCCGGCCGCGTAGCGTTCCAGCAGGTTGCCCGGGTCCGCGCCGGCTTCGCCGGTGATCCGGAAGCCCGCCAGGAGGAACGTCCGGGCGAAGCCCTCCAGCCCGTCCGACACGCGGCCGTTGCGGCTGGCCGGGCCCGGGAGGTCGATCCGGGCGCCGCCGGGGGAGCGGTACGGGTCCACTGCGGCGAGCATCCGGTCGGCCAGCGCCGTCCAGTCCCGCCGGGTCCAGCCGGTGTACGGCGAAAGCGCGGTCATGCCTGCACGGCCAGCGCCTGCCGGGTCACCGGCGCCCGGGGCGGGGTGCCCGCGGCGTACCGCTCGAGCTCGTCGAGCGCCTCGGCGGTCATCCGGCGGGTCTCCGAACCGAGCGACCCTGCCACGTGCGGGGTCAGCACCACGTTCGGCAGGTCGTAGAGCGGCGAACCGGCGGGCAGCGGTTCCGGCTCGGTGACGTCGAGGACGGCGTGCAGGCCGCCGGCGCAGGCGCGCTCGAGCGCCGCGGTGTCGACGAGCGCGCCCCGCGCGGTGTTGATCAGCACCGCGCCCGGCGGCAGCGCGGCCAGCTCGGCCGCGCCGATCAGGTGCCGGGTCTGGGGCAGCGACGGCGCGTGCAGGCTCAGCACGTCCGCCCGCGGCAGGGCCTCGGCCAGGGTGGCCGGTTCGGCACCGGCGGCCCGGATCCGGGCGGGCGCGACCACCGGGTCGACGACGAGGACGCGCGCCAGGTCGAGCTGCCGCAGCAGCTCGGTGACCCGCCGCCCGACGCGCGAGAACCCGACGAGCACGACCGTGCGGTTCCGGCCGGACAGCTCGCCGTGCCGCTCGCGGTAGCGCCAGTCGTCGCGGTACGCGCGGGCGTCGGCGGCGAGGAACGGCACCTTCTTGAACGCCCACAGGACCGCGCCCAGCGTGTACTGGGCGACCGGCTCGGCGTTGGCCCCGGCGGCGGTGGTGACCAGCAGCCCCCGGTCGAAGACCGCGGCGCCGACGTGGTCGCGGACGCTGCCCGCGGCGTGCAGCACCGCACGCAGGTTCGGCGCCGCCCGCAGCACCGCGTCGTCGAGCGGCGGACACCCCCAGGACGTGAGGAGCACTTCGGCCTCGGCCAGCCGCGCCCGCACCGGCGCGGACAGAAGTTCGTCGGTGCAGACCGGCTCGCCCAGGCGCGCGGTGGCGCGCAACCGGGCGAGTTCCGCTTCGCCGAACTGCAGGCGCATCGTGTCGTGAGCCATCACGAGCAGGGTTTCCGGCCGCCGCGTCATTTGACGCTGCCCGCCGCCAGCCCGGAGCGCCATTGCCGGTGCAGCACCACGAACGCGATCGCCAGCGGCACGACCGCCAGCAGCGAACCGGTGATGACGAGCGGGGTGTACTGGGGGAACTGGGTCACGCGGGTGCTCCACTGGTAGAGGCCGAGGCTCATCGGGAACAGCTTCGGGTCGGTGAGCATCACCAGCGGCAGGAAGAAGTTGTTCCAGATCCCCACGAACTGGAACAGGAAGATCGTCACGAGCCCCGGCCGCATCATCGGCAGCGCGATGGTGAAGAACGTCCGCAGCTCGCTCGCGCCGTCGGTCCGCGCGGCTTCGAGGACCTCGCCGGGCACGGCGGCGTCGGCGTACACCCGGGCGAGGTAGACGCCGAACGGGTTGGTGAGCAGGGGAACGAACACCGCCCAGAACGTCCCCACCACGTGCAGCTGGGAGGCCAGCAGGTAGAGCGGCAGGGCCAGCGCCGTGGTGGGCACGAGGACGCCGGCCAGCGTCACCGCGAACAGCGTGCGCCGGCCGGGGAAGTCGAGTTTCGCGATCGCGTACCCGCACGCGGCGCAGATCAGCGTGCCGAGCACCGCGCCGAGCCCGGCGTAGAGCAGCGAGTTGCGGATCCAGGCGAGGAAGACGCCGCCGTCCTGGGTGAACAGCGCGCCGAGGTTGGCGCCGAGATTCCACTGGCCGAACTCGAACGCGCTGGTGGTGGAGAAGTCGCCGACGGACTTGGTGGCCGAGGTGACGAGCCAGACGAGCGGCAGGACCGCGTACAGCGAAGCCAGCACCAGCAGGACGTGCACGACCGTGCGCGACGTCCACCGCGAGCCTGCTTTCCGGGGGTTCCGGGTGGCGGAGCCCCCGGCCCGAGGCGGAGCCTCGGATGTCGAAGCGGCGGGGGAGTGGATCAACGCGACCTCCGGGCGGACAGGCGCATCACCAGCGCCGAGAGCAGGGCCGAAACGAGGGCGAGCAGTACGGACGCGGCGGCGGCCCGCCCGTAGTCGCCCTCGACGAACGCGGCTTCGTACACGTACAGGCTGGGCGACCACGAGCTCGTCACCGAACCCGTGAAACCGCGCAGCACCAGCGGTTCGGTGAACAGCTGCAGCGAGCCGATGACGGTGAACACCAGCGCGACGAAGAGCGTCGGCCGCACCATCGGGACCTTGACCGACCACGCGGTCCGCAGCTGCCCGGCGCCGTCGGCGCGGGCCGCCTCGAGCACGTCGCGCGGCACCGCCTGCAGCGCGGTGTAGAAGATGATCATGTTGTACCCGACCCACTGCCAGGTGGCGATGTTGACGATCGCGGGCAGGATCCCGTTCTTGCCCAGCGGGTCGAACGGCAGCAGCGCGGACAGGCCGGAGCCGGGGCTGTACAGGTAGGCCCAGACGAGCCCGGTGATCACCACCGGAACGGCGTAGGGCAGGAAGATCGCCAGCGACCACACCCGCCGCAGCCGCACCACGGCGGAATCGAGCAGCAGGGCCAGGACCAGCGCCATGCCGAGCATGATCGGGAGGTGGATCAGCACGAACAGCGCCACGTTGCCGAGGCCGGCGTGGAACGCGCGGTCGGTGAGGACGTCGAGGTAGTTGCCGAGCGCGACGAACACCTGGTGCGGCCCGGAGAATCCCAGGCCCGACAGGCGGTCCGTGAAGAGGCTCAGGTACAGCGCGTAGAGGATCGGCACGAGCACGGTGCCGGTCAGCAGCAGCGCGAACGGTGCCGCCAGCGCGAGCCCGGCGCGGCCACGGCGGTGCCGCGGCCGCCCGGCGTCCGTGGGAGCGGCCGGGGCGCTCACGGTCCGTTCGGGAGTGAGGACGGTCATCACCCTGTCCCTTCCAGCACGGTCAACCCGCGCGACCGGAGGTTCGCGACGGCGTCCGCCTGCGTCTGCCGGACCGCGGCGGTCAAGGTGGTGCTGCCGGTCTTCACGCCGCCCAGGTGGTCGGCGATGGTGGAGAAGAGGCCCAGCGCGTTCGGCCCCCACGTCCAGTCCGGGACGCGGCGGGCGGCTTCGTCGAGCACGCCGTAGACGGGGTCGCCGAGGAAATAGCCGCCCTTGTACGCCTTTTCGGCCACGGCCCGGCTCGGCAGGTAGCCGGGGAACGGGGTGGTGAAGGTGGTGCCGATCTTCGCCACGGCGGGATCGGTGCTCAGCCAGCGCAGGAACCGCACCGCCGCGGCCGGCACGTCGCTCTCGGCCGAGACGGCGAAGGCGCTGCCGCCCTGCACGCCGGTGGCGGGCTGGCCGTTCCAGGTGGGCATGGTGGTGACGGCCCAGCGGTTCTTGTCCTGCGGCACGGACTTGCCGAGCGTGCCGACACTCCAGGCGGCGCCCAGCAGCCCCCACAGCCGGCCCTGGTGCATCGCGCCGATCCAGCCCTGGTCCCCGGTGGGCACCGCGGCGACCAGGTCGTCGGCGATCATCCGCTGCCAGTAGTCCGCGGTGCGCAGGGTGCCTTCGCCGTCGACGTTCACGCGCCAGGCCCCGCCGTCGACGCGCCACCACGGATCGCCCGCCTGCCAGCACATCCCGGCGAAGAACGAGCCGTCGTTGAGGGGGAACGTCGTGATGCGCGCCGCCGCGTCGGCCGCGCGGACGGCCTGAGCCGCGGTGCGGAACTCGTCCCACGTCCGCGGCACCGGGATGCCGTGCCGGTCGAAGAGGTCCTTGCGGTAGTAGAGCACCATCGGCGCTAGGTCCATCGGGACCGCCCACGTGCGCCCGCCGGGGCGGACGCCCTGCCAGGCCGCGGGGGAGCAGCCGGGCTCGAGGTCGGCGAGGTCCGCGGTGAGGTCGCGGAGCCCGCCGGTGGTGAGCAGCTGCGGCAGGCCCTGGTACTCGGCGTGCAGGATGTCCGGGGCGTTGTGCGCGCGCAGCGCGTTCGTCTGCTGGGCGTACCCGCCCTTCAGACCGGACGCGATCACGTTCAGCTCGACCGCCACCTCGTGCTGCGCCGCGTTGAACGCGGCGACGTACTTGTCCATCCCGGTCAGCCAGGACCAGATCCGCACGCGCGTGGCGCCGGACGCCGTCGTCGGCGACGCGCAGCCGCCGAGCAGGCCTGCGGCCGCGAGACCGGCCGACCCGGCCAGGAAACCTCGGCGGGACAAGGCCGCCGGACCCCGAAGCGTCATTGCTCCTCCGTGAGAGTGATGTCGGCCACTCCATCGTGTGGCATAGTTCGAGTCAACAATTAACGACAAATTCGATCAGAAGCGATCAGAACCGCAAGGGAGGCCCATGTCGCTCCGCGGTCGGCTGAGTGCGCTCTTCGACGGTTCCCCGGTGCCGCTGCGGGCGCCGGAATCGGTGCCGGACGTGCGGAACCGGGCCGTCTGGGACGCGGTGGACGGCGAACTCCTGCTCGCCGAGGCCGCGGCGGTGCTCGCCCGCCCGGCGCCGGTCCTGACGGCCACGGCGTGGGCGCGGACGTTCCGCGACGGCGTCCGGACCGAGTACGAAGAAGCGGCCGGTGACCTGCGGGAACGCGTGACGCTGCTGGTGCTCGCCGCGGTGCTGGACCAGGGGTTGCCGTTCCTCGACGGCGCGATCGACGGATTGGTCGCGTTGGCCGAGACGACCACATGGTGCTGGGCGCCGCACGAGCGGTTCGCCGCCGGGCGCGGCGAGGTGCTGGCCGACCCGGACGAGCCGTTCCTCGACCTGGGCGCGGCCGAGGTCGTGACGCTGTTCGCCTGGGCGGACCACGTCCTCGGCCCGGCTTTCGACGCCCGCGCGCCGGGGTTGAGAAAGCGCTTACAGCGCGAAGCCGACCGCCGCGTCCTGACGCCGTTCGAGCGCGTCCGCGACTGGCACTGGCTCGGCCTGCACGGCGACGCCCACAACTGGAACCCGTGGATCCACCACGCCGTCCTCGCGGCCGCGCTCCTGCTCGAACCCGATCGCGAGCGGCGCCTGCGGCTGGTCCGGCTGGTCGTCGAGGGACTCGACCACTACGTCGCCGTGCTGCCCGACGACGGCGGGATCGACGAAGGGGTCGCCTACTGGTGGCACGGCGCCTGCCGGCTGCTGGAAGCGCTCGACCTCCTGGCCGAAGCGACCGGCCTCGACGCCCGGGACCTCCCGGTGCTGGCGCCGTTGATCCGCTTCCCGCACCGGATGCACCTGGGCGGGGCCGCCTACGTCAACGCCGGGGACGCGCCCGCGCGCCTGCCGGCCGCGCAGCCGTGGCACGTGCTCCACCGCTGGGGTGAGCGGCTCGGCGACGCCGACGTCCGCGCCCATGCGGCCAGTCGCGCGCGAGCGGGCGGGCGGCTCGTGTGGCCGGCCGCCGGGCTCGGCCGGGCACTCGCGGGACTGGCGGATCCGCGGTGGCGCCGGGCCGTGGGGGAGGAGCCCACCGGAACCTGGTTCGCCCGCGAGGAATGGCTGCCGCGGGTGCAGGTGGTCGTCGCGCGCGAGACGGCCGGGACGCCGGCCGGGCTGACGGTGGCCGTCAAGGCGGGCCACAACGGCGAACGGCACAACCACCTCGACGTCGGGTCGTTCTGGGTCGCCGTCGACGGCGTGCCCGTGGTGGCCGACGTCGGCCAGCCGACCTACACCGCGGCCAGCTTCGGCCCGGACCGCTACCGGGCGTGGCCACTGCGCAGCGAGTGGCACAACGTGCCGGAGCCGGGCGCGCCGCAGCAACCGGGCTCGGAGCACGGCGCGCGGGACGTCCGCGTGGAGCTCACCGCGGCCGCGACGGGGTTGTCCGCCGACCTCGCCGGTGCGTACCCGGAGGGGGTGGTGCGCCGGTGGATCCGGACCGTCCGGCTGGTCCGCGACGAGGCCTGCGTTCTCGTCGAGGACGAAGGCGCCACGGGGCTGCTCCGCTACGTGCTCGCCGGAGACGTCGAGGTCGGTGCCGGGTCCGCGGTCGTCTCACACGGCGATTCCCCGGTGCTGCGGCTGAGCTGGGACCCCCTGTCCGCCACCCCGGAATTCGAGTACCGGGAGCTGGACGACCCGCTGCTGCGCGCGGCCTGGGGCGAGCGCCTGGGCCGGCTGACGCTGGTGGTGCGGGCCGGCCCGGTCCGCGTCCGGCTGGAGCGCGTCCCGTGATGCTGGCGTCCGAACGGCACGAAATCATCCTGTCGCTGCTGCGCCAGCACGGCACGGTCCGGCTGGCCGACCTCGTGGGCCGGCTCGGCGTCAGTTCCGTGACGGTCCGGCGCGACGTCACCGACCTGGCGGACCGCGGCCTGCTGACGCGGGTCCACGGCGGCGTCACCCTCGCCCGGCCGCGGGGCGCGCAGCCGGAGCCCGGCCGGAGCGCGCCGGGAGCGCTGATCGGCATGGTCGCGCCGTCGGTGGAGTACTACTGGCCGCCGGTGATCCAGGGCGCGCAGTCCACAGTGGCCGGTGCGGGCGGGCGGCTGGTCCTGCGGGCGTCGCGCTACGACGCCGCGGAGGACCGCCGCCAGGTCGGCAAGCTGCTCGAACGGGGCGTGCAGACGGTGCTGGCCGCCCCGGACACCGGCGGCCGCGGCGCCCGGGACCTGCTGCGCTGGCTGGGTTCCCTGCCCGTGCCGGTGATCCTCGTGGAACGCCTGCCCCCGCCCGAACTGCCGACCCTCGCGCTGGACGCCGTCACGACCGCGCACGCCCTCGGCGCGGGGCTGGCCGTCCGGCACCTGGTGTCGCTGGGCCACCACCGGGTCGGCCTGGTGACGTCCCGGTCCAGCCCGACCAGCCGCGCACTGCGCACCGGCTGGCGCGAGACGATCGAGTCGCTCGGCCAGGAACCCGGCGTGGACTTCGACGTCCCGGCGTACGGCTCGCCGGACTGGGCCGGGGTCTACGACGGTGTGCTGGACCGCTGCCGCCGCGAGGACGTCCGCGCCCTGCTGGTGCATTCCGACCGCGAAGCCATCGGCCTGATCGAGCGGGCCCGCGACGGCGGCATCGCGGTACCCGGCGAACTGGCGGTGGTCTCCTACGACGACGAGGTCGCGGCGGTGTCCGACCCGCCGCTCACCGCGGTCCGCCCGCAGAAGCACCGGCTCGGGGCACTGGCCGCGGAACTCGCCCTGGCCCGCCTCGCCGAAGGAGCCGACCGCCCGGTCCACCGCGTCCAGCTCTGGCCGACGCTCGTGGTGCGCGAATCCTGCGGCGCCGCCGCCGATTCAGCGCCGGTAGCCTGGTGAATCGACCAGCCTGACGGGTACGCCGCCGCGGACCGTGGCGAGGTTGGTCAGTGCCACCGGTTCCAGGCCGTTGCCGGGGCCGCCGTCGCTCGTCACGGCGAGAGCGAGGGTGTTGGGCCCGTGGGGGTTCAGGATCCCGGTCGGCAGCACGAACGTGTGCTGCGGCCCGACGTCGGCGATGTACTGGCCCAGGTTCCAGCCGTTGAGGAACACCAGCGCCCGGTAGTGCCCGCCGGACCTCGGCACGGCCGGGTCGCCGATGGTCAGGCCCAGCGACGCGTCGTGACCCCGGGGAACGTCGAGGGTGAAGCCGGTCCGGTACCACGTGGTGCCCGGCGCCGCGGTCGTGGTGGGCACCTCGGCCGGGGCCCAGCGGCGATCGGGGTAGCCGGGCAGGGTCCAGCCGGCCCGTTCGCCGTCGAGGCCGCCGTTGTTCAGCGGGCCCCGCACCGGATCGGCGACGCCGCCCCGGATCTTCCACGCGACGCCGGTGAGGGACGCGGAGATGAGCCCGCGGCCTTCCTTGTGGGCGTCGTTGACCCCGCCGTCCTCGGTGCGCCCGTCGCCACGCACCATGACCGACAGGACGTGGTCGCCGTCCCCGCGCAGGTCTTCCGGGACGTCGAAGGCCGCCGTGCCGGTCGTCGGCGGGGAGGCGAGCGCGCTCGGCAAGACGTGCTGGCCGAGGTACCGGCCGTCGAGCCACGCCTGCAGCATTCCGGCGCCCCCGCCGCCGTAGGTGAAGCCGAGCCGGGCCGGCACCGCACCGCGGGTGTGGCCGCGATACCAGACGTCGCCGGTGTGGAAGCCGTAGTCGTCGGCGGTCAGCACCGGTTGCCCGGCCGGCGGTTTCGTCGTGCTCGCGGTGGTGGTGAGGTCCGCGGAGCGCCACGCCGTGTCGTCGTAGCCGGCCGCGGCTTCGGGGGACCCGGGTGCCTGCTTCCAGCCGGTCAGCGTCGGCAGCCGGACCGCGTCCGGGCCGGGCAGCGGCGACGTCGCCAGCAGGCTCGACGAGGGCGTGCGGCGGGCCGGGACGAACCGTCCGTTCCAGGTGACCGCCGCGCCGGGGCCCCACACCTCCAGTGCACTGGCCTGCGCGGTGTCGCCGGTGAGTTCGAGGAGACCGCCGGACGACCGCGCGGTGCGCAGCAGCGCGGGCCCGCGGACGAGCACCGGCCCGGCCGCGGTGTCCTGCCGCCAGAACGTGTCGGCGGTGGCGTCGTCGGCGAGCAGCAGCGTGACCGGCGGCCGGCCGCCGCCGGAGATCCGCACCCTGGCCAGTCCATTGTGGACGTAGTTCAAGCGTAGATCGCCGGCGTTCCAGGTGGCGGCGACGGTCCCGGCCAGCACCTCGACCTTCGGTTCCCGGGCGTAGCGCAGCGTCGTCTCGCCGTCTTCGCCCGGCCGCCCGTGCAGCAGCACGGTCCCGGCCACCGCGGTCATGAGTTCCGACGTCGAGTACACCAGGTGCTGGCCCGCGAGGTCGTAGTTCGCCACCAGCTGCTTGGCGTCCTGACCGTTCAGCCGCAGCGTGCCGGCCTGCGGAACGGTGTACGAACCGTCCGGTGTGGACACCGGGAAGGTGAAGGTGTCGTTCGTCGTGGCGTTCGAAGGGGCGTGCATCGGCACGTAGAAATGAGTCTTCGTGTCGGGGTTGACGTTGTGGTAGACCTTCACGGCCGTCGAGGTCGGCGTGACGGGATCCGCCTTGTCCTGCTTGGTGATCGGCGGGACGGCCTGCAGGAAGTAGCCCAGCTCCTTCATCGTCGCCGCTTTGGGGCGCAGCTGCCGAGCCTCGTCGACGGCCGCGCCGTAGTCGTACGAGGTGTAGACCACCGGCGCGGGCAGCCAGCCCCACGAAGTGCCGCCGAAGGTCATGTAGAAGTTCTGGATGCTCAGGCCGTTCGCGATGTTGGTGCCGTAGAAGACGCGCTCGTAGCCCGGGCCCTCGCGCACCGCGGTGCACGGGTAGGTGCCGTTGCTGCCCCAGTAGTCGAACCAGCCGCCACCGAACTCGGCGGTGAACCCGGGCGTGTCCGGCGAAGCGCTCGCGCCGCCTTTCGCCCCGCCCGGTCCGTAGAGCCCCCAGTCCGGTGCGGTGCTCGGGCTGCCCGGGGTGCCGTCGGTGTGGCAGGTGCCGCCGGGATAGGTGTCCCAGGCGTACAGGTCGACCTTGCCGGGCACGGTGCCCGGCACTCCCGAGCTCGGCGGCACCCAGATCCCGTTGCGTCCCTTGTCGTTGTGGAAGATCGGCACGCCGATGCCGTCCGCACGCACCTTGTCGTACAGGTGCGCGATGTAGTTTCGCTGGGACGTGCCGGTGGCGGCCAGCTCGTTCTCGATCTGGTACAGGATCACGGGTCCGCGCCCGTCGACGTACTGGTGCCGGGCGATGACCCGGTCGATCGCGGTCAGCCACTCGTCGGCCGCGGCGAGGTAGTCGGGGGCGTCGCTGCGGGCTTTGCCGGTCTGGGTGGACAACCAGCCGGGGAAGCCGCCGCCGGAGACCTCCGCGTTGATGTACGGCCCGGGCCGCGCGATCACGTACAGGCCCGATTCCTGCGCGAGGTCGAGCAGCCGGTCCATGTCGCGCACGCCGGTGAAGTCGTAGACGCCGGGAGCGGGGGAGTGGTAGTCCCAGTCGAAGTAGATCGACACCGCGGTGTACCCGCTCGCCTTCAGCTTCTGCAGCACGTCCCGCCACAGGCCGGGGCTCGGCAGCCGGAACGGGTGGAACTCCCCGGACCAGACGAACTGCCGCCGCCCGTCCAGCAGCAGCGAATACCTGTCGAACGTGATCTGGTGCCGGGGCCGCTCCGGCAGGCGGGGTGCCGCGGAAGCCATTGGTGCGGCGCACATCCCGGCCAGGGTGGCCACGGCGAGCGCGAGGGCGGACAGGCGACGGCGCATGACGGCGAGTGTCGCCTGCTGCACCGACGCCGTCAAGATGATCGGCCGGCGGATGTTCTTCCCTGACCGATTCTGAGCGTTTCGTTTCGCTGTCCTGGCTCACCGCCGGTGCCTCTGTTACGAGTACCGGACAACCGCCGGAAAGGAATGAGCCAGTGAAATCGTCGAATCGCACCGCGGCGCGGAGAACGCTTTCTGCGGCCGTGCGACTGCTGGTCCTGCTCGTGCTCGCGGGCGGGATGCTGACCGCCGGCCCGGAGCCGGCCGGGGCGTCCACCGCCGGGTTCCGGGGCGTCAACTGGGCCGACCAGCGGGACAACTTCGTCAACGGCGTGCTCTACGTGTCCGGGCTCGGTTCCGGGGACACGTATTCCTCGGCCGCCGCGACCGCGGACCAGGTGATCGGCCAGATGTACGCGATGACCGGGGCCAACACGGTCCGGCTGCCGATCAACGAACCGACCGTCTCGGGCTACTGGGCCACGTACACCGGCGCCATCGACAAGGCGCTGGAGAAGGGCCGGGTGATCCTGGCCTACTGGGCGTACAGCGGCGGCAAGCCCGCGAGCGTGGCCGGGTTCCAGCAGATGTGGGACAAGGTGGTCGCGAAGTACGGCGCCAACCCGAACGCCTACTTCGAGGTCATCAACGAGCCGTACGCCTACAACGCCGGCGATCTGACCAATTTCTACCGCGACTGGCTGGCCCGGTACCCGAGCGTGCCGCGCGGCCGGGTGATCCTCGACGGCACCGGCGACGCCCAGAACGTCCCCGCGGTCGGCGGCGACAGCCGGCTCGACGGCACGCTCCTCGCGGTGCACGACTACTCGTTCTTCGCCGGCTACGAAAGCGAAACCGAGTGGGCCAACCACATCGCGGGCTCCATCGGCGCGTACGCCGACCGCACGGTCGCCACCGAATGGGGCGCCCCGATGGGCCCCGGCACCAAGAACGGCGTCCACTACAACGCGATCGACTACAGCATCCCGAGCGGCTCGTTCTTCGCCGACTACGTCCGCGGCGTCAGCGAAAAGCTGCGCAGCCTCGGCATGGGCAGCGTCTACTGGCCGGGCCTGCGCGACGGCGACTGGTACAGCATGACGACCAGGACCGGAACCGGAGCCGGGACCAAGCTGTCGCTGGTGAACCCGTCCGGGCTGACGCGGCTGCGGTACGCGTGGGGCATCGGCAACGGCGGCAGCACCTCCGTGAAGATCGTGAACGCCGCGACCGGGCTGTACATCGACGGCCTGGGGCGTACGGCCGGCGGTTCGACGGCGGCCCAGTCGAGCGGTAGCGGCGGCGACGGGCAGCAGTGGGTGGTCGAGAACTCGGGGAACGCGGTGCGCATCAAGAACCGCGCCACCGGCCTCTACCTCGACGGCGCGGGCCGCACGGCCAACGGCGCGGTGGTCGGCCAGTACGCGGACAGCGGCAGCGCCAACCAGAAGTGGACGGTGGTGACCGACGCCGACAACGTCCGCATCA
This sequence comes from Amycolatopsis sp. NBC_01488, assembly GCF_036227105.1. Taxonomy (NCBI): domain Bacteria; kingdom Bacillati; phylum Actinomycetota; class Actinomycetes; order Pseudonocardiales; family Pseudonocardiaceae; genus Amycolatopsis; species Amycolatopsis sp. NBC_01488. The sequence goes on along the minus strand of NZ_CP109434.1, from coordinate 7,683,911 downwards.
GGAACGTCGGCACCGGCGAGTACCTCGACAGCATGGGCCGCACCGCCGATGGCGCCGACCTCGGCCAGTACAGCGGCAGCAGCAGCCCGAACCAGCGCTGGCGGATCGTCGCGGCGGGCTGATCCACGGCGGCCCGGCCCGGCCGCGGGCTTCAGGCCAGCCAGCGCAGCAGGGTCGCGGACTCCCGCGGCAGCACGGCCGGGTCGTCGCCGGGGACGAATTCGAGGAGGAGGTCCACCGGCGCGGCCCGGGCGGCGAGTTCGAGCGCCGGGCGCCAGAGCCGGTCGCGGTCGTGCAGGGGCAGCCGGGTCTGTCCCGGCCACCACGAGAAGACGTGGATGGCGCTGACGCGGTCGAGCATCAGGCGGAGGCCGTCGAGGGCGCGGTCGTCGGGTTCGCCGACCGGGGGCTGCCAGTAGGTGGAGAGCGTGTCGTGACCGACGTCGTCCAGCAGCCGCAACGCTTCCCACGCGGTGTCGGCGAGCGTCCCCGAATGGAACTCCAGCGCGACCGACAGCCCGTGAGCAGCGGCGATGGTGGCAGCTTCGCGCAGTGCGCCGGTGACGCGGGAGCGCAGCGCGCCGGAAGCGTCCGCGGACCCTTCGGCACCGGCCCACACCCGGATCCGCGTGGTCCCGAGCGCGGCCGCGGCCTCGGCCAGGACCTCGAACGCCTCGGCGTGGTCGACGCCCGCACGCCAGTACGAGCCGTAGGAACACGTCGTCAACCCGCTCGCGGCGGTCTGCGCACGCACTTGGCGCAGGACGTCCGCCGACCGCGGCGGAGCGTGCACGTCCGCGCCCCACTCAACGACGCGCAGGCCGGCTGCGGCGGCCTCGTGGGCGACCCGGCGGGCGGGCAACGCCCGGAACGTGACCGAGCACAGCCCGATCCGGTCTCGCAGGTCGGTGGTCATGGCACGCATGGTAAGCGCTTTCTGTCCGCCGGTCCCATCCGCACTGAACACCTTCGACGGCCGCCTGGCCGCCGGACGCAAGTAGCTCCGCTTCAACCGAGTTGCACCCGCTCGCTTGACAGACGCTAGCTGCCCTGCCCGCCGGGCGCCAGGGTTTCGATGAGGCTCGAAGTCCTTGCAGCGCGGTCGCGGGCTGTGCCAGGCTCCGGCGGGCGCGTTCTGGGGAACTAGTGATCTTGGGGGATCGAAAGCCGTTGGAAGGCAGACCAGAACCGGTGCGCGAAATGTACCAGCAGCCGGGAACAGCTCTTCTGTAAGTCATATCCCTGCGCGATTTCCGCGAAAACGGTGACACCGGGCGCCCGCCACGTATCAGCCGGCCTAGGCAAGGACTGGAGCGGGAAGCTGATGAAAAGACCGAGATGGCGCAGACTCGCCGCGGTATTGGGAGTTCTGCTCATGACAGTGACCTGGCTGCCCGGTGTGGCAGTCGCGGCACCGGCCAAACCGGCCGATTTCCCGCTCGCTCCGGGACTGCCCACGGACTGTTCCGACAACTTGATCATCGGCGTGCGTGGTTCGGGCCAGGTCGACGGGCAGGGTGCCTACGGCATGGGCGGCACCGTGGACCCGTACTACGGGCTGGTGAGGGTCTACTTGCGCGGGTTCAACCCGAACTTGAACACCCAGTTCTACTCCTTGTACTACCCGGCGACGGCGATCAGCGACCTTGGCAACTTCTCCGCGTCGGTGCAGACCGGCGTCGAAAACCTGGTGCACTCGATCCAGTACCTGGCGTCGAAGTGCCCGGCCGAGAAGTTCGGCCTGATCGGGTATTCCCAAGGGGCCATGGTCATCCACAACACGGTGAACGTCCTGGGCGGCTACGACCTCGGACACGTGCGTGCGGTGCTGCTGCTGTCCGACCCTCTCGGCCAGTACACGCCGAACGTGTCGCTGCCGGTGTTGGATGGCGCGGGCGTTCCCCGGCCGCAGCTCGGCGGGATCCTCGGCCGGAACGGGCTGACGCCGGACATCCGCGACCGCGCCACCGAGCTGTGCATTCTCAATGACCCGGTGTGCGACTCACCGCAGGTGCTGTTCGGGAAGCTGCTCCAGGGCGCCTTCAACTCCGGCGTCCACGGCAGGTACCCAGACTGCTGCGGCTCCACCGACTGGGTCGACTTCACCAGTGAGCAGGTCGCCGGCCGGATGATGACCGCGATCTCCTATCCGAACCCGCCGCAAGGCAGCCCCGTGCCGCCAGGTGGCCCGCCGCCGGATGTGACGTCGGTGTACGGGCTGGCCGACGGCACCGTGCTGTGGACCCGCGACTCACAGCGCGTCTACAAGATGGTGGGCGGCGCGCCGGTCTGGGTCTCCAGCTGTGCCACCAACCTGTGCCCGAACCCGTTGCCCACCAAGCAGAGCGTGATCGACGCGGGGCCGGCGACGCCGGCGAACGGCGCGACAGCCAAAGACGAGGCGGGCAACATCTTCAAGTTCGCCGGCGGTGCGCCGATTCATCTGGCGAGCTGTGCGGTCGGCTGCGGGAATCCGGTGGCCATCACGGCGTGGAGCATCGTGAACAACGAGCACATGCGGTCCCGGCCCGCCGACGGCACGACCATCCAGGACGAGCCCGGCGACATCTTCAAGTTCGCCGGCGGCGCCCCGCTGCACCTGGCCAGCTGCGCGGTGGACTGCGGGAACCCGGTGCACGTCAGCGGCGCGTCGATCGTCCAGCTTGACCACATGAACCCGGTCCCGGTCGACGGCACGACGATCGTGGACGAGCCGGGCGACATCTTCAAGATCGTCGGCGGTGCGCCGATCCACCTGGCCAGCTGCGCGGTCGGGTGCGGCAGCCCGGTCCGGGTATCGAGCACGGTGATCAGCCAGTTCGACCACCTCGCCCGGATCCCGCAGGACGGGGTGACGATCGTCGACGAGCCGGGCGACATCTTCAAGTTCGTCGGCGGCGCACCGATCCACCTGGCCAGCTGCGCGGTCGACTGCGGTCAGCCGCTGGGGATCAGCGGCGCGTCCATCATCGGGCTCGACCACATGAACCCGGTACCCGCGGACGGTGCCACCGTCATCG